>CAWUWP010000129.1:0-4345 GCA_963926275.1 uncultured Gammaproteobacteria bacterium | reverse complement strand
TGACTCAGACGAAGAAATTGTTGTGGCTCATAACTGGGACGAACTACGTCGCTTTATGTGGGATTACGTGGGTATTGTCCGCAGTACTAAACGGATGCAACGTGCCAAGCATCGTGTCGACTTGTTATTAAGCGAGATAGACGAGTACTACAGCAACTTTAAAGTCACCAGTGATTTAATCGAGTTACGTAATATTGCGGTAGTGGCCGATTTAATTATTCGCAGCGCCTTGGAGCGTAAAGAAAGTAGTGGTTTACATTACACTTTAGATTATCCAGAAATAGATACCTCGTTAGACAATGTTAATACTATTCTTACCCCAGATTTAAACGAATCTGCTGCTGGTTGGAATTCTGCCAGTTAGCTAACTGGCAGCTACAAATAATTTTGCGCGATAGTGTGTAAGTTCATTGATAGAATCGCGGATATCTGCCAGAGCAAGGTGTTCTGGTTCTTTATCAAACTCAAAACCATTAGCGGGGTACCATCGTTTAACCAATTCTTTCAAGGTACTGACATCTAAGTTTCGGTAATGAAAGAAGTCTTCTAGCAGTGGCATTTGGCGCGCCATAAAGCGACGATCCTGACAAATGCTATTGCCACACATAGGTGATTTCCCTGCCGAAATATATTTCTCTAGAAAAACAATGGTCTCGGATTCGGCTTGTGCCAAGCTATATTGGCTATCAAGCACACGCTTAATTAAACCTGATTTACCATGTTGCGTTTGATTCCAGTCATCCATCTGATCCAAACGACTTTGTGGTTGGTGAATGGCAATCATTGGACCTTCAGCAATGATATTTAGCTCTTTATCGGTGACAATAGTGGCAATTTCAATGATTTCATCATTGACCGTGTCCAACCCTGTCATTTCTAAATCAATCCAAATCAGATTATTATTGTTTTTTAAATCATCCATATATAAGGTCCACTATGTTTTTACACGTTGTATAATCAGCTTTGATCAGAGTGTACACCAACTACCTTTATATTATAAAAATCCAATTGCTAACATTAATGAGAAACCAACCCCCCATGAAATTTTTGCCTAGCCTTTTATTATTAGCCCTAACACTCATCACCTTTACTTCACACGCTGAAGATGGCCAGGCATTACACCAAACCGAATGTATTGAATGCCATGGCCGTATGACTGGCGGTGACGGACACGTCATCTACACTCGCGATGAGCGCATAGTCAACAATAGCGTAGAATTAAAAACCCGTGTGACCCACTGCGCTAATGGGGCAAACACCGGTTGGAACCAAACTCAAATCAACGCAGTCAATGATTACTTAAACGAACAGTTTTATCACTACTAAGCAGCGCACTGATATGTATCTAGCACACGTTATCGCACGACAAGGAAAAACTTTCATTGTCGAAGATGAGCATGGTGAACAACATGCTTGCCACGCAAGAAGCAAGTCAGTCGATGCTATGTGTGGCGACAATGTTGAATGTGAAAAAAAAGATCAATCAAAAGACGTCATTGAAAAAATATGTGAACGTAGGAATCAAATCACGCGCATAGATAATTTTAAACGAGAAAAAACAATCGCCGCCAACATTGATCACATGATAGTCGTGATCGCGGCAGCACCCACCTTCTCAACGTCACTCATCGATAAATACCTAGCCTGCGCACTACTAAACGACTGTAAGGCAACCTTAGTCATCAACAAAGCAGAAATGCTTAATGACAATCACGTTGACATATCCAAGCTAGAGAATACCTATAAAGATTTAGTCGAGAATTTCATCATTGTTAGCGCAAAGCTTGGTTATGGCATTCAAACCTTACGAGAAGCCCTTTCTAACGAAACCAGTATTTTAGTAGGCCAGTCTGGCGTCGGAAAATCATCATTAATAAACCGTCTACTTAATAACAATAATATAAGAGTTGGCGAGCTCTCAGAGAATATACAACAAGGTAAACACACCACCACTAATGCATTCGCGCACAGCATTAATGACAGCGGCAGACTCATTGACTCACCAGGCGTACGCACCTTTATGCCAATATTCAAAGAGGTTAAACAGGTCATGCTTGGCTACCGTGAATTTCTCCCTTACCTTGGCGATTGTAAATTCTCAGACTGCAAACACATCAACGAACCTCAATGTGCAATAAAAACTGCCGTCGAGAAAAACATTATTCAATCAGAGCGCTATCAGAGCTATCAAGCAAACATAGAAGAAGTTAAAAACAACTAAAATTAAACTAGAGCGAATGCTTACCCCATCATTCCCGACAAAGTAATAATAAAAAATTAGTGCCCGGTCTTTTCTTTTTCCTACGCACCGTCTAACATGATTTCAATTTCAATAACGCATAAAACATTTTATTAGTGTTTTATACTGTGCTCAAATAATACAAAAGAAATATCAACTATGAAAAAAATACTCGCAATTGTTCTAACCTTATTCACTCACATTTCCTACGCGGAAGTAGAGGTTGTACCACTTGATATGGAATTAGGTTATTGGGAAACAACAGCAGAAGTTCTTGAAAGCGGTGCAATTGCAAACATGATAGCGAACCTTCCAGAATCCCAAAGAGCAAAAGTGCGTGCGATGATGAAAAGCAAAATTCAAATACCCACCATCAAGCAATGTATAACATCTGACTCATTTAAAGATTTTGAAGAAAAATTTAGAAACTCTATGGGAGGTCAAGACAGCTGTGAATTTAGTATCCAAAAAAGTACTAGCCAGGAATTTATTGGTGAACTTAACTGTGAAGGCAACCCAACAGTGATACATACTAAAGCGATCAATTCTAAACGACAAGAATCTGAGGTCGTGAGTTCGGCTGGCGAGATGGGGCAAAGTAAAATACGCACTGTTGCTGAATGGAAATCTACAGTCTGCCCTGATGATATAACACTGTAGTTATTCTTTTGAAATCAAAAAATAGAGTCAAACTCGAATCAATCATTTAACATCAATCATATGGCCGGCCATCATCCACATCGCTGGAGAAGATGAATTAACATTTATCTCGAATGGGAAAATGTGGACAGCAAATGCAGACCTGCATTTTCACGCATATTCGATAGAAGATCGCCTAATAGATTCTTCTGGCAAAATATTCTTATTACCAGAAAAAAAAGGCGATGAATATATCGAAATCAATGCCACTAATCAGTCATCACCTTTAGAAGAATTCACTAAGTTAATAAAAAATCATTTAGCTCAATCTAATCAATGCTGTATTGCAAAGATACAGCTTGGATCTTATTTAGAAGGCATGACGCTAATAGAAAAAACTGACACCTAAGTGATATGATACTTAGAGTTATTTTATATGTGAGCCAATTGCTATTTTGAGCGGATTGAAGAAAAAATAACCAGGCGATTAGTTTAAATTAAAGCCCATAATACTGCTCCACTCTACTCACCAAGAAAATGACTGCATACAATATAATTCACATCAAGACAATGGCTACTCTGAACTCTTTTTTTTTCATGAGGATTGGAAGAATTGTGGATTATGCTAGTTGCGTATTAAAAACGAACATTTAAAACATTACATTCCATCAACGCATGGCGCGGTAGATAATTACTAAAAAAATTAAATTTTATAACTAGAATCAGTATTAAAA
Source organism: uncultured Gammaproteobacteria bacterium (assembly GCA_963926275.1). Lineage (GTDB taxonomy): Bacteria > Pseudomonadota > Gammaproteobacteria > UBA4575 > UBA4575 > UBA1858. Next base: position 733 of record CAWUWP010000129.1, on the reverse strand, counting down.
ACACATAATAATAATGAGCTTTAATTACACATCACACTTAATTTATTTAAAAGGATTTATTCATGTCTCAATTCGACAAAGTTTCTATCATCAAGGAAGCTAATGTTTACTTTGAAGGACAAGTCACTAGTCGTTCTGTGATTTTCCAAGATGGCTCACGCAAAACACTGGGGATTATGCTACCTGGCGAATACGAATTTAGTACCGATGAGAAAGAGTTAATGGAAATTTCCTCGGGTGCGTTGGATGTGCTGTTACCTGAGGGTGACTGGCAGAAAATTAATGGTGGTGACAGCTTTGAAGTGCCTGCAAATTCCAAGTTCCAATTAAAAGTCTCAAAAACAACAGATTACTGCTGTAGCTTTATTAAGTAATGGATTGGATTAGCGTACTTCTATTAGGTTTACTGGCATCAACTTTGATGGCTTATTTCTATGGCGTATTTCACTACCCTTATGGTGTGCTTATCTTACTTGCGTTATTGGTGTCTAGAATTCTATTACTTAAGAACAAAGAAAAGTAGACATGGCAGGCGGATGGTCACGTGATGGCGCAGTACAAGATCAAATTGATGCAAGCATTCATGATGCAGTTACACAAGCGCGGAGCCAACTACCTAAGGGTGCAGGACTCAGTCATTGTGAAGAATGCGAAACTGAGATCCCAACAGCACGCCGAGAAGCGTTGCCAGGTGCACGTCTATGCGTAGCTTGCCAAGAAAAGCTCGATAACA
>CAWUWP010000128.1:0-12849 GCA_963926275.1 uncultured Gammaproteobacteria bacterium | reverse complement strand
GAGATTGATTAATAGAAAGCTGATTTGACATGTTAGTGCCCCTAATGATTTATTGATATCCGAGGCGTAAATAATAATGGTTCTCATTCGTGATTGCAAGTGCTGAGTCTCGCCAGGCATGTTTATTAAAAGCTTGCTTGATCAGCTCATTAACTGGGCTATATCTAAGCCCTCTTTACCAATCGGCGGACACCAATAATAGTTCACTGTTAGCGGCTTGGAAAAAGCAAATAAAGTATCAGTGATGCCATCGTCTAGGCCCACCATTCTTTTCATTTGCATTTTAAATGCATCAAATGAATGACCGAATGAAACAAAGACTAACCCTGATTGTTGATTTTCAATCCATGGTGTAGAACGTCTAACCACAAAAGCATGAGGCTCAAAATTTTCTTACTCGACTCTTTTCACATGGGCACTGATAGGCGCATCTGCAATCTCTTCATTGGTAGTTTTAGTTCTACCAATAATATGGTCTTGTTGTAGTGCTGAAAGATCTTCAAAATGATTAAGATCATGCAGCCATTGCTGAACGGCCACAAAACTAGAAACATCCATATTGGGACTTTCACCATTCATTAGTGCCGCTTGCTGAGCTAACTCACCTTTAGGATTTTCTGTGCCATCTTCATAACCAGTTAAATCCATTCCATCACCATATTTAAAACCATCAACAACATTGAACAAATCAAATGCTGGCTTAGCGATGACCTCAATCGCACGACCACGATGAAGCAATTCTCCCAAGTCATCACCACGCAACCAAAACCATAGATCTCCCGGTGTAGCAGACATTGGTACGGCTGCTTTACTTAGATCGGGGAACAGGTGTAGCCCAGGCACTTCCTTTTGCATAGTAGTAACCACTTTTATACCAATACCCATTACCACACTTGTACCATCAACCATATGCGACAAAGATGTCAGCACATTTTTTAATTCTTTGGGGTTTTTTATCGTAAAGGATAAGTAACGTGAACGCGCAGGGACATCTAAAAATATTGCTTATTGACCAGAGTGCATAGATAAAACTCAATAAACTATTCGTAATGACATTATATACCGTAAATTAATACTAATCGAATATGCTGACTAACAAGCTTATCCAGATTGCTGTCGACCATATAACTTAGAGTACAAACCATTTGAGCCTAGCAATTCTTTATGACTACCATGCTCACTAATTTTGCCATCATTAAATACAAATACTCTATCAGCCTGTTTAACCGCGCTGAGCCGATGCGCGACAATAATTGTAGTTCTATTCTTCAGGAATGTTTGTAGAGAGTCATGTACTCGTGCTTCTGTATCAGCATCAAGCGCTGATGTCGCTTCATCAAGTATGACGACGTTAGGATTGGTAAGCGCCATACGCGCGATAGCAATACGTTGACGTTGCCCACCAGACAATCTAATACCATCCATACCTAACATACTATCCAAACCACGTGACATGTCTTCTACAACATCACGCATCTGGGCAACTTCTAATACTTCCCAGAGTTGCTCATCCGGTACATCTCTGCCTAATGTCAAATTCATGCGCAAGGAGTCATTAAACAATGCTGGATGTTGCAATACACAGGCAACATGTTCACGTACAACTTCCATGCCTATTTTTTGAGTCGACACTCCATTGAATTTAATATGGCCAAACAGGGGTGGGTAAAGGCCTAGCAAAATTTGAACAAGTGTAGATTTACCACCACCACTGGCACCCACTAAGGCAACTTTTTCACCTGCTGCAATTGACAAGTTGACACCATTAAGCACATAAGGCCCATCGCCATAAGCAAACTTAATGTCTTCTATATCAACCGTCATACCCTTTTGATTTAGGAATGGATTTTGCTCATGCTTATAGACGGGTTCACTTGGCAGATACATTAATTCATTAACACGTCCTAACGCAGCTGTAGCACTAAAGTATGAATATTGGATATTCAATACATCTTGTACTGGGCCCATCATGAACCAAAGATAACCAAAGACCGCTATCATTTCACCAATCGATAACCCGGCAAATAAAACCATCGCCATGCCTACTGCACGGAACACATCGAATCCAATCAAAAATATAACGAACGACAAACGATTGGCTGCATCACTTTTCCATGAATATGCAGCTGAGTGATCGCGCACTTTAGCCGCCAGCTTATCGAGACGCGACATGTAAAACTTCTCGCGATTACTGGCACGAATTTGCTGAATACCTTCTAGTGTTTCAGTCAATGCTTGTTGAAATATCTCGAACGCTTTATTTTCGTTCTTCTTTAAATTCTTGACTCGCTTACCTACCGCCATAGTGAAATATATCACCACAGGATTCATCAGAAGAATGAATAGTGCTAACTGCCAATGCAACCAAAGAAGAATTACCGCCACTCCAACAATGGTTAATACCGAAACAATGACTTTACTGACTGTTCCACCAATAAAAGCATCCACTGTATTTAAGTCGGTGACAAACAAAGAAGAAACCGAGCCGCTACCTACAGTTTCATACTCAGACATAGCAATTGATTGCAATCTAGTTAATAACTGCGAGCGAATCTTATAAACAACGTCTTTAGAAATGATGACAAACTTTTTAGTCTGCCATAAATTTAGCAATACTGAAGTGACCCTAAGAATAACTGTGACAATCAAAATACCGACAATATAAAATACAGGACTATTGCCTGAACTTGAGGTAGCCCAATCAAAGGCAGCCACTACTTTCCCAGGGTGATCAAGTAATATCTCATCAACCAACAATGGAATCAATAAAGGAATAGGCACACTGGCCAATACTGCAAATATAGCAATAATATTTGCTGTAATAAAAGTTCGCCGATGCTGCAAGGCCAGCTGAACTATATATTTAAATGTAAATGTTGCTGGCACTGGCTTTATAACTTTTATTAGGTGTTAATTAGAAACCTATTCACTTTCTGTTTTCTCTTTCGTTTTCTCTTCCGATTTTTCATCCGCATCCATGGAAGCACGCACTTGATCCATATCAAGCTCTTTTACTTTTTCAATAACATCTTCTAATTGTGCTGGCGCTAACGCACCCGCTTGATTAAACAATAAGACCTGTTCTCTGAAGATCATCAATGTTGGAATGGAACGAATTTGACATGTTTGCCCTAATTCTGTTTGCACTTCAGTATTCACTTTAGCAAACACAACATCCGTATGATTTTCAGACGCCGTTTCAAAAGTCGGTGCAAAAGATTTGCATGGCCCACACCACTCTGCCCAGAAATCAATAATGACAATATTATTTCCTTGGATTGTATCGTTAAAATTATCAGAATTAAGCTCTAGTGTAGCCATAATTTCTCCTAGTTATTAAAATTTCCATGCGAATAATAGTATTCAATACCCTTCAATACGTCTTGTAAATTCTCTAAACGCACCAAAGGATTATCTATCTCAAGAATACGTTGTTTTTGATTTAATTCAAATGGCAAATATTCGCTCAGTCTTGCAGCAACCCAATGAGCACTTTGCAATTTTTGAGCTTGCGAACTGAACGGCTCGCCGAGTGCCTTTATAATGGCAGAAATTAAATGCGGCCATTCTTTAAATTTCTCAGGAAGCGTTTCATCATCATCTTCTAGCAAATATCCCACATCGGCAATGAGCAATTGATTTGCTTGCACTTGAGTTGCATTAACTTTCACTCTTGATTGACCTTGAACAGTCACGCCAAGAAGACCATCAGGCAAAGTTTCCCAGTCTATAATTCGGCAAGCGGTACTAATATCTTGATGTTTTGCGGCATTTCCAACTTCACTACCGTCTTTAATCAGACAAACAACAAATTCGCTTTGATGACGAGAACACTCTTTCACCATATCTAAATAACGCGATTCAAAAATTCTCAGAGACAGTACGCCCTCTGGAAAAACAACTGAATTTAACGGAAAAAGTGGAAGATTCATATTTCCCTTACGGTACAAAGATTCTATCTAATATGAATTGGAAAAAATACGCCTGGGTCATTGTCGAACTCTCTAATAAATTTGATTTAGATATACGCAATACTTGAGATTTCACTAACGCCTAACAACTGCATTGAGAAAACTCTCTAGACAACCTACTTTCAGACAACCACTGCTTTGCAGAGACATCTAATCGCTTATCATCAGCAATCAATAAAGCTTTTCCTTCAATCAGGCATAAATATTCATCAAGTAAGCATTCAGAAAAAATCACCTCTCCAGCATCCACTGGCGATACATCCAAACAGTTTGCTAGCTCATGAAGCGTTTCTAAACTGCTATTTTCAAAGATTTCTAGCTGTTTAAGCTGTTCGGTATTTAATTCTTGAAAGCTATCTTTATTGGCATTAACTTCGTCAGCCACAACAAGCAGCGCTGTTTCAAATTCTGCGGCTGAACTGAATCTATCAACAGGTTGTTTAGCCAGTGCTTTTAAAAGTAATGCTTTAAGCGACTCTAGTTGAATATCCTCTATTGTTTCAGGTTCATTATTAACAATCTTATACAATACGGAATGTGCATCACTACCGGTGAAGGGTACATCTCCCGTGATCATTTCATACAGTAATACCGCCACTGAAAATAAATCACTTCGTTCATTAGCAGCGGCACCATCAATTAACTCTGGCGCCATATAAGATGGGGTTCCCATCAGTCCAGTATGTTTAATATCATCCAAATTTAATATGGAAATTCCAAAATCAACCACTTTCACCTGCTCATCTTGAGTGACCATGATGTTGCTTGGTTTGATATCTCGGTGAATAATATTCTTTTTATGTGCATAATCGAGTGCATAACAAATCTGTGCGGCTATTTTTAATGCTGTATTAACGGGCAAATATTTCTTCCGCTTCAGCATATTCAACAAGCTTTCACCCTGAATATACTCCATGACGATATAACCCTCATAGTCTCCGACACCCGCGTCATAGACTGAAACAATATTCTGATGCTGCAACCGACCTATGGCTTGCGCTTCCGTATAAAATGGATCATTTGCAGTTTTATCTGCTTCCCCTACCGGATCAAATAACTGGATAATCTTTATCGCGACTTTGCGATCAAGAAATGGATCATAGGAACGATACAAAGTACGCGTTGGCTGAGCACGCATAGCTTCTTCAAGAGAAAATTTTCCTATCTTCCCTGTCGAACTTAAACTCCTTCTACGCTGCCGTCTTTCAAGCAATGAAATTCCTTCATCGTCGCATTAATGATTCAAACGTTGGTTAAGGCCTGTTATCAACTTTTCACACACACCACCAAAACCACCATTACTAAGAATAAGCACATTATCTTGAGGCTGCAAGATGGACAGCAAATATTCGACCAAACGTTCTATATCAGTGAATATATTGTTATCTAACCCTGATAATACTTGCTCTATTGACCAACTTAGCTCACCGCCGTCATAAATACATAACTCTGTCGCAGGCGATAATGCTTCTTTTAAACGATGCGCATGGATGCCCATTTGCATCGTATTTGAACGCGGCTCAAATACAACAATCATGCGTTGCTTGTTGTATTGCTGCTTAAAAGCTTCTAGCGTACATTTAATTTCAGTGGGATGATGGGCGAAGTCATCATATATAGTGATTCCATCATACTCGCCTTTATTTTCCAAACGCCTTTTAACTCCTGAAAAATTAGCTAGCGCTTTCAAGGAATGCTCAACAGTCACACCCGCATGCCTTGCCGCAGCTATCGCAGCCATGGCATTCAATGCATTATGCTCACCAAGTGAAGATAACCGCCCCTCATATTTCTTACCTTCACGCATTGAGAACTTATAAGGTTTCTTTTTTTCATGCACACCATTTAAATGCCAGTAACACGATGGCGTTACACCAAATGATTCACTTTCTGACCATAACCCTTGATCTAATACTTGCTGAACATTTTCATCATCTCCATTAAAAATTAACTTCCCCAATTGTGGAAGAATTTTTATAACATGATGAAATTGCCTTTGTACATCTTCAAGATCGCGAAATATATCTGCATGATCAAATTCAATATTATTGACTATTAATGTGCGTGCTTGATAGTGAATAAATTTGGATCGCTTATCAAAAAATGCCGTGTCGTATTCATCTGCCTCAATGACAAAAAATGGCTTATTGCCGATACGTGCTGACACACCAAAATTATTGGGTACACCTCCGATCAAATAACCAGGCTCCATACCTGCATATTCCAATATCCAGGCAAGCATACTTGCGGTAGTTGTTTTTCCATGAGTCCCTGCTACAGCCAACACCCAACGACTTTGCAACAAATGCTCACTCAACCATTGGGGGCCAGATATCATCGGCCATTGCTCACTTAGCATACGTTCAATCACTGCATGTCCACGCGTCATCACGTTACCAACCACCACTTGGTCTGGCCGTATATCTAACTGTGCAGCATCAAAGCCTTCAATCAGATCAATCCCTGCGGCTTCAAGCTGTGTGCTCATTGGTGGATACACACTTTCATCAGACCCCGTCACTTGATAACCCATTTGTTTGGCTAGCAGCGCTAATCCACCCATAAATGTTCCACATACTCCGAGGAAGTGAATGTGCATTTTATATCCTTACCATTTCTGAAATTGAAAGAAGCATCATGCCATTTAGTAATGTGTAGCCCAGACTAATAGAGATGCCTGATGATAATTTTAACTCTGCGGCATGCCTTACGATATGACCATAGGCAATGATCATCCAAATAAAGATAAGTAAAAATAATACTTTTCCAAGCCCGGAGATATCTTGCGTATTTTGATCCACTATAAATGCATAGGAACACAACGCATGCAGCAGTCCAATCAATATGCCCACGCCTAAAAATGCATTAAATGTTTGATTCGTACGTTGTTTTTTATCTCGCAGAATTAGCCGCGTAAACATATACAGTAGCATTGTATCCAATACACTTAGGATTGCACCATGTGCAAACCCATAGATAACCAGTGCACTCAATATAGACAGGGACAGATAAAGACAAATTAATATCTTCTGCAACACATCGGATGAAGGGCAATCTTGCGGACTTAATTTTAAAAATGCCAAACCAATGTAATGATGAATAATATATTTCATTTAGTTAGTGTAAAATTTATATACGCCTCGCTTAGAAGGTGCAGCCAGCCAGTCTTCTAATATCTCCAACTCTTTGGTAGTGGCAGGATAATTATCTCTATCACCTGCGCGAATTTGGCGAATCCTTTTTTCTAGTGCCTTGTATTTTTCACCCGTAATTCCCGCTCTTCTCAGACCGATGGTATTCAATTTGTAATGCACCACTGGGGCTCTTCCCAATAAACAGAATGGCAACACATCTTTTGCCACTGGCGTAAATCCACTAATCATTGCATAGGCACCAATACGACAAAACTGATGGACACTTGAACCCCCACCAATAATTGCTTTATCTCCCACTTCGACATGACCACTAAGTCCTGCATAAGCGGTAATAATAACTTGATTGCCTACTATGCAATTATGGCCAACGTGAGTGTTACACATAAAATAACAGCCATTACCAATTTTAGTGACTTCTTGATCATTGTTAGCACGATGTACAGAACAAAATTCACGAAAGATATTATCGTCACCAATTTCTAACCAAGTCTCTTCTCCTTGATACGACACATCTTGCGGAGCACCACCTAGCACGACATGGTCAGTAATTTTATTACCTTGCCCCAAGCTAACATAAGAATGAATAATGTTATGTGAACCTATTGATGTGCCCGCACCAATTCGCGCATGTTCATGGACGATGGAATAGGCTCCAATCTCCACATCATCTGCTATCGTTGCTGAGCTTGATACAACTGCGGTTGAATGGATTTTTGCCATGCAGAATAATATCTGAGGTGACTTATATAATGAAAATAATTATTTATTAAGCAAACGTTGAAGTTTATCTTGCTGAAATTCATCAATATCTACAAAGGTAAAACGAATTGAAAACTGGCTTTCAGCTAGTCTAAGTACCGCTAACACATGGCTTATAATGGACACAGACTCACCGGTCTTAGCGTTTTTAAACTCAGCTGTCATAATAACTAAATCACCCGGGACAGTTTGTATACCTTCTGGTAACAGTTTATTTAGCAGTGCTGATTCACACTCTACACGCATGCCACCTAATGAAATATCTCGCGTGGAAACTTCAAACTTTGCACCATTTTGATCCACCAAAGTCATTGCTACTGACACGTTGTATCTTAAGTATGCTCTACGTTCTATAGAAGACATTTTATTTTTCTTTACTCCACATTAACCAGTGCGATTAGATCTTGCTCACTTAATACGGGGACTGCTAATTTTTGTGCTTTTTGCAATTTAGAACCCGCTTTGTCACCAGCCACAAGTGCGCTGGTATTTTTAGAGAGACTAGATACCACTTTTCCGCCTTTTTCACGAATTGCCTGTGCTGCTTGATCTCGCGTCATACTAGCAAGTGTACCGGTCAATACGTATGTATTTCCAGATAAAGTGCCTTTTGAACCAGTATCACTTGACACTGGCACGCTCCAGCCAATCCCGATGTCATCGCACAATAAGTGTATCAGATGCTTATTTGCCTCCAGTGAAAAGTATTGAATAATATTCTTCGCAACTACAGGGCCCACATCTGGCACTAGCTGCAGAGTTTCTTCATCTGCTGCCATGAGCTTTTTCAAGTCGTAATCAAAGTAATCAACTAGTGTTAATGCGGTTGCTACGCCCACTTCACGGATCCCTAATCCAAATAAGAATTTAGCAAAATCTGCTTGCTTACTTTTCTCGATGGCTAGCACAATATTTTGCGCTGACTTTTCCCCCATACGCTCAAGGTTACTTAGCGTTTCTTCGTCTAATCGATACAAGTCAGACAAATCTTTCACTAGATGAGCATCAACCAGCTGATCAATCAACTTATCACCCAGACCCTCTATATCCATTGCTTTGCGAGATGCATAATGTTTTAACGCACCTTTACGCTGAGCCGGGCATGAAAAACCAGCAATACAACGAGCGACTGCTTCACCTTTAACTCTTATAATCTCATTTGCACATTCAGGACATTTTTTCGGCAGCTTGATTTTTCGTGCACCTTTGCGTCGTCGCTCCAACACCACCTTGACCACTTCGGGAATGACATCACCAGCTCTGCGAATAATAACCGTGTCACCAGTGCGAACATCTTTACGTTCAACTTCATCCATGTTGTGCAGCGTGGCATTGCTCACCGTCACTCCTCCAACAAACACGGGTTCAAGTTTTGCTACTGGTGTGATTGCACCCGTGCGCCCCACTTGAAAATCAATGCCATTAACAATGGTAATTTCTTCTTGCGCTGGAAATTTATGCGCCGTCGCCCAGCGTGGTGCACGCGATACAAACCCAAGCTCGTCTTGGTAGTGCTTTAAGTTAACCTTATAGACAATGCCATCTATCTCATAATCAAGCTGCTCACGCTGCTGTTGTATTTTTTCATAATACTGCCAACAACCCTGAGCACCTTCAACCAGCTTAATCAAAGGGCAGACGCGCAAACCCCACTGTTTCAATTGCTCAAGCATGGCGTTGTGGTTATCTGGCAATGTCCCACCTTCAACTAAACCCACGCCATAACAAAACATGTCTAACGGCCGTTTTGCAGTTAATTTCGCATCTAATTGGCGCAAACTTCCTGCCGCCGCATTGCGTGGATTGACGAATTCCTTTTGATCATTTTTGCGCGCAAGTGCATTCATTTGTGTGAATCCTTTTTTGGAAATATACACTTCCCCGCGTACTTCTAATCGTTGTGGAATTTTTTTCCCTTCTAACTTCAGCGGCACTGAACGTATTGTGCGAACATTTTCTGTAATGTCTTCGCCGCTACTCCCATCTCCACGTGTTGCTGCTTGCATTAAAAAACCATTCTCATATCTCAAGCTAACCGCAAGCCCGTCAAGTTTTGGTTCAGCGTTGTAGTTAATTTTCTCATCTATTCCCAATCGATCTTTAACTCGCTTATCAAAGGCTTCTAGCTCTTGCATATTAAATACATTACTCAGCGATAGCATTGGCATTGCATGCTTAACTTGCTTAAATGAATCTAACGGAGAGCCTGCAACTCGCTGAGTAGGAGAGTCTGAGGTAATTAAATCAGGGGATTGGGTTTCTAACTTTATAAGCTCACGCATCAAGCGATCATATTCAGCATCAGGCACTGAAGGATCATCAACAACATAATATGAATAATCGTGTTTGCGTATTTGCGAACGCAGCACATCAATAGTCTTTGAATCAGAAGTCATTCAAGCCCAATGGCATAGATATAAAGTATATAACTTGCAAAAATTATGCGGTGACACTCTTTCTTGTAGCTCGCAAACCAAACAGCTGCACTTGTTCTTTGTGTAAGGAAATCGATTGCTTGCTAAGTATATTATGATCTTCATCTAGCAGGTCACCGTTTAGAAATGCGGCTAAGCGTTGCGCGTGCTCAACCATAATATTAAACGATTTAAGTTCATCTTCTGGCCCAGGCAATTGCAATATCATGGTTAGTCCGCGCGTCTCAAATGCGTCCATTGCTTCCATGTCAAATACACCAGGCTTAATCATATTAGCCACACAGTAAACACTATGTTTTTTATTCAGTCTCTCTACATTGTAGTGGTATATGCCCATGTGCCCATGTTCAAGATCCAAATCTGACATCATACGAACAATCATAGGCCCGGTGAATACTTTACTTTCATGCGCGACCACATGAAATATGACCAGCATTTCTTTACCTGGCTTATCGGTATCAGTCGGTTCGACGGATGAATTGTTCCTAGCTTCTGTGCGGATACGGTTTGCTTCTTGCACTCGTTTAGAAATAGTTTCCTCGCGCAACTCTTTACTGACATCTTGAAACTCTGAGCGCAAATCATCAGGCAAGCCCAAAGCATCATCAACTTGTGTCATTAATGAAATATCGTCGAGTTCATCAGTTAAATCCAAGTCGTTGGCACTGAGGTCGTCGATTTGTCGATCTTTGGAATTGGTGCGATACCATACATAGATGGCCGCAATGATGATTGCCGCAAGAATGACGAGAGCAATGCGCAACTCAAAAGCAGATACCATATTACCTACCTATCTTGTGTATTTGATCGGAACGGCATTCTCAGGCCGTCGCAAGTTTGACTGCTTCTTCTATATCTACTGAGACCAGTCGTGACACGCCTGGCTCATTCATGGTGACACCCAACATATGATCCGCATAACTCATCGTGTTCTTATTATGAGTGATGAATACAAACTGTACTTGCTTACTCATATCTTTAATAAGGTCACAGAACCGACCTACGTTGGCATCATCCAGGGGTGCGTCGACCTCATCGAGTAGACAGAATGGTGCAGGGTTTAGCTCGAATATAGCTAACACCAAGGCAACCGCCGTTAGTGCTTTTTCACCCCCTGAAAGCAACTGTATTGAAGATACTCGCTTACCTGGTGGCCTTGCCATGATTGTTACACCAGCTGTTAACAAATCATCACCCGTCATTTCAAGATATGCCTTACCGCCAGGGAACAAGCGCGGATACATTCTTTGCATATGAGAATTAACCAAGTCAAAAGTGTCTTTAAAGCGCTCTTTTGTTTCTTTATCGATTTTACGAATTGCTGTTTCTAGCGTTTCTAGCGCTTTAGTAAGGTCATCATTTTGTGAATCAAGATATTCCTTGCGTTCGCTCTGCTCTTTAAATTCATCAATCGCGGCTAAGTTAATTGAACCCAGACGTTTAATTTTTTCTTTTATCTCAGCAACCAGTTTTCCCCAACGCTCTAAAGAAGCATCTTCTGCCAACTCATTGGTAAGTTCTTCTACATTCCAGTCAAACTCATCAAGCTGCTCTTTAATTGTTTGCACACGCACTTTTAATTCCTGCCATTTCATGCGTTGCTGATTTAGTTGTTCACGCTGCTCGCCGATTTTATTATCAACACTAATACGCTGCTCATCTTTTTCTCGAATAGTCGAGTCAACCTTCTCCAGGCTTGATCTAGATTCACTTAGTCTCTGTTCTACTATCAGCCGGCTTTGCAATTTATCTTTTAATGTCGCCGAGTATTCTTGAATAGGCTGATCACTCTCAGCGATCGCCTCAACCAAGTGCTCAAGACGAAGATTACCTTCTGACTGCTCCATTTGCATGCGACTAAAAATGGATTTAGACGTTGCCGAACGTGTACGCAATGCTTCAATTTCTAACTGCAGTGAATGTTTACGTTCCTGTAGCTGACTAGCCTGCTCTTTGCGTTCATTAAATTCAAAAACGACTTCTTCTTTACGCCCAAGCAATTGATCTTTTCGTACTTGCAATGCATTTAAGTTGACCTGCGCAACCTCATAGCTATCGGTCGCCGCTTGCTTCTGATTAGCATAGTCATTTAGCTGGAATGTCACTTCCTCAATGGAATTCCGCAACTGTGTGTCACGCTGCTGCCAATGTTCGGTGGCAGATTGACTGTTAGATAATTCAGATTGGATTTCTGCATGTTGCTGAAACGCAAGGTTATGCGCCTGTTGTGCATCTTCGCGTTGTTGCTCTTGATCAGACAATCGCTCAAGTGCATTTTGATGCTGCTCTGAAATAGCGCTAATAATCTCATCAACCTGACTCAATTGATCGGTTAAATCGATGATGCCCGCTTTTCGGCTTAACACACCATCACTGGCGTCTGCCGCATTTGAATAACGCACCCAAGCGCTGCTTAACCAAAGTCCATCAGCGGTGATTACTGATTCACCATCTTGCAATTGCTTTCGAATGGCAAGTGCTTGATTCAAATTATCGGCAACCAGAATTTTCAGCAATTCTGTTTTTATT
>CAWUWP010000127.1:0-9088 GCA_963926275.1 uncultured Gammaproteobacteria bacterium | reverse complement strand
GTTTTAATGTGGCAACACGCAGCACCTCTTCTCGAGCAACATTACTACCCGCATCGCTGTTGGTATAAGCATAAGTCGCTGATTCAATGACCCTAGCAATGGGATTTTTAGATTGCTTGAGGATCACCTGCATGGTTTCCGTATCATCACTTTTCCATGCATCAATTGCCGGTTCAATAAATCCTCGTTTTTCGAACTGTAGTGCAAAAAATTGCCAATTCTTAAGTAATAAAACAGTTACACCAATTACAGACATGCCAATTAAAGCAATCACAACCGGCCCTCCTGCTTCAATTAGAGTATTGATACGGCTGACACTGACTTCTATATCGGTTGAATGCATAGTGTATGAGGGGGTCGATAGTTAATGCTTGGGTAGGGTTATATTTCGTATAATAATGATATATGGCATCTGTTGACTAGCTAGAATTCACCACAGTTATGACATTATACCTGCATTATGTTTTAGGTGGAAATGAGTTGTTTGATAGTTATGATAACTCAGAATTTCCAGAGCCTGGCTCAGAAAGCGAATGATCGAAAATAACCAAATTCAAGCGACACAGTATTTGTAAGCACCCTGCAATGGCGCCTAAATTTAGCTCTTTCTTCAGCTGCAGGTCACTCAATAACGAGTTCAGTGTGCCTTAACTAGATATGACGGACTAGTTCTAAAACTGTACTAAATCATCCACATATAAATATTCGATAATTACATTATGGAAAAATTCTGCCAATTCTATCTAGTTGCTAGAGCGGCTGAAATATTATGCGAAAAGTGGGTAATTTTAGTGCTCAGAGAGTTAATGATGGGCAGTACACGATTCGGGCAACTACGTTGCGGCTTGCCTAAGATCTCCCCAAGTATTCTTTCAAGGCGCCTTAAATCTTTTGAAGAGCAATCAATAATAGTTCGGTCTAAAAAAAACAACAAAGCAACGGTTATGAATACTTTTTTACTGAGTCGGGAGAAGAACTGCGGCCTATCGTATCAGGATTTGGTGCATGGGGTCATAAGTGGGCTAAGAACAAAATAAATAAAGAAAATTTAGACGCAGGCTTCTTATTATGGGATATGCGTCGACGCTTAAATATTGAGTATCTTGAAAATAAGCGAACAGTGATTCATGTAGAATTTACAGAACAAACTAGTTGTGATCGATACTGGTGGATGGTGATCAATAATAATGAAGTAGATTTATGCTTTTAAGATACCGTACATGAGCCAGACATTACTATCATCACGACATTAGAGGCAATGACACACAATGAAAATGAAAATATTTGATTCTAAAGAGCACATCAATAATGTGTCGCAATGGATTGGGAAGAGCACATTTGCTGATAGTCAATCCTGCCGGCTCATTCAAGTCGCTTGTCTTTCTTCGCTTGATCAAGTTCATCGCCCAATTTATTTAGTTTCCCTGAGAGACTCGCCACTATAAAAATATTAACTGCAATCACCATAATCAATAGCGTTGGATGAGTGCTGACATAGAAGTAAATTATTAATAACACTAGGCTTATTGCCCAGTATGCTTTCATGCTGAAGTTGCCCATATGTATCTCTTTAATATATGTCTGTTCTTATTGATTTTAGAATGGGTTATGAAAATATTTCTCATTGACATATTGCAATAAGGCGTCTGAACACAACCTCTGCAGCAGAATATTTTTTTCTCTATTAAAGAAAATATCATTGATATTTAACATATCAGGATAATTATACAAGCTTCTTAAGAAGACAACCAAATAATCCGCTTCGGCATTAAATAGACTTATATGGAATTCAGGAGATGTCCATGAAGAGAAAAAATGGTGGAGCTAAGCGGGATCGAACCGCTGACCTCCTGCGTGCCACGCAGGCGCTCTCCCAGCTGAGCTATAGCCCCGAAATATTTTAGTGTTCGGAAGGTGGTGTAATTATGCCTAGGTTCTTAACTTCCCTCAACTTGTGAAGAAATATAATTGATAGCATTGTCGATACGCGTCAACACACGCTGTTTGCCGACCAGTTCTAAGGTGATATCAATAGAGGGTGAATTGGCACTGCCGCAGACAGCGACACGAATAGGAGGTGCAATTTTACCCAATTTCAATTCACTTTCTTCAGAATACGCATGAATGCATTGTTGTATGCTTTGTGCATCCCAGTGTTGTATGTCGTCTAGCTTTTGTCTAATTGCTTGCAGGATGGGTAAGCTTGTTTGCTTGAAATGTTTTTTAGCAGACTTTTCATCATAATATTCAAAATCAGCAAAAAAGTATTCACTCGCATTAGCCATTTCGCTAAGTGTCTTTACTCTATCTTTTTGTAATTCGATGACTTTATTAAGCTGCTCAGGTGAGCTTGGTTTAATATTATTTTTAGAAAAGGCCAACTCAACCCACGTGCTAAGCTGCTGATTGGACGCTTGCTTGATATACTGTTGATTTAGCCACTGTAGCTTATCGATATCAAAGGCGGCAGCAGATTTATTGACATGCTCTAGTGAAAATAAGGCAATCATTTCTTGTTGTGAAAATATTTCTTGATCGCCATGCGCCCATCCAAGTCGCACTAGATAATTCAATAATGCTTCAGGAAGATATCCTTCATCTTCGTAGGCAGTAACGCTCACTGCCCCGTGGCGCTTAGACATACGTTTACCATCGTTGCCTAAAATCATCGGTAGATGCGCATAATTAGGTAATATTCCCCCTAGCGCTTCAATCATATTAATTTGTCTAGGCGTGTTATTGACATGATCATCACCGCGGATGATATGTGTAATATTCATATCTAAATCATCCACCACCACAGTTAAATTATAAGTGGGTGTACCATCAGAGCGTGCAATGATAAGATCATCTAATTCTGAATTATTAATAACAATTTCCCCCAGCACTTGATCTCGAATGGTGACATTGCCTTCTAATGGATACTTAAAGCGAATAACTGGGTCGATTCCACTAGGCACATTGCCAGTGTGTTCACGATAACGACCATCGTATTTTGGTTTTTGTTTGTTTTTTTGTTGTTCTAGACGTAAAGCATCAAGTTCTTCTTTAGTGCAATAACAACGATAGGCTTTTTCTTGATCTAGTAATTTATCAATGACTTGCTTATAACGATCAAAGCGCTGTGTTTGGTAGAAAGGTCCTTCATCATGATTCAATCCCAACCATTCCATACCACGTAAAATCGCATCGACTGATTCTTGTGTGGATCTTTCTCTATCCGTATCTTCGATTCGCAATACAAATTTTCCTTGGTGATGTCTGGCATACAACCAAGAAAACAATGCTGTGCGTACGCCACCAATATGTAAATAACCAGTGGGACTTGGAGCGAAACGAGTTTTAACTTCCATGTGAAGACCTAGATTTTGATAGATAGATAAGACGAGGCGAATGATAACCCAGACTAGGGTCAGAGATGAATTGGTTTTAGAGCTTTAACGGCTAATATATTGAATGAGATTGTCTTCGTCCTCTTCTGGCACACGTCCTAGGCTAATACTCCCTAATCCATAAAGAGCGACCTCTTCACGTCAAACATACACATTACGACCTTCTTCAGTACATACATAAGTGCCATTGGCACTGGTATCTCTGAAGATAAATTTGCCTTTTTTATATTCAATTGACGCATGATTGCGTGAGATTAACTTACCTTCATTGGTCATAGAACATGAGGCATCACGGCCTAAAATGAATATTGGCATGTCTTCATGTAGTGACACTTCCGTATCAAGGTAAATAAGCTGTAAGCAAGTTACTTTGTCGTCTTCATTTGACCCACCGTTGATAGCATTTAGGTGTAATCTTCATCTCCCCATTGCAATTCATAGATGGTTGTTTCTTCTTGCCGGCCTTTTAGCCTGGAACAGTCAATACGTCTAGCACGGTGAAGTACTTCAGCAGGTAATTTCTGAATGACAATTTCAGTCGCGACCGAATCAGTTGCCACTCTGTCTATAATTTCAAACAAAGCAACTTGTTCATTATGCTCGACACTAAATAAAAATTTAATGAGATTAACAGCTTTTAATTTTTCTTTATGCGCCGTAACACATTCATAATTGCTGTCTTTGAAAGATTCGAGTCAGCTAATTTCCCAACCAATGGATTGGGATCAATATTTTCAGCGTTACTTAATGCTTCAGATACCCCTTGACGTATTATCTCGACATCATTACCTAGTAAAGGAATAAAGTAATCAAACGTAGAAGTGTTTACTCAGTCTGTTAACACTTCAACAATATGAGTATTACCTAGCTTGTTGGTAGATTGTAGTACTTCAGCAAGTTTAGGTGTTGCGCTTTTGGGGTTTTTCTTCAGCTTGGCAACGGCTTTTTGTGCTGCTGGCTCGGCCAAAGAGTCACATTACGTGATCTGGCAATTGGTCCATCCGAAAGAAAACCGTTCAATAAATCCATGGGGTATCTAAAGTTATTATTATTTTTGGTTTATGGAAATTTATTTCTCCAAGAATTTACTAGAATTCATGGAGAAACATGAAGTTAACGCATAGCTTATAGCAAAGAATTGAATTTGAATATTAGTTAACTAGCCTAACTATAAGCTCAAGCAACAATAAGGCATATATTCCCGCCATTAGGTCATCTACCACGATGCCTATGCCACCAGAAACTTTCTTATCGAGCAGATTTATAGGCCACGGCTTAAGTATATCGAAGATTCGAAATAGGATGAATCCGCAAATAACCCACTGCCAGCCCGTGGGGGCTAATGCCATTGTCACTAAATAACCACATATTTCATCGATAACAATGCCACCATGGTCATGTACGCCCAATAATTGTGCAGATTTACCTGCAATGTAGAAGCTAAACAAACTTAATAGCGTGAGAACAATGACAAAGTTCATTAAGCTTAATGGTTCTAGCAGTAAATAAATTGGAATAGCGACTAATGTTCCAAAAGTCCCAGGGGCTTTGGGTACTAAACCGCTACCAAATCCGAAGGCAATAAAGTGGATTGGGTTGGTTAATATCATTTTCCAGCTAGGGTTGTTATTCATTTGGTGTCTTGGAAATGGTCATAACCAGAATACTCAGGATAAAGCATACGGTTGTTTCCTTGATAGATTTCTACTATTTTAGTACTTGTAATTTTTCCAATATTTGCAATTGAACAATGATGCTTGTTAGATAACAAGATTGCTTGTTCAATCAACTGATCGGGAACAGTAAAAATTAGTTCGTAATCTTCCCCGCCAGTAATCGCATGTTCAATGTCAATGTCGTGATTATAAGGCACATCTTCTATCTGTAATTTTGCACCCACATTGCTAGCAGCGCATATAATTTCTAGTTCATTGAGAAACCCATCTGATACATCGATGGCTGCGTTAGCAATGTCACGTAATTCAATGGCAAATTCAATTCGTGATGGTGGTTTATATAGCGCATTATTTTGCGCGCTAGATAATACCTTGTGATTGAAATTACTTTGTCGCAAATAATGTAACGCACTCGCTGCATTTCCAATAACACCTGTAACAAATATGTTGTCATTCACTCGTGCATGACTACGTAACATTCCTTTATTAATGGGCACTTCACCGATTAATTGAATAGATACATTTATGCAGTCACCACTAGTGGTGTCTCCGCCAATCAAAACCACATTATGTGCTTGCGCACAATCTAACAAACCGGAAGAAAACTTTTCTAACCATGACTGATCTAATGTGTTTAAAGTGAGGTTCAGTGTTGCCCATCTAGGTGTAGCACCCATGGCAGCAATATCGCTTAAGTTAGAGGCCATCAACTTATAACCAACTCCGTAGGCAGGAGCTGTATTATAAAAATGTTTGCCTTCGACCATTGTATCAGTAGTAATAACTAACTCATTTCCACTTTTTGGTCTGACAATGGCGGCGTCATCCCCTATCCCTGTAATGACTGAGGAGTCATTGAGGTCTTTGGTAAAATATTTTTGAATAAGGTCTTTTTCGTTCAATTTTATTGAAGCATTTGTTTACGATCAAATTTTTTCATTAATTTATCTAATACGACATTAACTAACTTGAATCCTTCATCCGATCCAAAATTTTTACACAATCTGATTGCTTCAGAAATAATAACTTTTTCTGGGATTTGAACGCAGTTAATTAATTCATAAGTAGCAACACGTAAAGCGGCCAATTCTATGGGGTCTATTTTATCAACAGTGTATTCTGATGCACTGTTGATGTTTTCATCAATAACTTCGCACTGACTAATGCTTCCTAATACTAATTCAGAAAAATATGCCGGGTCTGATTTTGGCCAGAATTCATCTTCCTGATATTGCAATACTAGCGTTTCACCATCTTCATCAGTTAAATGCCATTGATACATGGCTTGTAACGCCAGTCTTCTTGAGCACTGTCGCTTATGAAATAACGCTCTGTCAGCTATTTGATTCAAAATTCTTTCCGAATGCTTTTAATGACGTTACACATTTCTAATGCACATAAAGCACAATCTACACCTTTATTTTCGCCGCCAATTTGGGACCTAAGTTGAGCTTGCTCAAGAGTATTGGTTGTTAACACACCAAACACCACAGGGATTCCTGTACTCAAGCTGACGTCCATCACTCCACGTGCGCATTCACCTGCAACAAAATTAAAGTGCGGTGTATCGCCTTGAATAACGCATCCCAATGTAATGATTGCCGTATGTTCTTCAGCATCAACAAGATGCATGGTTGCGAGTGGAATCTCAAATGCGCCTGGCACATAGATAACATCAATATCTTCTTCAGCGACACCTTGTTTGAGTAATGTGTCTGTCGCACCTTTCAATAAGTTGTTAACAATATCGCTATTAAATCTAGCAACAACAATGGCAAAACGTGAATCACCCGGATTTATATTGCCAGTTTTAGTTTGTTGTAATTTCATTATTTTTGCTTTCCATCAATATATTCAACAATCTCAAGCCCAAAACCACCAAGCCCATGAAACACTTGTGGTGCGCTTAATAAGCGCATTTTCTTCACGCCTAAATCAGAAAGAATTTGCCCGCCGACGCCAAGTGTCCAACGATTAACTGGAGAATCATTTGAATCAGTCTCCAAGCGTTGTTTTTTACTGGCATTTAAATCTTCTAATTGATGGCATAAAGATTCGCTATCATTGGCGATTCTTAATATCACAGCCACTCCAACGTCTTCATTAGAAATTCTTTTCATGGCGTCTCTTAATGGCCATCCACAACTAACGCTATTGCCTAGCAAGGTATCACAAAGTGTATTTTCTATATGTACACGTGTCACTACTGGCTGATCAGGGTCGACCTTTCCTTTAACTAAAGCAAAGTGTATTTCTTTGTTAATGGTGTCTTCGTAAGTCACTAATTCAAACTCACCACAATCGGTAGCAAAGGGTTGCGAAGATTTTCGATGCACGGTGCGCTCGTTTTGAATTCTGTAGCGAATTAAATCTTCTATTGTACCGATCTTAAGATTGTGTTCTTTGGCAAACTTTTCTAGCTGTGGGCGACGTGCCATCGATCCGTCTTCGTCCATAATTTCGACGATGACTGCGGCAGGTTCCAGTTCAGCCAATCTTGCATAATCACAGCCCGCTTCTGTATGCCCGGCACGAGTTAATACACCACCTGCTTGCGCCATTAACGGAAAGATATGCCCAGGCTGAGTAATGCTGGCACTGCTAGCATTAGGTGCCACCGCTGTACGTATTGTATGGGCCCGATCATAGGCAGAGATGCCTGTGGTGACTCCCTCACTGGCTTCAATTGAGATTGTAAAATTAGTGGTGTGGTCAGCTTCAGTCACATCGACCATTAATGGCAGATTTAACTGTTGGCATCGTTCTTTGGTCAGTGTCATGCAGATCAAACCACGACCATATTTAGCCATAAAGTTGATATCTTCAGGTCTTACCATGGAGGCAGCCATCAATATATCGCCTTCGTTTTCACGATCTTCATCGTCGACAATAACGACCATTTTACCGGCAGCGATATCTTCAACAATTTCTTCAGTTGAATTAAATTTCATAAGTGGGGGATTAATTATAGGTATGTAATCGCTCAACATATCGAGCAATTAGATCAATTTCTAAGTTGATCATTGTTTCTGTTTGATAGTCGATTATAGCGGTATTCTCTAGCGTATGCGGGATAATATTGACTGTGAAATCATCGCCATCCACGCTGTTAACGGTCAGACTAACGCCATCTATGCAGATCGAACCTTTTCTGGCGATATATTTAGCAATATCTTTAGGCGCAGTGATGGTAAAGCAGGTTGAATTGCTTTCTTTCTCTACTTGTTTCACTACCCCAACGCCGTCCACATGACCTGACACAAGATGACCACCCAGGTGATCAGAAAGCGTTAATGCCAATTCGAGATTCACTTGACTGTTGTTTGCTAATTGCTTGAAAGAAGTGCAACGAATTGTTTCAGCTGAAACATCTGTTTTAAATACATTATTGACTAGCGAAGTGGCGGTTAAGCAAACACCATTCACACAAATACTGTCACCTATCTTTACACTATCAAGAAAACTATCAGGCGTGCTGATGGACAGCACATAGGAGCCGTCATTAACCTTAATTTCGGCGACTGAGCCTATGGCTTGAATGATTCCAGTAAACATTCAGTTAGCCTTCTAATTCAATGCAGTATTTAGTCAAAGGCAAAGCAGTGCTTGTGTGGAACTCAGCACTCGCTTCAATAGCACAAGTGGCAATCTTCTCTGCATCATCTTCAACTTTATACATAGCAAATAATGCACCTAGTGCTATTTCTGCACCTGCCCCAATCGCCCAAAAGTTTTTATATTGAAATACTTCGCGTAATGAGTACACACCAAAAATGCCTTTTTTGTTAACCACTAATGCATCAATTCGTGAAGACTCATAAGCATCATCATCTTCGTCTTTAGGATTCAAGAAATATTGTTCTTTCAATATAGGATGTAGATCTAAAAATGTTTTATATACTTCGATCGAAGACTGAAAATTAATTAAAGATGATTCTTTTTCGAAGACATGTTTAATTACCAAATGATGTGCAGCACTTCCGACGATGCCAATATAGTTGTCTTCATGCTGTAATATTT
>CAWUWP010000126.1:0-5470 GCA_963926275.1 uncultured Gammaproteobacteria bacterium | reverse complement strand
GAGTACGAGCCTCTTGATGCTGCTCTTATGCAAACGGGCGCTAATTATCTTGTCGGTGAACATGATTACACTAGTTTTCGTGCGCTAGCTTGCCAAGCACACAGCCCGGTTCGAGAAATTTTAAATCTAAGCGTACAAAGGGACGGTGCGTTGGTTATTATAGATGTCACTGCTAATGGCTTTTTGCATCACATGGTACGTAATTTGGCAGGTGTGCTGATGAGTATCGGAAAAAGTGAAAACCCTCCTGAATGGGCTCAGCAAGTATTAATGAAAAAAGATCGTGCTTGTGGTGGAGTCACTGCAAAAGCGCAAGGATTATATTTTATGCGTGTGCAGTATGATTCAAAGTATCAGATATAAAATGCTACCAATAATGTTTATTATAGAATAAAAAGCTAATCATGCAACGAACACGGATTAAATTTTGTGGCATCACTCGACTCGAAGACCTACAAGTAGCAATAGATCTTGGGGTTGATGCAATGGGACTAGTATTTTGTCCCACTAGCCCACGTGCAATTAATGTACAGCATGCATGCATGTTAATTGATCGATGCGGGCCATTTATCACTAGCGTAGGGTTATTTATGAATCAAGATGAAGGTACAATCAGCTCGCTAATAGAGCAAGCTCCTGTTGATATGCTGCAGTTCCACGGAAATGAGTCAGAACAGTTCTGTCGTTCGTTTGGGCTTCCTTACTTGAAAAGTATTGCCATGGGAGGAGCCGGTCAAACTGTATCTAAATCAGACTACGTTTCTGCTTCTGGTTTGTTGTTAGACAGTAATGAATTGGGCCAACCTGGTGGTTCTGGTAAGCAATTTAATTGGCAGAATATTCCTGCTCTAGATAGGCCAATCATATTGGCAGGTGGCTTAGATGCTAATAATGTCAGTGACGCGGTTAAAAAAATTCGTCCTTATGCGGTTGATGTCAGTAGCGGAATAGAATCAGCTAAAGGAATAAAAGATACAAATAAAATGAAAAAATTTGTCAGTTCAGTGCGAGAAGCGGATGAATGCTAAAGTAGAAAATAGTTCTGTGAATGCAGCCACAATGCCCGATGAGAATGGTCACTTCGGTATTTATGGCGGACGGTTTGTTGCAGAAACATTAATGACGCCTCTAGAAGAATTAGAAGCTGCTTATGCCGAAAGCAAAAATGATCCGGCATTTCAAAAAGAATTTGATGATGATTTAGCTCACTATGTTGGCCGACCAAGCCCGCTCTATCATGCGCAACGTTTAACAAAGTTGTGGGGTGGTGCTCAGGTTTACCTTAAACGTGAAGATCTTAACCACACGGGTTCACATAAAATCAACAATGCGATTGGCCAGGCATTACTGGCTAAGCGCATGGGTAAAACACGCATCATTGCCGAGACGGGTGCTGGCCAACATGGTGTTGCCAGCGCTACCATTGCTGCGCGTTTAGGTTTGGAATGTGTTGTTTATATGGGGGCGGATGATATTCAGCGCCAAGCACCTAATGTTTACCGTATGCGCTTGCTTGGAGCGACTGTTGTGCCGGTGACATCAGGTTCGCGCACATTGAAAGATGCTTTAAATGAGGCGTTACGAGATTGGGTCACTAATGTTGACAGCACTTTTTATATTATTGGTACAGTTGCAGGTCCCCATCCTTATCCCTTGTTAGTTAGAGATTTTCAAACAATTATTGGCCGAGAGGCGCGTGAGCAAAGTTTGGATCAAACAGGAAAATTACCGGATGCATTAGTCGCATGTGTGGGTGGCGGCTCTAATGCGATAGGGTTGTTTTACCCTTTCTTGCCAGATACTGACGTTAAAAAATATGGCGTTGAAGCTGGCGGTGACGGCATTGAAACAGGGCGTCATTCAGCACCATTGAATGCAGGAAGCCCAGGTGTATTACATGGTAATCGCACTTACCTCATGGAAGATGACAACGGGCAAATTATAGAAACACATTCTATTTCTGCAGGCTTAGATTACCCAGGTGTTGGCCCTGAACATTCGTGGTTGAAGGATGAAGGCAGTGTTGAATATGTGACAGTGACCGATGATGAAGCGATGGCTGCATTTCATCAGTTAACACGTGTTGAAGGTATTATCCCTGCGTTGGAAAGTAGTCACGCGGTGGCTTATGCGCAAAAGCTTGCGAGGACAATGGATAAACAACAATCCATGATTATTAATCTATCTGGTCGTGGTGATAAAGATATTAATACGGTTGCAAAGATTGAAGGAATAGAACTGTGAGTCGACTACAAGCATGTTTTGAGCAACTAGCAAAGAACAATAAAAAAGCACTGATTAGTTATATTACTGCAGGCGATCCGCATCCATCCAGCACGCTAGAAATAATGCATGCGTTAATTGATGCAGGTACCGATATTATTGAGTTGGGTATTCCATTTTCAGATCCCATGGCAGATGGGCCCGTTATACAGTTAGCCTGTGAGCGAGCACTTAAGCACGGGACTTCACTGAAAGACATCATCGAAATAGTGAAACAATTTCGCGAAACAAACTCAACTACGCCGGTTGTGTTCATGGGTTATCAAAATCCCATCGAAATATTTGGTGTAGAAAAATTCGCCACTACAGTCTCTGGGCTGGTCGATGGCGTCATTACAGTGGATCTGCCGCCAGAAGAAAGTCAGCAAGTGGGAGCTATTTATAAACAGAACGACATTGATACAATTTACCTGTTAGCCCCAACGACTAAAGACCAGCGCATTCAGATGATTACTGGCCTGGCATCTGGGTTTTTATATTACGTTTCATTCAAAGGGATTACTGGCGCTAGCCAAATTGATGTGAAGAGCGTTGAAACCAAGGTCAATCAGATTAGAAAACATACAAATATTCCAATCGCCGTCGGGTTTGGAATTAAAGATGCAAATACCGCAAGAATGGTCTCAAGCTGCTGTAATGCGGTGGTTGTAGGTAGTGCAATCGTCTCAATCATCGCTGAGCATGGTGAAGATGTGCCGGCAGCGATGACTAAGGTGAAATCTTTGTTGCGCGACATCAAGGATGCGTTGGATAATAGCGAATCTATCCAAAATATAGCCTGATTAGATTGGGTTACTTAATTTTCTTAATCAAAAATAAAAAATAACATGAGCTGGTTAGAGAAACTAATGCCCTCGCAGATTCGTACTGATAGTACGTCTAAGCGAAAAGTACCTGAAGGATTATGGGATAAATGCCCGAGTTGTAGCGCAGTGTTATACGGCGCAGAGCTTGAGCGTAATCTGCAAGTCTGTCCTAAATGTGATCATCATTTACGAATTAGTGCACGTAGTCGAATGAGGTACTTTCTTGATGAAGGTGCACAAGTAGAAATTGGTGAGGAACTAGAATCAAAAGATTTCTTAAAGTTTAAGGATTCAAAAAAATATAAAGACCGTCTTTCAGTCGCCGTTAAACGTACCGGTGAAAAAGATGCTTTGATTGTCGCGCATGGAAAACTAAAAGGTATGCCAGTGGTGGTGGCCGCTTTTGAATTTAGCTTCATGGGTGGATCAATGGGATCTGTTGTTGGCGAGCGCTTCTTGATGGGCGTAAAAAAGAGTATTGCCGAAAGTGTTCCCTTTGTATGTTTTTCCACAAGTGGTGGTGCACGCATGCAAGAAGCATTAATGTCTTTGATGCAAATGGCTAAAACAAGCGCCGCGTTAACGCGCTTATCAGAGCAGCGTCTACCCTTTATTTCAGTACTAACCGACCCAACAATGGGTGGAGTATCAGCAAGTTTTGCAATGTTGGGTGATGTGCATATTGCTGAACCTAATGCGTTGATAGGATTTGCTGGTCCACGAGTAATACAACAAACTGTACGTGAAACATTGCCTGAAGGATTTCAGCGCAGCGAGTTTTTGTTAGAGCATGGAGCAATAGATATGATCGTTGATAGAAAAGAGTTACGTGATCGTATCCATAATCTGCTGCATATATTAACTGATCGTGTTGTATAAGCAGACACTATAGAAGTATCTACATGGCGAATTTAGTTTCTGCTCTTAGTTGGTTAGTGTCATGAAGTACAACACTTTAGATGAATGGCTGGCATGGCAAACCACGCTGCATGCACGCGAAATTGAGCTTGGTCTTGACAGAATAGAAACTGTTGCAAACAATTTAAATCTTATTGATTGTCCTTTCCCTGTAATTACTGTTGCCGGAACTAATGGTAAAGGTTCGATAGTGGCTATGTTAAGCGCTATTCTGCACCACTCCAGTTATAAGGTGGGCACCTATACTTCCCCTCATATCATTAATTACAACGAACGCATAAGAATTGGTTTGCGCTGTGTAAAAGATCAACAGTTGTGCCAGTCATTTGAAAAAATTAATACTGCGCGTGCTGATATCAGCTTGAGTTTTTTCGAATTTGCTACCTTGACGGCGTTAGATATATTTCATGAGAGTGACGTTGACGTGGCTATTCTTGAGGTGGGCCTGGGTGGCCGCTTAGATGCAACTAATATTATCGATAATGATTTGGCCTTTGTGACTAGCATTGGTCTGGATCATACCGAATGGTTAGGTGATAATCGCGAGTCGATAGGCTATGAAAAATCAGGAATTTTCCGTGCAAATACACCTGCTATTTGTGGTGACATCGATGCACCAAATTCGATCGCTGAAACAGCTAAAAAAGTGAATGCAGATTTATATCAGCTAAATACTGATTTTAGTTACCAAGTGGCAAAAACCTCATGGTCTTTTGTGTGTGACGGTTATGAGCTGCATGGTCTGCCCTTGCCAAATCTTTCCGGTGCAGTGCAAATACGCAATGCGGCGAGTGTGGTGATGGGGTTGCATTGCTTGAGTGAAAAGCTACCTCTTAGCGCAGATGCAATAGAAACTGGATTGCGTGAAGTAACGCTAGAAGGAAGATTCCAGCGGATCATTAAAGACTGTGAAATCATTTTAGATGTGGCGCATAATTTTGATAGTGCAAAAATATTGGCTGAGAACTTAGTTGCATTGCCCAAGCCTCAAAAGACTATTGCTGTATTTGCCATATTGAATGATAAAGATATTGACGGAATAGTATCGCTATTACATTCTCATATCGATGATTGGTATATCTCACAAGTAAACTCGCCTCGTCAAATGCAAGTAGATCAGGTGGAACAGTCACTTATGCAACAAAGTTCAGATACAAGTGTGAAAGTGTTTGAGTCTGTTGAGCATGCGTATTCACAAGCACAAGTGGATGCTAGCGAAGGTGATCGAATTATCGTCTTCGGCTCAATATTTACTGTCTCAGAAGTACTCGCCAGTGAATCATAAAGTCCTTTGCTGAGTGTTATTAGTTTAGTCATACAAGCTTCGCATGTGCCACTCAGTTTATGTAGAATGCAGCAATGACATTGCCCATACCAAACTTGTTAAAATAGTGGATTCAACACTCAAATATAGAATAGTTGGCGCTACCGTGTTGCTTTCTTTAGCTGTGATTTTCATTCCC
>CAWUWP010000125.1:0-9827 GCA_963926275.1 uncultured Gammaproteobacteria bacterium | reverse complement strand
CAAAAAATAGAATTATTGGTAAAAACTCAGTGAGTAATTTCATCCTGAAACCTTGGGTGTGTTTGGCTGTCTACTTAGCAAATAAATTGGGCATTCAACCCGAGAGCCGCGTATTGTAGCGGAATAATTAATCTCAAATATATAAATCCAGTTAAATTTCTGTCAATCCGATGAGTCAATATCTTTCAATCCATCCTGTTAATCCCCAGCTGCGTTTAATTAAGCGTGCAGTCGAAATGATTAAGCAAGGCGCGTTGGTTATTTACCCGACAGATTCGTGTTACGCGTTTGGTTGCTATATTGGCGATAAAGATGCATTGGAGCGCATTCGGCGTATTCGAGAGCTGGATGATAAGCATAATTTCACCTTAGTTTGCCGTGATTTGTCGGAGTTAGCGAATTATGCCTTTGTCGATAACGCAACATTTAGGTTGTTACGTAATTATACGCCGGGCCCCTACACCTTTATCTTGCGTGCATCTCGTGAAGTGCCGCGTCGCATGCAGGTGGCTAAGCGCAAGACCATCGGCTTGCGTATTCCAGATCATCCAGTCGCGTTGAGCTTGCTTGAAGAGTTGGGCGAGCCATTAATGAGTAGCACGCTAATATTGCCAGGTGATGAGACCATAATGACGGACCCAGAAGAAATGCGAGAGCGGCTTGCAAAAAAAGTCGACTTAATCATTGATGGTGGAAATTGTGGATTTGAGCCAACCACAGTCGTCAATATGGAGGATTCAAGCTACGAAATTTTGCGGCAGGGTAAAGGCGAATTTAATCTACCTTGATTATTGATAGCGTCGAATTTGCCAAGCCAGTACAATTGGTCTACCAATGGAATTGATTATCAAGATTGCGCTTTTTGCGCCACCCGTACTATTAGCAATCACCCTGCACGAAGTCGCACATGGATGGGCGGCACGTTATCTGGGCGATCCAACCGCGGCCAGTTTAGGGCGCCTCTCTCTAAATCCAATTAAGCATATTGATCCGGTGGGCACATTATTAGTGCCGGGCATTCTGTTTGTGTTGGGTGGGTTCTTATTCGGCTGGGCTAAGCCAGTGCCCGTTAATGTGCAAAGATTGAATGATCCTAAGCGAGATATGGCACTAGTGGCAGCAGCAGGGCCGGCGGCTAATTTTGTGATGGCATTTATGTGGGCAATAGCTATTAAAGTGGGCTTTATGCTGGAGTCTGATTTAGCAAGAATGATTTTGGTTGAAATGGGTAAAGTGGGACTAATGATTAACTTAATACTCATGGTGTTGAACTTGATCCCGATCCCTCCTCTTGATGGCGGTAGAGTGCTTGCAGGAATATTGCCAAACAAATTAAGTATGGCGCTGGTGAGAATCGAACCCTATGGTATGTTTATTATTTTTGGTCTACTTGCGATGGGCGTATTAAGTTATTTCTTGCAGGGGCCGTTAACTTTTTTTCAAACATTTATCACTAAAACAGTTGGAATCTAACTTTCTCTAATGCCTAACACGACTGCTCAAAATCAACGTGTATTGTCTGGAATGCGACCTACAGGGAAGCTACATCTCGGTCATTATCACGGCGTATTAAAAAACTGGATTGAACTCCAGCATACTCACGAATGTTATTTCTTCGTCGCCGATTGGCACGCCTTAACCACTGAGTATGATCATAGTGAGCGCATTGCTGCCCATGTCACTGATATGGTGATTGACTGGTTAGCCGCAGGGGTATCACCCGGGACCGCTACCTTGTTTATACAGTCACGAGTCCCCGAGCATGCGGAGCTGCATTTATTGCTCTCAATGATGACGCCACTAGGCTGGTTAGAGCGTGTTCCCAGTTATAAAGATCAGCAAGAGAAGCTAAAAGAAAAAGATTTGGCCACTTATGGATTTTTAGGTTATCCATTGCTTCAAGCCGCTGATATTCTTATTTATAAAGCAGGTAATGTACCGGTAGGTGAAGATCAAGTCGCTCATGTTGAGCTCACGCGTGAAGTCGCGCGTCGCTTTAATCATATCTATCGTAAAGAGGTGGGCTTTGAAGAAAAGGCTGCCCAAGCTATCGCTAAGATGGGTAAAAAGAATGGCAAATTATATAAAAACTTACGCAAAGAATATCTAGAAAAAGGTGACATGGAGTCATTGAGTGTTGCCCAGGCGTTATTGGAGTCGCAGCAAAACATATCTTTGGGTGATCGCGAGCGTTTATTTGGCTTCCTTGAAGGTACGGGCAAAATCATCTTGCCAGAACCACAAGCATTGCTCACGAAAGCGTCAAAAATGCCAGGATTAGATGGGCAAAAAATGTCCAAATCTTATGGCAACACCATTTCATTACGTGAAGATCCCAAAGATATAGAAACCAAACTACGCACCATGCCAACAGACCCAGCAAGAGTGCGGCTGACGGATGCTGGCAATCCGGCTAAGTGCCCAGTGTGGCAATTACATGAAATTTACTCGGACTCAGATGTTCAAGAGTGGGTCAAAGAAGGTTGCACGACTGCGGGCATCGGCTGTGTAGAATGTAAGCAACCATTGATTGACGCCGTGCAAAATGAATTAAAGCCAATTCAAGAACGTGCGCGTGAGTACGAGCGAGATTTAGACACCGTGCAAAATATTATTAACGATGGTTGTGAGCAGGCAAGAGACATTGCACGTGATACACTAGAGGACGTTCGAAAGGCTATTGGGTTGATTTACCGATAACCAAAATATCAGAGATAATCCCCTTATAAACAAAGCTTTAGATGACAGAAAAACAGCCAAATCCAGTATCAGAGGATGCGCCGCAAGCCCAGCAGAATGAAATGCCATTCGCAATGGTGCATGGTGAGCCGGTCACTGTTCCTCCGCAAGATCTATATATTCCGCCTGATGCACTAGAAGTATTTTTAGATGCATTCGAAGGGCCGCTGGATCTTTTGCTATACCTGATTAAGCGTCAGAATTTAGATATTTTGACTTTGCCTATCGCCAATATTACTCAACAATACATAGAATATATTGGGCTAATGGAAGACATTCGCCTGGAGTTAGCTGCTGAGTATTTAGTCATGGCGGCCATGTTGGCAGAAATAAAATCGCGTATGTTGCTACCGCGCCCAGTAGAAGAAGGTCAAGAAGACGATCCTCGCGCAGAGTTAATTCGCCGTTTGCAAGAATATGAGCGCTTCAAGAAAGCCGCTGAAGATATCGATGAAATTCCACGCGTCGAACGTGACGTGTTAGAAATTAACGTCATGCAGACTGAAGTCGTTGTCGAAGAAAAATTACCGCAAGTCGAGTTGAAAGATTTGATGCATGCATTGCAGCAAGTATTAAGAAGGTCACAAATGTATGCGGCACACGAAATAAAAAAAGAAACGCTTTCGCTAAGAGATCGAATGACGCAAGTGCTCAGTAGTTTAGCCGTTGACGATTTTGTTGAGTTTTCCAGTTTGTTTACTGTCGCTGAAGGTCGTGATGGTGTGATTATCACTTTTACTGCGATCCTGGAGCTGTTAAAAGATAGAATGATTGAAATTGTACAGTCTGAAATGTTCGCACCAATTTATATAAAGCCGGCTGGCCAAGTTGTAGAAGGTGAAGTCTTGGAAGATGGAGTTACTGATGGAATTTAAGCAATTAAAAAATATTGTCGAAGCAGCACTGCTTGCTGCAGACCATCCGTTAACAGCAGATCAATTGTTGAAATTATTTGAAGATGATATAAAAGTCCCAGCT
Organism: uncultured Gammaproteobacteria bacterium; assembly: GCA_963926275.1. GTDB lineage: Bacteria > Pseudomonadota > Gammaproteobacteria > UBA4575 > UBA4575 > UBA1858. The sequence continues at coordinate 6,110 of CAWUWP010000125.1, read as the reverse complement.
AAAGATGATGTGATAAAAGCAATTGCCGAGTTAGAAGAAGATTGTGCAGAACGCGGTTATGAGTTAAAGAAAATTGCTAGTGGTTATCGTTATCAAACACGTGTTGAAATTCAAGAGTGGGTATCACGACTGCGTGTTGAAAAAGTGCCAAGATACTCGCGTGCATTTATGGAAACCTTAGCGCTGGTTGTTTATCGTCAGCCAATTACGCGTGCAGAAATAGAAGATGTGCGTGGTGTATCCATCAGTAGCAGTATTTTTAAAGTACTACTAGAGCGTGAGTGGATTAAAATTATTGGCCATAAAGAAGTGCCCGGGCGCCCTGCGATGTACGGAACGACTAAAAAGTTTTTAGATTACTTTAATATGGAAGCGCTTAATGAGCTTCCTTCTCTTGCTGATATAAAAGATCTTGATCAAGTTCATCCTGAATTAGCATTTATGGATGTCGAAGAGCAAAAAGCAGCCGAGGCACCTGTGCAATTAGAAGTTATCGAAGGTGGCATAGAGACAGAAACACGCCATTAAGATTGGTGTCGAAACTACTTTTATAGATTATTATTAAAAATTTGCGCATTGTTTATTGCGTGTTTAAATTCCGTGCATAACAATGCACATCTTTATTCATTCTGGTTAATTCAATTATATGGCTGAACGATTACACAAAGTGCTTGCTCGTATGGGCGTCGGCTCACGTCGTGAAATTGAGCGCTGGATAAAAGAAGGTTTGGTTGAGGTTGATGGTAAGACTGCCCAACTAGGTCAAACTGCTGAGGGTGTGACGACAGCCACCATTAATGGCGTTAATGTCACGCTACAGAGTGAAGTGGAAACACAATTTCTTCAGTACCATAAACCGGATGATGAGATCTGTTCGCGCAAAGATCCAGAGGGAAGAAAATCTGTTTATGATCATCTTCCTAAGCTTGGCGAAGGCCGCTGGATTGCCATCGGACGATTAGATTTAACCACCTCAGGGATATTGTTGTTTACCACTAACGGGGAATTAGCCAATAAGTTAATGCACCCTAGTACAGAAGTGGATCGAGAATATATGGTGCGTGTGCATGGTCGAGTGACGCAAGAGCTTATTTATAATCTAAGAGAAGGCGTGCATCTGGATGATGGTGTTGCCAAGTTCACCGATGTCAAACAGCGACCCAGCAAAGGTACCAATCAATGGTTGCAAGTAGTGCTGCAAGAAGGACGTAATCACGAAGTTAAACGCATGTTTGAATCACAAGGCGTACGTGTGACGCGATTAATTCGCATTAGATTTGGGCCGATTGCTTTAGATGATGGCTTAAAGAAAGGGAAACATCGGTTGCTAACTAATAGAGAAGTAAAATCACTTAATGCGTTAGTGCGACAAGCAAAGTAAATTTACAGTTCACACCAATATGGCCGGTCTGGTTTGTCACAGTCGCCACTAGTAGAAAACGAATCCAACCATTTTTGAGCTTCATCAGAAGATAGCAGTTTTACTGAAAAAGTAAAAACTTATAGTAGTAAGCATATTATCAGAGCGCTGTATAAAATCTTAATGCTTGAAGCATCTTTCAGTGAGATGATTTTTTTTGCACGAGGATAAAAATGACTCCAATGATAGCGCTAGCAAAAATTAGTATTAACAATAAGCTATTAACTAAGGTCATATCAACATTTCTGAATTTCTAAATTAATTAATTGTGATCTATTGATCGGCCGTCATCACATAAAGGTGAACTGTTTATGTGATGTTCTGACAAAAACACTAATGTATCTGATAAGAATATATAAAGGAGAGTCTTTCTGAGTCGCTTATTTAAGTCTATTGCTGAATATATTCTGAAATTATGTATATTGTATGGCTATCTAATGCATATCGTTTAAATATCTAAAGTATATACATTATATTCTGTTCCATTATTAATGAGAATATGAATGTCTAAAAGGATGTCTAAATCTAAAGCAAAGAAAACGGCTAAGCAGATTGCACGTAAAATTGTGAAGAAAGCTGGCGTTAAAAAGAATAAAGCAAAAAAAGCAATTAGGATGGCTGTAAAAGCAGCGCTGAAATCTGTAAGAAAAGATTTAAAAGACAAAGCCCAAAAAGCGGCTAGGAAAGTAGCTAAGAAAGCCTCATAGAGAAATAACCTCCAGCGCTATCGAGATCAATAGATAGTGCTGGAGGAGCTTTTATGGTGGTGATTAAATTATAATAAACAGCAAGCTTAATTTTGCAGCCATGCCTTGAGTGTCTTTTTAGATAGCAACCCTGAAACCACGCTCCGTGGCACATATTTTTGGTAAAAATATGATCTAGGTAATTCACCTGCCCAGCGACTATCAATACGATACCGAAGTTTTTCTATATTAGTTTCAGAAAATATCCAATTGTCAGACTTGTCTAGTGAGAATTCTAGTAAAGTTTTTTCCGCCAATGCTTTCTCACTTAATCCATCAGTGTTGATAAGAGCTAATTGAAACTGGGGGAATTCTCTTTTCAGTTGTTGGAGTAGGGAAAATTCTTTTATACAAGGTGGGCAATCAACAGACCACAGTACTAGTAAAAATGATGACTCTTGATAGTGGTTTTCTATTTTTTCTAAACTGTCATAAGTGAAAGGTTTCATTTCTGCTTGAGCGCAAGTGAAAAAAACAGCAATGAAATAATAAAGATGTTAATACGCATTATTGAATATCAATAGGTGTGAGTGTTTAGCCTTCCCGCTCGGTATGCCATGATAGGTACGCCGTATTGTTATAGCTTATTAGTAGCGGGTGATCAGATGCTTCGTTAGTGTTTTTTAATATTTCAAGCTCAGACCAAGACTTGCCGTTATTAAATGAATGCCTAGCGAGTATTTGAGTTTGCTCGCCATTGAATCGTTTCCATGCATTAATTAATGTGCCATTTAAATTCAAAATTTGGGGGTGGGCTGCGCTGGCGGCATTATCAACAAGTTGTTGGCTAGTAACCTTGTTTTTGTCTTTATCATAAATCCCGAACAAGATGCCTTGGTGGTTAGTACCTTGTGTAAACCATGTGTAATATAAATTATCATCATCACCATAAGTGATGTCGGGCCCATGATGTGGGCATGAATCAATATTCCATTCGTCGTTAGTGACTCTGATGACTTCGTTGATAGTGTTGTCTGACTGTAATGTTACCAGCGTATGGTCACGTATATTTTTACCGAATATATGTCGCCATAAGAAAGTTAAATTATCATTATTGTCTGATGCGGAGGCAATGCGGGTACTTTTACAACGACATTACCAGTTGATGAGGTGACCACGTCTGGTGCAGAGTTTATTTATAATCAAAATAGTGTTTTCAACTCACTGTTTGATGTGCGCTTTAATCTTACTTATACGGATGCTGAGATTACTGAGAATGCATTGAATCCTGAGATTGAAAATGAGAACTTTCCGCGTATACCGGACTGGCGTTCTAATCTATTGGTGACTTATCGTTATAATCATGCAGTGAATCTGAATACCAGCGTTCGCTATGCGTCGAATAGCTATAACGAATTAGATAACAGTGACCGCGCTAGCAATGTGTTTGGTGCGCAAGATGAATTCTTGTTTGTTAACTTAAAGGCAAACTGGAAAGTCACTGAGTATGCAAAAATAGGTGCCGGTATTGATAATGTATTTAATGAAGAAGCCTACGTATTTCACCCTTGGCCATCGCGTACTTTGTTCTTAGAAGGTAGGTATACTTTCTAAGAATAAAGCTGTGCGCTTTTTTTATTGGACAGCAATATTAATGCTGCCCTATATTGAAATATAGTAATGCAATCTATATTTTATAGATTTCGCTGGTGGTATTTTTTCCGTCTGGCCCTAGAAAATAAATAAACGGAGCGGTAACGGTGTCTGGTGATGGGAACTCGTCTGGGTTAATGCCAGGATAGTTATGAGTGCGTAAATCAGTGCGTACAATGCCGGGGTGAATGCCGTTAACACGAATTTTCTTATCGCCATCTAATTCGTCAGCAAGAATTTTTAACAAACCTACTTGTCCATACTTGCTCACACCATAAGCTCCCCAATAAGCCTTATTGGCTTCATCAATGGTGAATAGAATGGATGGGTCTTGGCTATTTCTTAGTAGCGGGATGCATGCGCGTGACATTAGAAATGGTGCATGTAAGTGCAATGTAATTAATTTTGACCACGTATCTATTTCTATGTTTTGTAATGGGGTGAGGCCTCCCACTCGGCCTGCATTATGTAACAAGCCATCAAGGTGTCCGTATTCTTTATCAATAGAGTCAGCAATGGCTTGGTAATCATTTGCATTCGCTACTTCAAGATCAATGTTTAATATCGCTGGCTGGGGCGCATTTAATGCCAGTATTTCATCATAGGTATGCTCTAGTCTTTTTAAGTCTTTGGCGACCAGTAAAATAGTGGCTCCAAGTCGAGCGCACTCTAGTGCCACAGCTTTGCCTATACCACGACTAGCGCCGGTGATAAGTATGACTCTATCTTGCAAGTATCCATCTGATGGTTGGAAGTCTTTTAAGTTGTTATCCATGTTTATCTTGTTGTCTGGTTGGAATGTCACGAGCTTTTTTCTCTATCTCGTCAATTAATGGAAGCTCATCTTTTGCTTGTATACCAAGTTCTGTGAATTTGCGAGCGCCGGGTAATACTTGTCGCTCTAGTGAGCCTATGGCTTTATTGTAATTTGTCACACTGTCGTCTAGATTTTTTCCAACTTTTTGTAAGTGAGAGCAAAAGGAATGTAGACGCTTATAAAGTTCTTGAGCTAAATCTCTCACATGCTCAGCATTTTCAGAAATAGAAGCTTGTTGCCATCCGTAAGCCACAGAGCGCAATAACGCCACTAGGGTTGTTGGGGTGGCAAGGATGACATGATTAGCAAAGGCATCTTCTAATAGCTTGTCGTCGTAATCCAGTGCGCAAGTTAAGAATTGCTCACCCGGAATAAATAAAATCACAAAGTCAGGAGATTGCTTGAACTGAGACCAGTAAGCTTTGCCGGCTAGTTCTTTCATGCGGTCACGCACATTGCGAGCATGACGTTTCATATGGGCTTCACGTTCTTCTTGAGTGTTGGCTTGAACTGCGCTCAAGTAAGCATCCAGTGGGGTTTTCGCGTCGACAATTAACTCACGTTTTTCTGGCATGCGCACAATCATGTCTGGGCGAATATTTTTGCCATCGTCGACATCAACATGAGCTTGTTCTTCAAAATCACAGTGGTTAACCATGCCGGCTAATTCGGCCAAGCGTTTAAGCGTCAGCTCACCCCATTGGCCGCGTACTTCTGGTCGGCGCAAAGCGCGCACTAACTGTTCGGTTTCTGATTGCAATCCATGTTGAGCTTCTGTCACTAATCTTAACTGTGTAGTGATAGAGCCAAAGGCTTGTTTTCGATCTTTTTCAATATTAGATATTTGTTGTTCGGTCTTTTGTAGTGCTTCAGCCATTGGCTTTAATAGAGTTTCTATTGATTTTTCTTTTTCACTCAAGTTGGCTTGTGCGCGTGATTCAAATAAACCTAATTTTTGTTGAGCAAGTTGTAGGAATGATTCGTTATTAGAATCTAATGCGTGTTTTGATAATGCACTAAAGCTTTCTTTTAATTGCTCGCGTGATTCATTTAACGCCGCAATTTTTTCAATATTTTGGGCTTGTTCAATTCTTAATTTTGTATACGTGCGATGGTTTTCCTCATGCAGTTCAAGAATGCTTTTATCCAAGCATGCGCGAGTAATCAGGTAAGCGATCAGTGCGCCTAATAAAGCGGTGATGCCTAATGCAATACCAAGTTGCCAGCTGAGTTCAAGTTCCCACTTCATTGATTGGTGCGCTTAGTTGTATGTGGTTTAATAATTCTAGGGGATTATTGATTGTAAAATCTGCGCCCCATTGATCAGTATTGATGTCAGGCTCTATATAACCGTAACGGGCAACACAAGTATACATGCCGGCAGCATTGCCTGCATAAATGTCACGCGGATCATCACCAAGATAAATAGTGTGATGGGGTGATAACTGAATTATTTTACTAGCCAGTAGCAGCGGGTCTGGGTGTGGTTTGCGCACGGCTAAAGTATCGCCACTGACGATGCACGCGGGGCGAC
>CAWUWP010000124.1:0-8762 GCA_963926275.1 uncultured Gammaproteobacteria bacterium | reverse complement strand
CCAATAGCGTAGGCCATCGTTAATACCGTTAATCCAAATGCTAGTGAAACCCCTAACAGCCCGATACCCACATCTGGGAACCCTGCTGCGATTACAGCACTTCCACAACCACCCAATACTAACCAAAATGTTCCTATTAATTCTGCAATATATTTTTTTATGACGTTAATTTTCCCCATATTTACTCGCGGAATTGCGCCCCATACCCTACAGCAAACCACCATTGCTAGGCAATCAGTTGGCTATATTTTGGCATTAAACGCGTGGCTTTAGGATTTAGAGAAGTGCTTACTGAGAAATTTATCAAGCTGATTGGCAAATGACTGGCGCTCACTTTTACCATAGGGAGCTTGGCCGCCTGTATGAACGCCGCTGCCGCGCATGGTATCCATAAAATCACGCATATTTAGTTGAGCTTTAATCGTATTAACTGAGTACATTTCTCCGCGTGGATTAAGTGCATGCGCTTGATTATCGATCACTTCTGCCGCTATCGGAATATCACTAGTAATCACTAAGTCACCTGGTTCTGCTCTTTTTACGATCTCGTTATCCGCCACATCAAACCCGTTCGGCACTTGTAACATTTTAATATTCTGTAAAAGTGGTTTACGAATAGCTTGGTTTGCCACCAATATCACTTCAACGCCGGTACGTTCAGCTGCACGGAATAAAATATCTTTGGCTGGTACCGGACACGCATCAGCATCTACCCAAATTTTCATGACAATAATTAACTAACTATTTTGTGATTGGAATCTTGTATGCAGTCAGTTTACACTTTCAAACAATGAAAATACTTTTTATTACCGGCATCGATACCGGCATTGGCAAAACATATGTTGGCCGCATACTGGTTAAAGCCCTCATCAAAGCGGGGCATTCCTGTATACCAAGAAAGCCTGTTGAATCTGGTTGCGACATTATCGATGGCGAATTAATACCTGAAGATGCGTTAAAATACTTCCATGCTACACACGGAAAAATACCTTTAGAGGAAATTTGCCCATATCGTTACGAACCCCCCATATCACCTGAGCGTGCAATACGTTTAGCGGGTGACATTGTTACCATCAAAAATTTAGTGGCTAGTTGCACACCAACTAACCAACCCGACTATCTATTCGTAGAGGGTGCCGGTGGATTTTACTCACCCTTATGCACAGACGGACTCAATGCAGACCTCGCACAAAATCTTGAAGCCGGTGTAATATTAGTTGTTAAAGATCGACTTGGCTGCATCAATCAGACATTACTTAATATTGAAGCTATTCAAAATCGAGAACTCAAACTGCTTGCGATTGTTTTAAACCAAACCTGTGTGCATGAAGAATCATCCATGGATAACCTCGATGATTTGCGCATACGTTTATCTATACCTGTGATTGCTATTCCTAATATGGTGGATGCGGATCATGGGATGCTAGACATGCAAAACAATTCAATTGATGAGTTACTGAAGATTATAGAAAAGTACTAGACCTCCATCAGGAAAACCTCGATCACACCGACTTAACACTCTAATTAGTCGTAGATAAAAATTTAATCCATATAATTATATGTATCGGCTGGAAATAACATAAAAATAGCTTCCATAAAAAAAGCCCGCTTCCGCGGGCTTTTTAATTTACAACTTAATTAGAGCAACGGTGCTGTTATTTAAGCAGCCGTTGAATAATCACCTAGCGCGGCTTTTCCGTTACTGCGTGCACGTTGTAATAATACTTTTTGTGCCGCATCCACGTTTGCAGAATTACCACCCCATGCAGTCATTGATGCATGTTGTAATGCACGGCCATACGAGAAAGTTAAGCCCCACGGTATATCAATGCCTAGATTGTGCATGGCATTCAGATGAGAACTGGCTTCTTCATCTGACTGACCACCAGACAAAAATGCAATCCCTGCAACAGTAGCAGGCACTGTGTTCATCAAGCAACGAACTGTTTCTTTTGCAACTGTTTCTACATCAGCACGATTATTTGCACTTGCCCCTGAGATAACCATGCTCGGCTTCAAGATCATACCTTCCATTAACACACCTTGGTTACGCAGGTGTTGGAATGTAATGCGTTGTGCCAACTCAGTTACTTCATAACTACGTTCAATAGAATGCGTGCCATCTATTAATACTTCTGGCTCTACGATAGGAACGATGCCTGCTTCTTGGCTTAATTTTGCATAGCGCGCTAGTCCGTGTGCATTTGCTTCAATGCATGCCCAGCTAGGCATATCTTCACCAATGGTGATCACTGCACGCCATTTTGAAAAACGTGCGCCTAGCTCGTAATACCCATTAAGGCGAGCACGAAGTCCGTCTAGACCTTCAGTGACTTTTTCATCGTTATGTCCAGCTAATGGATGCGCGCCCGCATCAACTTTAATACCAGGGATAATGCCATGCTTGCTCAAGTATTTAGGGAAAGGTGTGCCGTCTAGTAATGTTTGGCGAATGGTTTCATCGAATAAAATAGTGCCACTGATGTAGTCTGATAATCCGTGGGTAGTCACCAGCATGTCTCGATAGGCTTGACGCATTTCTTCCGTCTCGGGAATTCCTAACGCTTTAAATCGCTTTCCACAGGTGGGATGACTCTCATCCATGGCTAAAATACCTTTACCAGGTGCTACCATTGCCTTTGCTATTTGCTTTAACTCTTCAACGCTCACATTGCACTCCTTATAAAATTTGCGGATATTCTACCCTAGCCAAGCACTATGACGCCGTGACTAAAACTCATTTCAGCACTAGATTACTCGTTACTGCACTAATTTTATTTGTTTTACTTAGCATGCTCAGGGTCGTTTTCTTCTTCAACCATATGCCCTACGCGAAGTACTTTCATCGCATTAGTCCCACCATCAACGCCCATCAAGTCACCTTTTGTTAAGATCACCAGGTCGTCATCTTCCACTTCATTACAGGTTTTGAGTACCGTCACGGCCGCATGGTTCACTTGCGCGTGAGTTTTGCCTAGAAAATTCATCGGTGCTGGAAATACACCTCTATATAGCGTGACACGACGCAGTGTTTTGACGTGGCGCGTTAGCGCATATATAGGGATAGAAGAACTAATTCTCGACATCCATAATGCGGTTAATCCAGATTCTGTCAATGCAGCGATTGCTGCCACATTTAGATGGTTAGCCAAATACATGGCTGCCATTGCGATACCCTCATCAACACGACCACATGAGATATGATTGCGACGCGCATGCAGCTGGGCTTCTTGTTTTTCTGATGCACGACATATACGACTCATGGCTTCAACGACTTCAATGGGAAATTCACCCACGGCTGTTTCACCCGAAAGCATCACGGCATCCGTCCCATCAAGTACGGCATTGGCGACATCAGATACTTCTGCACGTGTCGGGATTGGGCTATGCACCATTGACTCCATCATCTGTGTCGCTGTGATAGCCAAACAATTAGTTTTTTGTGCTTTATTAATTAGCATCTTTTGTACTGCGGGCACTTCCGCGTCACCAATCTCAACGCCTAAGTCACCACGAGCAATCATGATGGCTTCTGTACAGTCTAAGATATCATCAATGTTTTCTAGCGCTTCAATGGTTTCAATTTTGGCAACAATTGAAATATCACTTTCATGTTGCTTGAGCAGTTTTCTTACTTGATGAATATCATCAGCACTCTTAATAAAAGAGGCAGCGATGTAATCCAAATCAAGTTGATTAACATAGGCAATGTCTTTGATGTCTTTTTCGGTGATGCACGCTGCGGATAATCCACCACCTTTACGATTCATGCCTTTATTGCTAGACAACTCCCCACCCGCTAACACAGTGGTTTTGATTATCTTCCCATCTATTGCATTAATCTCCAATGCAATACGGCCATCGTCAAGTAATAACGTGTCGCCAGCCGACACATCATTGACAAGACCCTTATAGGTAAAGCCAATCACTTCTTGTGTGCCTGACTCTAAATCCAATTCAGCATCTAAATTGAATTTATCACTGACTTTTAATATAATTTTATTATCAATGAATCGGCCAATACGTAATTTAGCGCCCTGCAGATCGCCGAGTATGCCAACGTTATAATTCTTTTCTTCACTGATGCGCCTAACCAGTTCAACACGACGCTTATGCTCTTCCATGGTGCCGTGTGAAAAATTCAATCTAACAAGATCAATGCCTGCGTCGATAAGTTTTGACATCACCTGTTCATTGTCGGTCGCTGGGCCTAGGGTGATAATAATTTTGGTGCGACGATGCATCATATGTAGTTTACTTTCCTTGTGCGTGCTGCTGAAGAATTTCTACTGCCGGTAAAACTTTTCCTTCAAGAAATTCGAGAAATGCGCCGCCACCTGTAGAGATGTATGAAATTTTATTTGCTACCTCAAATGCATCAATGGCTGCCACTGTGTCACCGCCGCCAGCAATTGAGAATGCATCACTTGCTGCGATAGAATTTGATAATGTTTTTGTTGCGCCTGCAAACTGTGGGAATTCGAATACACCTAATGGTCCGTTCCAGACAATTGTCCCTGCGGTTTGCATCACACTATTCAAGTGCGCTGCACTTTCCGGACCGATATCTAAAATCATGTCGTCGTCAGCAACATCTTGAACTGACTTAGTTTCTGCGTGTGCGTTTTCTGAAAACTCTTTAGCACATACGACGTCGGTTGGAATGGGTATATCTGCACCACGTTGTTTGGCTTTTTCGATTAACTGTTTTGCTACATCGACCAGGTCAGCTTCGTACAATGACTTGCCAACAGGAAAGCCTGCTGCTGCTATAAAGGTGTTTGCGATTCCGCCACCCACCACGAGTTGATCGACTTTATCGATCAGTTGTTCTAACAAAGTTAATTTTGTTGATACTTTTGAACCACCCACAATCGCAACCATAGGACGCTTTGGATTCTCTAAGCCTTTCGCTAATGCATCAAGTTCTGCAGCTAACAATGGACCAGCACATGCTTGCGCAGCAAATTTAGCAACACCATAGGTAGATGCTTGAGCACGATGCGCAGTGCCAAAGGCATCCATAACATAGAGGTCACATAATTTAGCCATTTTCTTAGCTAATGCGTCTTCACATTTTTTCTCGCCCGCTAAAAAGCGCACGTTTTCACAAAGCACTATTTTTCCTGGTTGCACATCACAGCCATCTATCCAATCTTTCACTAATGGGACTTCTTGCTTTAATGCAGTGGCTAATGCTTCTGCCACAGGCTGTAAACTATATTTCTCTTCTGGCGCACCTTCAGTGGGGCGACCTAAGTGAGACATCACCATTACTGCTGCACCTTTGGACAGTGCTAGCTTCAACGTGGGTAGTGACGCACGAATACGTGCATCGTTACTGATGACACCCTCTTTAATAGGGACATTGAGATCTTGACGAATCAGGAGCCGGCGATTCGCCAACTCCAGCTCTGCCATTGTTAATACATTAGACATGTTGCTTTATTTTGGTAACGCTTTTATAGATGGTCTTTAACCGATAACTAAAAATTACTTAGCGTTATACAAGGCAATTGTCGTATCCAACATGCGGTTTGAAAAACCCCACTCATTGTCGTACCAAGAAAGCACTTTGACGAGATTGCCTCCCATCACTTTAGTTAGACTAGAATCAAACACTGATGATGCTGGATTATGATTAAAGTCACATGATACTAATGGCGCATCATTGCATTCAAGTACACCTTTAAGCTCACCATTAGATGCGTCTTGCATGATGCTGTTAATCTCTTCAACCGTGGTATCACGTGCTGCAGTAAAGGTTAAATCTACTACTGATACGTTAATCGTAGGAACACGCATTGAAAAACCATCTAGCTTGCCATTCAACTCAGGCAGCACTAAACCCACTGCTGCTGCTGCTCCCGTTTTTGTTGGGATTATTGATTGAGTCGCTGAACGTGCTCGACGCAAGTCAGAATGGAAAACATCTGTTAGCACTTGGTCATTAGTATAAGCATGTATGGTTGTCATCAAGCCTTGCAATAAACCAATCTTGTCATTCAATGGTTTTACTAACGGTGCAAGACAGTTGGTTGTGCAAGATGCATTTGAGATGACTGTATCTGACGCCTTCAATAATCCGTGGTTTACGCCGTAAACAATCGTCGCATCCACATCATTACCGCCAGGAGCAGAAATAATAACTTTCTTAGCGCCAGCTTTTAAATGTGCTGATGCCTTTTCTTTGCTAGCAAAAAATCCTGTTGATTCATGGACAACATCAACACCTAATTCTTTCCACGGCAACTTAGAAGGGTCACGTTCGGAGCACACACGAATTCGGTCACCATTAATAATGATATAATCGCCATCCACTTCGACTGTTCCATTGAATTTCCCATGGGCTGAATCGTATTGAGTTAAGTGCGCATTAGTCTTTGTATCACCTAAATCATTAATCGCGACAACTTGGATCTCATCAGTGCGATTAGACTCATATAACGCACGCATGATATTGCGGCCGATTCTTCCGTATCCATTAATTGCAACTTTTATGGCCATTCTCTTTGCTTCCTCTTGTATTAACAGTAACTATAGTAATGCGCGTGCACGCTTAACGATGTTTTCGGCGCTAAAACCAAAATGCTCCATCAACACTTTACCTGGTGCTGACGCGCCAAATTGATCAATCCCCACGACATCTCCATCTAGGCCGACATACTTCCGCCAGAAGTCAGTGACACCGGCTTCTACAGCGATTCTTGCACGAACGTTGTTGGGTAGAACTGATTGTTTATAAACATCATCTTGCAGCTCGAACACATCAGCACTGGGCATTGAAACTAAGCGTACTTTGACACCATCCGTATCCAGGCGTTTCGCCGCATCCATAGAAATACCTACTTCAGTTCCCGTTGCCAATATAATGAGATCAGGCTCAGCATTATTCTCAAACAACACATAAGCGCCTTTCTGTACTTGCGCTAATTGCTCTTTGCTACGCGTCATGAACGGTACGCCTTGACGAGAAAATGCCAGCGCGGCTGGATGCTTGTTTTCGATACTGGTTTTCCAGGCCACCATTGACTCAACGGTGTCGCATGGACGCCAAACCATTAAGTTTGGAATACTACGTAAGCTAGAAATATGCTCAATTGATTGGTGAGTAGGTCCATCTTCTCCTAGGCCAATTGAATCATGCGTGTAAACGAAGATGCTTGGCGTATTCATTAACGCCGCCATACGCACTGCATTACGCGCGTAATCAGAGAAGGTTAGGAAAGTCCCACTGTAAGGAATAAACCCTCCATGTAATGCCATGCCGTTCATCATGGCTGACATGCCAAATTCGCGCACACCATAATATATGTAGTTACCGCTGACATCGTCTGCAAGCACACCTTTGGAGCCAGACCACCAAGTATTGTTTGATCCTGTTAAGTCGGCTGAGCCGCCAATTAGCTCAGGCAATAATGGACCAACCTCCTCTAATGCCAACTCTGATGCTTTTCGAGTCGCGACACTTTCAGCTTTGTCGTTAATCGCCTGCAACGCTTTTTCGGTATCGGCAGCCCAATTTTCAGGCAGCTCTGCATTGCAGCGACGTTCTAATTCTTTAGCCAGCTGCGGATGTGCCGTTTTATAAGCCGCATATTGTTGTTGCCAGACTTGTTGCTTTTTGTTGCCTGCGTCGACACAGCTCCACGCATCATAGATGTCTTGCGGAATTTCAAATGGCCCATGCTTCCAGCCAAGTTGATCGCGAGCTAATTGTATCTCCTCATCACCCAGCGGTGCCCCATGGATACCGGACGTCCCTTGTTTATTCGGCGAACCAAACCCGATGATAGTTTTACAATCTATTAGTGTTGGCTGAGAACTATTTGTCTGTGCTTGCTGAATAGCATTATCAATCGCAGAGGCATCATGACCATCGACGTCACGAATAACTTGCCAACCGTAAGCTTCAAATCGCTTGGGGATGTCTTCGGTAAACCAATCCTGGACTTCGCCATCAATTGAGATGCCATTGTCATCGTAGAAGACAATCAATTTCCCTAGCTTCAAGGTCCCTGCTAAGGAACATACTTCATGGGAAATTCCCTCCATCAAGCAGCCATCTCCTACAAAAACGTAGGTATTATGGTCGATTATGTCGCTATTTTCCTGATTGAACTGCGCAGCTAACATGCGTTCCGCTAACGCCATTCCTACCGCATTCGCCAGACCCTGACCTAGCGGGCCGGTGGTTGTTTCAATGCCTGGTGCTTCGCCCACTTCTGGGTGTCCAGGCGTTTTTGAATGCAGCTGTCGAAAATCTTTAATATCCTGCATCGACAGATCGTAACCTGTCAGATGGAGCAACGAGTAAATCAGCATTGATCCATGCCCATTGGAGAGCACAAAACGATCCCGGTTCATCCATTGTGGATCTTTAGGGTTATGATTTAGATACTTACGCCACAGTACTTCGGCGATATCTGCCATTCCCATAGGCGCACCAGGGTGACCTGAGTTGGCTTGTTGAACTGCATCCATGCTCAGCGCACGAATGGCATTTGCGTATTCTTTATGATTATCCACGAGATTGTGATTACCGTTAATGTAAGGTTGTACGATGTACAGATACGGGTGTTTATCTAGTTTTACTCGCGGATAAAATGACTCTTAATCTACGAGCTTAAAGCGCGGACATTTTCCACGAGTTATCAACGACCCGCAAGCACACTATGCTGAATTCTGACGCCAAATAGTAAATAGAGCGTAAATTTAGCTATTTTTCCATTTTATATTGCAACCTACGCTGGGGTTTTGTT
>CAWUWP010000123.1:0-5927 GCA_963926275.1 uncultured Gammaproteobacteria bacterium | reverse complement strand
TTGTAGTAGGAGGAGCAGTCACCATCCCACTACAGCCTTAAGAGAAAAGTGTTCGCACAATTACGTGTAAGCACACACTTTCGCTTCTGATAATGCTGAATCACACTAGAATTTACTGTTAACTGAGGTGGCTGATAGGTAGCTTCGAGGATGACGATGTCTTAATCCATTTGTTATGGAAGGCTGCGAGAGTGAATCAAGCCTGAATGTCAGCAAAATTAAGAGAAATCAGTATAATGTCGCGCTTTTCAGGGGTAAATTGCCCTGGTCTCTTATTTTAATAAATGCGTGCAAATTTATGTGCAAACTAGGAATTTGATTGATGGCAAATAATTCACATTTGCTTGAGACTGCGCGTAGACGCACTTTTGCTATCATTTCCCACCCTGATGCCGGAAAAACAACCATTACAGAGAAGCTACTGTTATATGGGGGTGCTATCCAGCAAGCAGGGACGGTAAAAGGTCGTAAAGCAGCACGCCATGCAACATCCGATTGGATGGCATTAGAGCAAGAACGGGGAATATCCGTGACAAGTTCTGTGATGCAGTTTATTTATAAAGACTGCGTTGTGAATTTACTGGATACGCCTGGGCATGAGGACTTCTCTGAAGATACTTATCGAACATTAACGGCAGTCGATTCTGCCTTAATGGTGATTGACTGTGCCAAAGGGGTTGAGGGTAGGACGATCAAGCTAATGGAAGTGTGTCGTCTGCGTGATACACCGATTGTGACCTTTATTAATAAGCTTGACCGTGAGGGTCGAGAACCGATTGAGCTAATCGACGAAGTAGAATCAGTTTTAAAGATTAACTGTTCACCCGTTACCTGGCCGATTGGCATGGGTAAATCATTGAAAGGTGTTTATCATCTGCTGGATAATTCAGTACACCTTTATGGTGCCACTCATGGTGGAAAGAAATTAGACGGTGAAGTGATTGAAGGCCTTGATAATCCGCGTCTCGATGAGATTTTAGGTGATACTGCTGAAACTTTTCGAGAAGAAATAGAATTAGTTATCGGTGCTAGCTACGAATATAACCATGAAGAGTTTTTGGCTGGGCGACTAACTCCAGTATTTTTTGGTTCTGCGATTAATAATTTCGGGGTGCAAGAGCTACTCGATAAGTTTGTTGAAATTGCACCACCACCGCAGCCGCGTGACACACTCGAAAGAACTGTACATGCCGATGAAGCAGCGTTCTCTGGTTTTATATTTAAAATTCAAGCCAACATGGACCCTAAACATCGTGATCGAATAGCATTCATGCGCATTTGTTCAGGAAGTTTTGAAAAAGGCATTAAGCTACGCCATGTACGTTTGCAGCGCGAGGTTAAGATTCAAGATGCGTTAACGTTCTTTTCTTCAGAGCGAGGACATGTTGAACGTGCTTATCCGGGTGATATTATAGGTTTGCATAATCACGGTACCATTCGTATCGGTGATACTTTCTCGCAAAAAGAAGAACTGGTGTTTACTGGTATTCCTAATTTTGCTCCCGAGTTGTTTAGGCGGGCACAATTAAAAGACCCATTGAAGATGAAAGCTTTGCTGAAAGGATTAATGCAGTTGTGTGAAGAGGGTGCAACGCAATTGTTTCGACCTTTGATGGGTTATGATTTGATTTTAGGTGCGGTTGGTATATTGCAGTTCGACGTGGTTAAGCATCGCTTGAAGCACGAATATAATGTTGATTGTCAATTTGAAGCTGTCAATGTGTATACAGCAAGATGGCTGTATTCTGCTGATCCACAAGAGCTGGATAAGATTAAAGAAAAGTCTTCTTCGGGTGTGGCGTTAGATCATGCTGGTGAATTGGTGTATATGGCATCGACCCGTGTTAATTTGGATATGGCGACCGAGAAATGGTCGAACATTGAGTTTAGGAATACACGTGAGCAGGTTTATAACTAGTGAGTACATCAAGCCCATGAAAGTGGGTATTTAGCGAACGAGAAGACAACAGTCATTCCCGCATAGGCGGGAATCTAGCAACCGATGATTAAGCTAATGTAAAAACAGCCAATCAGAGCTGGACTTCCATATTCATGGAAATGGCGTCGATGTGATAATTACTTCTTAAGTAAGTCTCGTATCTCTGTTAACAATGTTTCTTCGGCACTTGGCTCTGGTGGTTTCGCTGGTGCTTCTTCTTCTTCTTCTTTCTTCTTCAAACTATTCATGAATTTAATTGCCATGAAGATTGCGAAATCAACAATCATGAAATCAAAGACTGTTTGCAGGAATGCACTATATTTGATGGTAATAACTTCTACGCCCTCACTGGCTTCTTGTATCGTTTAAGCCAAATTTTTAAAGCCGACCCCACCAACCATATATCCGATTGGAAGCATAATTACATCTGAGACGAAAGAAGAAACAATCTTTTCAAATGCAGCTCCGATGATGATACCAACCGCCATATCGACAACATTGCCGCGCATAGCAAAATCTTTAAATTCAGACATCATACCCATAGTGTTTTCTCCAGTTAATTTGAATTTTTATTATTTAGAAGCGCTGTAATTTATTACTTTTAACTAACATGAATTATAAGCGAAGCCAGTATGTTAATTAGATATAATGGACATGTACATAGTGTTTTTTACTTAGACAGTATAAGATATTTCCTATGTTTTTTGTAAGTGGTTAAGAAATAGGATTTTTATAGGATAAGCAGACTTTAATATGAGTGAATTAACTCCATCCATCTGGCAAATTTTTAAAAGCGTATTGGCAAGTTTTTTTGGTGTGCAAAATGAAGCAACGCGTCAGAGAGACTTTACCTATGGTAAGCCATCGCAGTTTATAATCATTGGCTTGGTTATTACTGCGTTATTTATTGCAATGATATTTATTGCGGTGAAAGTGGTTTTGTATTTCGCATTAAGTAGCTAGCCACTAGCTAACCCAGTGCGATTTCCGGCATAACCCTTCAAAGTCGCACACGCGGCAGACTTTATCTTCGCCATTGGCGGGCAGTAGAGCTTGTGCTTTAAGTTCGCTGATTAAGCTTTCAATTCTAGGTAAGTGTTCTTGCTTTAATTGTTCAAGTTCGTCATTGCTAATAGAGGCGTTAGGCCTGACTTCACCTTGTGTGCCTAATATTAAGTATTCGGCCTGGGTGATCCTTTTGTCTAATAATGCATAAAAAGGCAGTTGCACGGTTTCACCATTCATCACTTTCTTCTTAGAAGGCTTGGTGCTTCCGGTTTTATAGTCGATCACTGCATAATTTTTAGTGTCCGAGTCAATACGGTCAATTTGTCCATGTAAAACTACATCATTATTTAATGTTATTTCTAGTGATGCTTCACCGCGTAACGTTTTCCATTCTTTTCCACGCTCAATTGCCCAGTTTATATAGGCAGGCACGTTACTTAACCATCGTTGTAACCAACCTTCTTTAACCGTGGTAGGAAATGAGGTGCGCATAAATAGATTGCTACTCACGTCAGTAAGTTGAGAGATCAATGATGTGCGATTATCGATAGTAAAAGCACTGTCTGTTTTATATTTTTCACCGAAATGAAATTCATACAAGCTTTGATGAACGAGTTGGCCAAAGTCAGATGCTTCGAAATCATCATGGCTTTCTTGCTCTCTTAGCGACAACACATATTTAGCAAAATATTGGTAAGGGCAATCTATTAACGATTGATATTGTGTCGCCGATATCTTTTTTGGAATGAGGTCACTAGGCGCGCTGAGTTTTGGTGGCTGAGTTTCAAAGTCAGTAAAGTGAGTGATGTCTTGCTTTAATTGCTGTCGACGCTGTATTAGTGGGTCGAGTTGTTGATTACGTAGTGATAATGAGTAAGCTTGTTCGCTGAATAATTCAATTAATTTCACCCAAGCAGATAGCTCTTGAGGTTCACCACGGTTCTCTGTTTCAGCACTTAATAATAGCTGGTCACACTGCTCAAGCAGTTGTCGAAAGCGTACGAAGTTAACCGCCGTTGATTCATGGCTAGTGGGTAAATGTAATTCATGGCGTACTTTCTCATTAAAGAAAGTACGGTTAGTTTTTGTGTTAGTTAATCGACTCTCTTCAACGCCTGCAATAATGGCTGCTTTGAAATTGAAATTATCAACATGCTCAAAGCCGCATAATGTCACTCGAGCATCTGTATCTTCAGGGATAAAATAATTGTGTTCAAATAAATTGCGTAACCATTGACGCCACTCTTTCCAATTGATTTTTATGCTGTTGTTTCGAGTACTATTAATATTGCTTTCAAGTGTGTCTAGTAACTGTTGTCCGGCAGCATCATTATGTAAACATTGTTTGATGCCTATTTCATCGAGAGCGGTAAGTAACGCATTAGACAGTTTATATAATTCGTATTCACCTTGGTTCTTGTGCTTGAGTAACGCATCGCATGCACGCTTAACTGAATCGCATGTATTAATGATCTCAGTGCAATCCAGCTCATTTTTTTCGAAGTGAACGCTGACTAACGATATGAATGTGTCAATCGTGTCGGTTGGCGAGTTGCGGTGTTTCTTTAATAATTTTATGCTTTGATGCACTTGGTGTTGGTATTGTGCGTTGCTATCAAAATTTAATGGCAAGAAAGGCGAGCCGAGTAGATCTAATAGCGATTCTTTCTTGAAGTTATGCTCGATTGCATCGAGTAAAATTTCAATAGAAGTGGCCGCGCTAGTAGTGGAAAGCGTCCAGCCACCCAGGTCAGTGGGTTTAATGCCTTCTTCTTCAAGCACTGCACGTATGCGCCGAGCGAGTAAACGATCACTAACAATAATGCCAATGGGCTTGATGTCATCTAGCAGCCATTTTTTGGTTTGTAAACACACGGCATTGACATGGCGCTCAATTGAATTGCAACAATAAATACTTAACCAATCTTTAAAAATAGTATCAACGCATGTTTTTTTGAATTGCTGAATGCGTTCATAGGTGTTGGTGTTGCGACTGTAAATAATATCTAACGCTTGCTCGCGCTGATTATTTGTTTCTGTGGGTGCGTCCTGGTTGATAAAGCGCACGTGAGGATGATGCTGCGTGCCATAGTGTGAAGCCGATATTTTGGGTGAATATAATGATAATGAATGCTGTTGACTCAGCTGAAGAAAAAATAAAACTTCAGTGGCTGAATAACGATGTTGACCGACTGAGTAAAAATGTTTGCCTGCGTCAGTGTTGTCATAAGTCACCAGCGATTGACTGTAATGAGCAATAGGATCAACCCAATTGCGTGCTTGTATTTGTTCTCGATAGGCTTGCCACAAACGGTAAACAATTTCACTTTCGCGAGAAATGTTTTCTATGTGGGTGGTGGGGAATTCATAACTTTTCAACAGTGCTTGCTTTAATGCCGTTTCGCCATCATCTAAAGGCACTTGCGCAAGCGTACATTCATTAAACAGGTTGACTAATTCTTTAGCCAGTGGCCACGCATTATTGGTCTGAAAAAGTCCCGGGCTATGGCGAATAGCCTCAACTAATAATAATTGCTTGTTGGTTTCACTGATGAGTGCTTTGTCTGGCATGCTTTGCTGCAGTAATAAAATCCAAGGCAACGACCACATCGCTTGAATTCTTTCTCATTGGCAGTGCTCTTCTGGCACACGTGGCACAGGCAAGTGGGCTTCGGCCGACACGTGTTGATTGCAGCTCTGGTTGTTGATGCAGATGGGGTGTGGAGTGTAGTCAACAATGGTTTTGGATTCAGGGTAAACACAAGGCGTGCATACCTGGCTCTGTGCACCAAGCATCAGGCAACTTGCACAAGCCAAACTCTTTGCGGGAAGAATGTTGTCGTGCCATATTTGTAATAAAGCTCATGTCAGCGTTTTGCAGCAGTTGCACTTGTTCCTGTGAGAGTTGAAAGGGAATGTGAAACGTTTGCTGTTGGCCAGATCGGTCGGACAGCTCAGCATCGTAGTGCCAGACCTCCAT
>CAWUWP010000122.1:0-11193 GCA_963926275.1 uncultured Gammaproteobacteria bacterium | reverse complement strand
ACCACCCGCTGCATATGGGCCTACACGATAACTTGGAATGGGAACGTACATTGTGTCTTCAGCTACGACTACGCTGCTTGTGCCGACCATCGCCAATAATGCGATTGCCAGTATCATTACTCTCGTCTTCATATATTTACTCCTGTTAACTAAAAGGAAGTTAAGTGTTTACTTTCTATTGTTAATTATTATTGCATGTAGCTTGCGCTACATACGTTTATGAAACATCTACTGAAAGGATCAACAGATGTCTTAAGTGGCAGTTTATTCGTAAAATGAAAGGAAAGCCAACACAAAATACCTTGTATATAAGTACATTAGAGTATTATGAAATGATGGTTCACTAGCGTATTGAACTAAGTATGTGAACTTATAGACTGGGTTAGAAGTGAATTTAACCCTTAAATACTATAAGAATATGGTGTCGAGTAAGAATGTTTCAATATTCGACACTTCAATATTTTGGCTGTCTTTATCTGTGCGAGATTTATACTCAAGGTTGCCTGCTTTCAAACTGCGCTCGCTGACGACGAGGCGATGAGGTATTCCGATGAGTTCATGATCAGCAAACATCATCCCTGGGCGTATATTGCGATCGTCAAAAAAGACTTCTAGGCCTTTTTCGATCAAGCGCTGATAAATGTCCTCACAGTATGATTTTACTGCATCTGATTTGGCCATATTGATGGGAATAAGAGAGAGCTGGAACGGCGCTAAGGACAGTGGCCAAATGATGCCCTGATCATCATAGTTTTGCTCGATAGTCGCCGCAACTACACGTGAAACGCCAATACCATAGCAACCCATTGTCATAATTTTATCTTTGCCGTTTTGATCTAATACACTGGCATTCAGTTTGCGACTATATTTATCGCCAAGTTGGAAGATATGACCGACTTCGATACCCCGCTTAATTTGAATGTGGCCTTGGCCATCAGGACTTGGGTCGCCTTCCTGAATACTTCTTAAATCTGCGTTTTCAAGAGTTGCTGAATCGGGCCAATTAGCATTCCTAAAATGGAATCCGGCGTCGTTTGCGCCACAGACAAAATTTTCTAATACAGCGGCGGCATGGTCTACGACTACCCTGCATGTGAGTTTGAGCGGACCAATAAACCCTGGCTTAGATGATAAATGTGATTCGATATCTTCATCACTGGCCATGGTCAGAGGCTTCAGTACACCTTCAGTTTTTTCTGCTTTGACTGGGTTTAACTCGTGGTCACCACGAAGAGCAAAAGCAATCACACCCTTTTCTTCTGCTTTAACGATTAGCATTTTAATGCATTGCTTGGTTTCTACATTAAGAGCCTTGCTGACTTCTTGAATAGTTTTTTGTGTGGGTGTGGCTACTTTTTCTATGCTGAGTTTTGCACTTGAGCGGGTATTTGGCTGGTAGGCAATAGGGGCTAACTCAACATTGGCGGCATAGTCGCTACTGTCAGAGAAGGCAATGGCATCTTCACCTGATTTAGCCAGCACATGAAACTCATGTGAACGATTGCCACCGATAGAACCAGAGTCGGCATCAACCGCGCGGAATTCTAATCCTAATCGATTGAATATATTGGTGTACGCTTGGTACATACGCTGATACGTATTTTCCAGGCATTGTTGATTTTCATGGAACGAATACGCGTCCTTCATAATAAATTCGCGTGCTCTCATGACGCCGAACCTCGGGCGAATTTCATCGCGGAATTTAGTCTGGATCTGATAAAAATTAAGCGGTAATTGCTTATACGAGCGAATTTCTCGTCGAGCTATATCAGTGATCACTTCTTCATGGGTTGGGCCATAACAAAATTCACGTTGATGTCGGTCATGAAAGCGCAGTAATTCAGGTCCGTATTGCACCCAGCGTTTTGACTCTTGCCAGAGTTCTGCCGGCTGAACAGAGGGCATTAATAGCTCAAGTGCGCCTGCATTATTCATTTCCTCACGTACGATGGCTTCAACTTTCCGCAGAGTGCGTAAACCTAGGGGCAGCCAGCTATACATGCCTGACGCGAGTTTGCGGATAAGTCCTGCTCTGAGCATTAATTGATGACTGATAATTTCAGCATCAGCAGGGACTTCTTTTAAGGTGGAGAGTGAATAATTAGAAACGCGCATTGAGTACCAGCATATTAAGTGATTGTTGGCGAAATGCGCGCCAGTAAATACCAGATTTAGCTGCTAAGCAAGTCCATCCATGTAAATACTAAATTGAATCAATCAAAACTTGTCTTAATTACAATAGTCCTCAATCCTCTGGGTAGCCGTTTTAATCTCATCCTGACGTTCTTCTTCAGTTAGTTTGCGGTACAACTCACCTTCTTTAATAGTGACCTGGCCTCGACTAGTGAGTGATGTAAGATTAGTTTTGGCTTGAGCGCAATTTTCTTGCTTTATCTGATTGCTTTCAGCCAGTTGCTGTTGCTCAGTTTTTTTCTTTTCTCGCGTTTCACTAAATGAGTCTAAGGATTTTTGTGAGCTCTTAGTGCTTGCAGCCCCGGAGTTAGAAGACGCGATACTTGCATCGTTGACCAATTCATAAAAGGTTCCCATCGGAGGAGGTGTTTGACTGTATATGGTATTGCCTGCTGGGTTAATCCACTTATAAGCCTGAGCGTTTGCATTAGTCGCAATGAGAATTGATGCCAAGGCAATCCCAACAATTGTTCCTGATTTCCACATTATAAAAGCTCCGATTTCATAATAGCCAAATTGTACCAGAAGCTTTACTGATGCCAATGAGCTTTACGTCGACAAATTAGGCAACTTAAGACAGAAATGTCTATATTGGCGATAAGAGTTAGTGGCCCGAGACGGTGTAATGATATAGGTTTGGGTAAATTTGAAGCATCATGACTTGTATAGACAGTGATATACTTGTGGGATACAGGTAATCCACTAAGGGAAATTGCTTATGGCTGACCGCCGGCTCCAAGTTTTTTATACAGTTGCTCGATTACTTAGCTTCACTAAAGCGGCTGAAACTTTACATATGACTCAGCCAGCGGTGACGTTTCAAGTGCGCCAACTCGAGGATCATTTTGATACTCGTTTATTTGACCGTACTCATAACCGTGTCGCATTAACAGAAGCTGGCCACAAGGCCTATGAGTCCGCAGAACAGATTTTCTCTCTATATGCAGAGATGGAGAATACGGTAAAAGAATTAACCGATGACGTCAGTGGTGCACTGACCATGGGTGCAAGCACAACCATTGCTGAATATATGTTGCCTGCTTTATTACGTGGATTTACCCTTGAATTTCCAGACATTAACTTAAAGCTTAAAGTTTCTAATACTGAAGGGATTGTGTCTATGATAGAAAACAGCATGATCGACCTGGGTGTTGTTGAAGGTCCGGTGTCCAATAAGAATCTATTGGTTGAGGTATGTCGTGTCGATCAGTTGGTTGTCGTGGTGCCTCCGGGTCATGAGATCGCTGACCGAAAATCCATTCCGCTGGAAGAGGTGATGAACTTTCCATTTATATGTCGAGAAGAAGGTTCGGGTACGCGTGAAGTGATTATGGATCACATGGTGAAATTAGGAATAGACCGTAATAACTTAAATGTTTCTCTTGAGTTGGGGAGTCCTGAATCCATTAAAGGTGCAGTCGAGGCTGGCATGGGTATTTCAATCGCTTCACTAGCCACGCTTGAGAAAGAGTTGAAATTAGGCACCCTGGTAGCGGTAAGGCTAGACCCGCCTATGGAAAGAGAATTTTCGTTTGTGCGCCACCGCCAAAAATTCAGATTACGCGCCATGGAAAAGCTACTAGATTATGCACGTGCATATTGTATTGATGCAGCTAATAACCTGCCCGCTAAGAAACCTGAAAACTAGCTTCATATTGCGCATTGTGAGGCATATTCATCTATTGGTTTATCATATTTTATTGCTTTAAGTTAGGTTGTTAGTTGTCTATGTTTGATTATTTACGTGCTTGGTATACCCGCCATTTCTCGGATCCTCAGGTGGTTATATTGCTGCTATTTTTGCTGGGCGGATTTGCGATTATAATCTTTGCTGGGAAAATATTAGCGCCATTATTAGCCAGTATTGTCATCGCCTATTTGTTGGACGGCGCCGTCTCGTTATTGCAAAAAAGCAAGAGTCCAAGAATTATTGCACTATTCATTGTTTTTTCAATGTTCATGGCATTACTGTTAATGTTGTTATTTGTTTTTATTCCCGTGTTGTCGAAACAACTCACCGAATTTTTCAAAGATATGCCAATGATGGTGAGCCAAGGGCAGCAACTACTTATGCAGTTGCCGGAAAGATTTCCAAGTCTAATCAATGAAGAACAAGTGCACGATATGATTGTGTATATTCGTGGTGAGTTGCTAACCTTTGGGCAAGCACTGTTTTCTAAGCCGCTCGCTTCTGTCGTGGGTTTGATCACAATTCTTGTTTATTTAATTTTAATGCCATTGCTAGTGTTCTTTTTGCTAAAAGACAAGGTGTTGATTTTGCAATGGCTAAAAGATTTTCTACCCGGTGATCGTGAGTTAACCAATGAAGTCTGGTTTGAGGTCAATCAGAAAATTGCCAGCTATGTGCGTGGGAAATTCATTGAAATCTTTATCATTATGTCTGCGACCTATGTGACGTTTATCTTTTTAGGTTTAAATTATGCCATGTTGCTAGCGGTGCTAGTCGGGCTTTCGGTGATTGTTCCCTATGCAGGAGCCGCTGTGATAACGCTGCCGGTGATGTTTATTGCCTATGCGCAGTGGGGTATTTCAAGTGAATTTGCCTATGTACTGATTGCCTACAGTGTTATTCAATTCCTGGATGGAAATATCCTTGTGCCACTGTTATTTTCTGAAGTAGTGAATTTGCACCCTGTGGCGATTATTGCAGCAGTATTATTTTTTGGCGGGATTTGGGGTATTTGGGGAGTGTTTTTTGCTATTCCATTAGCGACCCTGGTCAACGCGGTGATTAATGCTTGGCCCAAAGTGGATGCGCATGAGCCGACATCTGAACAGGGGTAATTATCTAGTTGGAGACAATATAGGCGTATGAATGCTTGAATCCCCCCTACTTAGAGTCGTTCAAACACAAAGATACGCTTGTAAAGGGGTATGCGGCCGATTACTATTCCTTGCAATTTTAGCGCGTACGGAGAGATGAATGTTTAAAGGCAGCATGGTTGCGATTGCCACACCCATGAATGAAGACGGGGTAGTTGATTTCGAGTCGTTAGATAAATTGGTCGATTTTCATCTAGAAAATAAAACTGACGTGATTATTCCTGCTGGCACCACCGGTGAATCAGCGACATTAGATCACGATGAGCATTGCGAAGTAATTAAGCGAGTTGTTAGTCGCGTAAATGGCCGTGTGCCTGTGATTGGTGGCACGGGAGCGAATTCTACCTGGGAAGCTATTTCACTAACGCGTTGCGCAGCAGAGGCGGGTGTCGACGCCTGTTTATTAGTTACGCCATACTATAATAAACCGACTCAAGAGGGTTTATACCAGCACTACAAAAAAGTCGCTGAAGAAGTTGATATCCCCCAGATTTTATATAACGTGCCAGGACGTACAGCCTGTGACATGTTGCCTGAAACGGTGGTGCGTCTTTCAAAAATTAAAAATATCATCGGTATCAAAGAAGCCTCAGGTGAGTTAGATCGCGGGATTAAAATCAGGCAGCTATGTGGCCCTGATTTTATGTTTGTTAGCGGGGAAGACTTTCAGGCGATGGAATCTATTCTTGCCGGTGGTCAAGGCGTCATTTCTGTTACGGCAAATATTGCACCACGATTAATGCATGAAATGTGTCAAGCAGCATTGGCTGGTGATCGCGAAAAAGCCCAGGAAATTAATGCTAAAATTGAAGATCTACACCGCGATTTATTTATTGAATCGAACCCTATCCCAACTAAATGGTCTTTACATGAAATGGGATTAATTCCATCAGGATTGCGATTACCGCTAACGCCTTTAGATAAGCAATATCATGATGTCATGCGCGCTGCCTTGAAAAAAGCTGGCTGCTTATAAAATTGAATATAAACATGAATAAAAAAATAGTTAAATTAAGTGTTTTGATTTCGGCACTATCCGTATTGAATTCATGTGCCTTGGTAAATAAATTTGCCGGGACTAAATATGGTGAGGCAAGCAGTGTTGGTGGTTTAGAAGCGCCACCAGAATTAGTCGCACCTGAGTGGGACGACAGTTTAAAAATTCCGCAAACAGGCAATGACAGAGTGAGTGCGCTTGAAACCTATGGTAAAACGCTCGATGCTAGCGTCGTGCCAGAATATGTTGATGTGTCTTTACGTCGAGAAGGTGATTTGCGATGGTTAGAGGCAGAAGTTGACCCTGTTAATGTGTGGCCATTATTACGTTCATTTTGGGCCAATCAAGGCATACCGCTAGATAAAGACACGCCTTCTATCGGAATAATGGAAACAGACTGGATCGAGCAAGTTGACTCAAGTAATAGCGGTTTAACTAATGTTCGCGAAGTGGCAGCAACACGAAGCAAGTTTCGTATTCGTCTCGAACGTGAACCTAATGCAGTGACTAACATTTTTGTCAGCCAACGTAAGATCGAGCTAAAAGCGCTGACTGATGAAGGTGGCGTGTGGACGACAGCCAAAAGTGATCCGGAAACTGAAGCCGAAGTCATGGTGAATTTAATGACGCACCTGGGTAAGTCACGTCAAGACGCTATTTTTGAAGTAGCGAATACACAAGGTCCGCGGTTACATATTGATTTGCAGGATATCGGCGGTATCCCTGTACTATTTGTCGGAGATCAATACAGTCGAGTATGGCGTCGCACAGGTATTGCGTTAGACCGAACAGGCTTGGCTATATTTGAGCAAAGCCGAGCTAAAGGTGTTTACTTTATCGATGCTAGCAACTTAGATCTGCCTGACGGCTATGCGTTGAAAAGCTCGCGTTACCAAGTACACTTGTTACCGCAAAATGCACAAACATTAATTACTGTGCATTATGCGGATGATACTGATGGACGTGTTGTCTCAGAGCAAGATGCACGTGTGATATTGAATCAAATTCTCAGCGCATACCAAGTATTTCGTACTACTGGCTAAGCATAACGCGCGTTATGCGCGTTTGTCTTTTTCAATGTAAGCGTATGCAGAGTGATTGTGAATAGACTCAAAATTTTCTGATTCTATTGTGTAAGAATCAATGCGATCATCGTTGTTTAGTTGCGTCGCAATGTCGCGAACTAAGTCTTCAACGAATTTAGGGTTATCGTAAGCGCGTTCTGTGACATATTTTTCATCAGGACGTTTTAGTAAGGCATATAACTCGCAAGAAGATTGTTGCTCAACCATTTCGATTAATTCCTCCACCCAAACAAAGTCTTTAATTCGCACAGAAACAGTGATGTGTGAACGTTGGTTGTGTGCGCCATAATCAGAAATGCTTTTTGAACAAGGGCATAAGCTGGTCACAGGAACAAGAACAACCACATCTGTGCGTGCCGTTTTGTTATTAATCTCACCACGAAAACATACTTGGTAATCGAGTAGGCTTTCAACACCGCTGACAGGTGCAGTTTTCTTAACAAAATAAGGGAACGTCATTTCGATATGGCCTGAATCTGCTTCAAGACGTTCAGCCATCTTTTCTAGCATATCGTTAAATGATTTAACTGAAATTTCTCGCTCATATTCATTGAGAATTTCCACAAATCGAGACATGTGAGTGCCTTTGAAATTGTGCGGCAAATTCACATACATATTAAATTCAGCTATTGTATGTTGTTCTCCACCCGAGCGATCTAGTACTCGTACAGGATGCTTTATTCCTTTGATACCGACTTTATCAATCGGAATTTTGCGCGTGTCTGCTTTATTTTGTGTATCAGGAATCGTTGTTGCGATATCTCCAGCGCTCGCGCTCATGTATCTAACCTCTTGATTAATAACTATAATTTATGGGGTTTTAACTGCTAATTACCCTGATAATACGTGAGCACTTTTAGCGGCGCAATCCCTAAGCGGATATATTCCCTTGATTCTGGCGGCAATAGACTTGCTGTCTAGGCCAGCATCAGCAAGTAATTCTTCACGTGATCCATGCTCCTGGAATTGGTCAGGCAGACCTAAATTTAGTAGTTTCACAGAAATTTGTTGTGCGGCAATGACTTCATTGACGGCGCTACCAGCGCCTCCCATCACCACATTGTCTTCTATGGTGACAACTAAAGAATGTGACGTTGCTACGCGAGATATCATACCTTCATCGATAGGCTTAATGAAACGCATGTTGATCACCGTGGCATTGATTTGGTTTGCGACCGCTAAAGCATTCGCTAAGGTGCAACCAAAAGATAATATAGCCACATCTTTTCCTGTGCGGACTTCGTCTGCCCGACCAATTTCTAACGTTGCAAAGTCATTGTGTACAGTGCTGCCAGGCCCGGTACCGCGCGGATAACGAATTGAACTTGGGCCGTTAATCTCAAAGCCTGTTTGTAACATTTGTCGAGTTTCACATTCATTTGCTGGTGCCATGATGGTCATATTAGGGATACAGCGTAAAAAGCTTAAGTCATAACTACCGGTGTGAGTTTTGCCATCAGGGCCAACTACGCCAGCACGATCGATTGCAAATACCACGGGTAAGTTTTGTACAGCAACATCATGTATTAGTTGGTCGTAAGCACGTTGTAAAAAAGTTGAGTAAATAGCCACAATAGGTTTATGGCCTGCGATGGCTAAGCCTGCGCCAACAGTGACTGCGTGTTGTTCTGCAATCGCCACGTCATAATATCGATCAGGAAATTCTTTTTGAAAGCGAACCAAGCCAGAACCTTCTCGCATGGCGGGAGTAATGGCGACTAATCGAGAGTCTTTTTTCGCCATGTCACAGATCCAATCGCTAAATACTTGCGTATAAGTTTGTTTTGCATCAGGAACAGATTTTTTTTCAACGCCGATACTGAGATCAAATTTGGGTACTGCGTGGTATCCCACCGGGTCTTGTTCGGCGAGAGAATAGCCTTTACCTTTTTTGGTGATTACATGAAGAATTTTAGGCCCGTCAATTTGCTTTATGTTACGCAGTGTTTTGACGAGCGAAACAGAGTCATGTCCATCAACTGGGCCAAAGTAGCGAATACCCATTTCTTCAAACAAAGTGCCTGGTGCAAACATGCCTTTTACGTGTTCTTCAGTGCGGCGAGCTAGCTCCAACATTGGCGGCATAGGTTTGAGTAAGCGCTTGCTGCCTTCACGCATGCTAGAAAATACTCGGCCTGATAACATGCGAGTCAGATAATTAGTCATAGCCCCTACGTTACGGGAAATAGACATTTCGTTATCATTAAGAATGATTAACATGTTGGCGCGAATGTCACCAAGGTGATTCAGCGCTTCATAGGCCATGCCTGCTGTGAGCCCACCATCGCCAATAATAGGTACTGCTTGTTGCGTACTATTATTGAGTTGAAAAGATAAATTCATACCGAGAGCGGCACTAATAGAGGTGCTGGAATGGCCGACACTAAAGCAATCATATTCACTTTCTTCTGGACACGGAAAAGGCCCTAAACCTCCGCGTGTACGAATAGATTCAACCTGATGTTTACGGCCGGTAAGAATTTTATGCGGATAGCTTTGATGGCCAACATCCCAAAGTAATTTGTCTTGAGGCGTGTTGTAGACATAATGTAATGCGGTGGTGAGTTCGATAACGCCCAGCCCGGCAGCGAAATGGCCACCACTTTTGGATACCGAAGCCAGTAAGTAATTCCTTAAGTCATCGCATACACTGGGGACCTGAGTGAGGGGAAATTTTCTTAGGTCTTTAGGTAGCTCAATCTTATCAAGTGTCGGGTATTCGATAGTTTCCATGCTAAATTTTATTCATTGCGCGATTAATTAATGCTGTCTGCAAACAATATGTTCAGCCAACATGCGTAGCTTGGTTGAGGCATCTTTAAATCCGTCTAAGCACTTTAAAGCTTGCTTGTAAAAATCATCACAGCGTCTTTCCGATTCTTCGATACCTAAAATACTCACGTAAGTAGGTTTGTTTTGTTCGCTATCTGAGCCTTGAGGCTTGCCCAATGTGTCAGTGTCGCTGATCACATCTAAAATATCGTCGCGAATCTGAAAAGCAATACCAAGATGCTCCGCGAACTGTAACAGACTTGAACGTTGCTGCTGGTTAAGTGTTGTACAGCAAGTCTGCGTCATATCGATACAGGCACGGATTAAGCACCCCGTTTTTTGTCGATGAATATATTCAAGTGCGCCAATAGAAATGTCTTTATTAACGGCGGCTAAATCCATTGCCTGTCCACCGGCCATGCCTAGCGAACCCACGGCATAGGCTAATTGATTTGTCAGCTGTGCGCGGATTGCAGCCTCAGGACCCGGGATAGAAGCATCGGTTAATACCGAGAACGCAAGTGTCTGCATGGCATCTCCCGCAAGAATCGCAGTGGCTTCATCAAAAGCTCGATGGCATGTTGGTTTGCCTCGTCTTAGGTCGTCGTCGTCCATGGCAGGTAAGTCGTCATGGATTAACGAGTAGCTATGCATGAGTTCAATCGAGCCGGCAATACAATCTATGTTCGACCATTCAATGCCTAATGCCTCGCCGGTGGCATAGACTAGCGCCGGGCGAATCCGTTTCCCTCCATTCATTGCTGAATAGCGAATAGCGTCATGTAAGGTGGTTGGCGCTTGATCTTTTGAGGGCAAATTTTTATCAAAAAATGACTCTACGCGCCGACCACATGAGGCTAAGTACTCAGCTAGATCCGTCAAGAAAATCTCCCACAGACTCTTCAGATTCAGTCAGCCACTCTTCATTTTGCTGGCTAAGGATAGTAATCTTTTCTTCGGCTTGCTTGAGTGCGTGCTGGCACCCACGGGTTAGTGATATAC
Source organism: uncultured Gammaproteobacteria bacterium (assembly GCA_963926275.1). Lineage (GTDB taxonomy): Bacteria > Pseudomonadota > Gammaproteobacteria > UBA4575 > UBA4575 > UBA1858. The sequence goes on along the minus strand of CAWUWP010000122.1, from coordinate 300 downwards.
CTTCTTCAAACAATTTTAGCGCCGCTTCAAGCGGCTGATCGCCAGATTCGAGTTTTTCTACGACTTGCTCAAGCTTTGCTAATGATTTTTCAAAATTTATTTTTGTGGCGGCTTTTTTACCAGGCACGAGTTTCTCCAGGATTTAATGGTATGGGTGTATTGTTAAACGGGTATTGTAGAGGTGCAATACTGTTGACAAATATTTAGACTTATCCTAATCTTGCGCCGTTTTAGAATCATTCTAAACCAGAATGTTTCTCATTTAACTAAATATATTTTAACTGGAGGTCATCCGAATGT
>CAWUWP010000121.1:0-8460 GCA_963926275.1 uncultured Gammaproteobacteria bacterium | reverse complement strand
GTAGTTTTTTATTTGACTGAAAATAGCTGGGAAACCCATCCACTCACCGCCAGTAAATGCATATTCAGTATCACAATACTGACAGCGCAATGGGCAGCCTGTCAGACGCACAAACACAGTAGGCAAACCCACAGTGCAAGTCTCGCCTTGCAATGAATAGAAAATCTCGGTGATACGTAATTTAGATTCTGACATTAAATAATATGAAGTATTGTTCTTTGAATTACTTTCATATTAAGCACTTCACCTGAGAAGTACCAGCAACACATTAATAACCGTCTTTATCTAAACGTTGCAAACGCTCTTGAGCTAAACCTGCCACCGTAGAATTTGGAAATTGAGAACGTAATCGCGTTAAAGTCACACGTGACTCTTTAAATTGACCTAACTCATATTGAGTAAACCCAATTTTTAGGTGCGCATCCGGTAATTTGCTACTAGTAGGATAGCGCTCAATCACCTTATTAAACTCAACCAACGCACGATCATATCGCTTAGTCACATAGTTAGCTTCAGCTAACCAGTACTGGGCATTCGCTGAATATTTGCTTTTTGGATAATTGGATAAGAAATCTTCAAAGCCAGTTATTGATTCATCATGACGGCGTTGCTTTAATAATAAAAAAGCATTGCGATAAGCCTCAATCGTTTCATCGGAGTCTTCTGTATCACTAGGGACAACGATAGGCTTTCTCTCCATGACTTTAGCTGGCATTGCTGCTTCAGCTTGAACCTCGCTGCTCATTTTTTTTGAAGACTGCATTGGCTTGTTGCTGTCAGCACTTGGCTCCATTGTTTGCGCTTTCTGTAAGCGCTTATCCATCGCCATGAATGATTCACGTTGTTGTTTTTGCAGCTGTTCTAACTCATTTCGCAAGCTTTCATTCTCACCACGAAGCTGTTGCAATTCACCTTGCATATTTTTCATTTTCTGCTGCAAAGTAATCATGCTGTCTTTATTTGCTGAGCTAGCCGCCTCACTATCTAGCGCTCTCTCCAGTCTCTCCAAACGTTGAGTCACTATATTTAGTTCCTCTCTGGTAGCTTTTGGGGCAGCGCTAACTACTTGTGAAAGCGACGCTAACACCAATAGATTGATAACAATAGCTAAACGACTATGCTTCATAAAATTTCCTTTTACACTCAACTTTCAAACTAATTTATAACTTTAGTAAACGACTTCTACACGACGATTCAACTGTAAAGCCGCATCATCTGTACCTTCAACCGTTGGACGTTCTTCACCAAAGCTGACGATTTCAATTTGCTCTTCTTGCGCGCCTTCTAGCAACAGAACTTCACGCACAGACTTTGCGCGCTCTTCACCTAGCGCCAGGTTATATTCGCGTGTTCCACGCTCATCTGCATGTCCTTCCAGACGAATCAGACGTTCTGGACTACTACTCAGATATTTCCCATGTTCACGCACGATCAATAAAGAGTCTTCACGAATATTGGTGCTGTCATAGTCAAAATATATTGTACGTACAAATAGATCACTAGCCGGATCATCTAATGGATCTAGAATCATTGAACCGTCTTCACCAAGACCCGATGAAGAATATTCATCATCTGCAACCATATCAATGGGTGCACCGTCTTCAATGCCATCACTGCTCATAGCACCGTCGTCACCCTCTTTGGTTTTATTACCGGAACAACCACTGATGGTTAACAATAGCGCTAGAAAAAATATTACTGGAATTTGTCGAATAATCATGTGTATTCCTCTTTAATGATTCTTAAAAACTTAACGTCGAAATGGTGACCAAGAAGGTTCTCTCACTTTCTCTTTCTGCAAACGCAATCGCTGTCGTACTCGTCCATCTGAACTTACCGCAGACAGGACTGTACTATTATTATGGCGAGTTGAATAAATAATCATACTTCCATTGGGTGCAAAACTTGGCGCCTCATCAAGCGTGCCATCCGTCAGCAATGTAAATGCATTTCTCTCAATATCAAGTAAACCTATGCGATATCCACCCTCATTCTTATGCACCATGGCGAGTAAGTTTCCATCTGCTGACACGCTCGGTGCTGCATTATAGTTACCTTCAAACGTCATCCGCTTAGGCGAGCCGCCGCCAAATGACACTCGATATATTTGTGGTGCGCCTGAGCGATTAGAGGTGAAGTATACAAACCTGCCATCAGGCGACCATGTTGGCTCAGTATCAATACCGTAGTGATCCGTCAGTTTGCGTAATTTTCGCGACTCCACCTCTAAAATATAAACATCGGGATTACCATCAAAAGATAATGTTAGCGCAATCGAGGTGCCATCAGGGGACCATGCCGGCGCACTATTGATTCCCGGTTTAGACGAGACCTTACTCCGCTTACCCGTTGTTATATCCTGCACAAAAACTTCAGTACGATCATTCTCAAATGAAACATAGGCGAGTCGTCTGCCATCAGGTGACCAAGCAGGAGACAGCAATTGATTAGATGAAGAGAACACCGTGCGTGGGTTATAACCATCAGCATCAGCGATTTTTAATTGGTATTTCTTACCTTTCTTAATAGCAACTTCACTTATATATGCAATACGCGTACTAAAAGCCCCTTTAATGCCGGTAAGCTTTTCAAATACCAGGTCTGATATTTTATGAGCGACTTTTCGTAATTGATTCTTATTAGTGGTGACTGAATGGCCAAGCACACGATTCTTTCTAACCAGATCATATAATTCAAACTGAACGCGTACCTTACCTTCACCCGCCGCTGTCGCTTTCATGGTTAGCAATGCTTCTATCCCCACATTTCGCCACTTAGGATAATCGACCTGATCAAGCTTGACGTTTTGTTGCGGGTAATTTGTTTTATCGATAATAGAAAAATAACCACTTCTATGTAAATCAGAAAACACTACGCTTTCAAGCAAGGTTACTTGTATCGGAACATCACCAGCGACAGGAGTAATAGCCACCGGCATTGCAGACTCAACGCCTTGGGTGATTTCGATTTCTAATAGTGCATAGGCATTACTAGAAAACAGCACAATCGTTAAAACTATTAAATTATGGATTCGTTTTATCATAAATATAAATCAATTAATCATACTAACCAGGATTAAAATTCAAAATGAATTCGCGCAAGAATACATCATCGTCAGGGGGGGCAGGCAGAGGATCAGACTTCCATACTGCCTCTTCAACTGACCTCCTAAATTGATCATTCCCACCTTCACACTTCATGATGGAGACTTCTTCAATGTAGCCGCCAATTGCTTGCTTAATTCGCACCTTACAAAACGCATTATTAGTATCAACGCCAGGGGGTTTGCGCCATCGACTTGTTACTTCCGATTGAATAGCCCCTATATATTGCGACTGTAATGTATTTAATTCTTGCTGTCTTGCTGCTTTAGCTGCACGCTCTTGCTCAGCACGCATGTCAGCATCTTCTTGTTCTAGGATCGCATCCAAGCGTTTTTGTTCCACTTCTTTCTCAGCATGCCTTTTTGCTTGTTCTTGTTTTTTTAGTTGTTCCGCTAACTTTTGGGCATTTTCTTCGGCTTTAATGCGCTCTTGTTCAGCTTTTTCCTTAGCCTCTTCCGCTTTAGCTAGCTCTTGCTCAGCCTTTTTCTTATCTTGTTCCGCTTGCTTCTTTTCTAACTCAGCTTTTTCCCTGGCTTGCGACGCTTTTTTTGCTTTATCTTCTGCCACACGCTTTTCTTCTACGGCCTGCTTTACTTCGGCCTGACGTTCTTCTTCTTTACGCTTTTCAGCGGCTTGTTGCTGTTTCTTTTTTTGTTCAGCTTCTCGTTGCTTGCGCTGTTCTTGTTCACGCTTTTTGCGTTCGCGCGTTTGTTCTTCATCGCGTATTTTTTTCTTTTCTTGCTCTATTGCTGCGCCATCGATCACCTCGGCCTTAACAATATTAATGGGATCAAACACGGCCTGACTGGACTTAGGCTTCATCTGAAAACCCACAATAAATAGTGCAAAAACAACAACATTCACTATTACAGCAATGAGAGCAGAACGCGTAAGATAAAGCGGACCCTTGGTCATTGCTACTTAACGTGTGTTTTCGGGCTGTGAAATCAGCCCCACCGAAGGCACACCGGCTTGCTGCAAGGCCACCATAACTTCAACCACACGGCCATATGCAACATTTTGATCGCCTTTCACATAAGCTTGTTTAGTCGGCTCTTGAGCCAGCATGCCAGGGGCTAACTGTCGAAATTCATCGAGCGACATAGGACGCTCTGGATTAGAGCCCTTATTCACATAAATTTTACTTAGCTTATCCACCGACACGATAAATGGCTCATCTTGAGCCATGAATTCTTCAATCGGATCAGAAGGTGCTTGCGGCAAATTAACTTGAACACCTTGATTAAACATCGGCGCCGTCACCATAAAGATAACCAGTAACACCAACATCACATCAATATAAGGCACGACATTAATGTCGGCCATCGGCTTACGCCGACGTGAAATTGACCGAGACATTAGCCTTCAACACCTCGTGTTGGTGCTGCTTCTGATTCACGAGTTATCGCCTGTCGCTGCAACAAGCCAGTAAATTCTTCAACAAAATTATCGTAACGAGTAATCAAACGATCGGATTGTGATGAATAACGGTTATAGGCAATCACCGCAGGTATCGCTGCAAATAAGCCCATTGCCGTGGCAATTAGCGCTTCTGCAATACCGGGTGCAACTGCAGATAAGGTCGCCTGCTGAACATCAGCGAGCGCACGAAATGAATTCATGATTCCCCATACAGTGCCAAATAATCCAATATAAGGACTGGTGGATCCCACTGTGGCCAAGAAAGACAGATAATTCTCCAGGAAGTCTATTTCTCTTGAAAGTGCTACTTTCATTGATCGTAATGAAGTATCACTAATAGATAGGGCTGTTACTTTGCGCGTCTTATGAAGACGAATATACTCTTTGAATCCGGCAACAAAGATTCTCTCCATGCCGGAGATATTTCGTTTTGACCCGACCTTTTCATACAGAGAAGGCAAATCTGCTCCAGACCAGAAGCGTTCCTCAAAGGCATTGGCATCTTTGGTTGCCATTTTAAGCACACGTGCTTTACTAAAAATCATTGTCCATGAAATAACTGATGCAATGACTAAAATAATCATCACCAACTGGACTAACAAACTGGCATCGGCGATTAGCCGATAAATACTCATATCTACATGCATGCTTTCAACACTTCATATATTGGTTTAGGGATGGGACTCGGGGAAAACTGTTCACTGTGCAAACACACTACATTGACAGTGGCTTTTACAATTAATTCGTTTTTATCTTCATCTATTTTACAAACTGACTGCTGCATTGCCATACTGGCTTGTTTAAGCTGGATATTTTCGACTGAAACAGACAACTCTTCATTAAAACGGGCAGGCTTAAGGTATTTAATATCAACCGCTCTCACTGCAAATACAATACCATATTCTGATCTTAGCTGATCTTGCTCAAAACCAAATGAACGCAGCCACTCGGTTCGTGCTCGCTCTAAAAATTTTAGGTAATTAGCATAAAAAACTACGCCACCCGCGTCAGTGTCTTCATAGTAAACGCGCACTGGCCATTGATACGATTTGATGGGTTCAGACATATTGATTCACTATCATCTAGTTAAAAACATCACGTCATCCCCATGGAAATATTTAGCCAACTGCAGTTTGGTGCATACAGTAAGTAATATTCTGTGCTGACCTTTCGCTGAATTCCCGTCCCGGTAAAATTGCTCCTGCATTTCTCTACCTTGAGCATCCATACAGTCGTGCACGGGAATGACATGAGTAGAATTTTGCAGTGACACTAGAAATTGTATCGCCTCTAAAAAGTGAGTTGTTTTTAAATGGTGAATTAAACATGCCTCTACTCACTCTTAAACGAATTCGCATCTGCCTGCACTTGCTCTAACTGCTTAGGCACACGCAACCCAAAATGACGATAGCAATTCATTGTTGCCACTCGCCCTCGGGGTGTACGCATTAAAAAACCATTTAAAATCAAGAATGGTTCGATGACGTCTTCAATCGTGCCACGCTCTTCTCCGACGGCAGCCGCTAAACTATCTAGCCCCACTGGTCCACCATCAAACTTCTCAATCACTGCGAGTAACACACGTCGATCCATTTGATCAAAGCCATTATGGTCAACGCTCAACATATCTAATGCTTTATCTGCAATGTCTTTGCTGATGACACCATCTGCTTTGACTTGCGCGTAATCTCGCACTCGTCTTAATAAACGATTAGCAATACGCGGCGTCCCACGTGATCGCTTAGCTATTTCTACCGCGCCTTCCGGATCAAGTTCAACGTCGAGAATACCAGCTGAACGCGTCACAATTAATCTCAGCTCTTCGGTGCTATAAAACTCCAAGCGCTGAACAATACCAAAACGATCGCGCAATGGAGAAGTTAATAATCCCGCTCTAGTGGTTGCTCCGACCAAGGTGAAGGGAGGTAAATCTAATTTAATCGACCGTGCACTCGGGCCTTCACCAATCACAATATCTAACTGAAAGTCTTCTAACGCTGGGTATAATATTTCTTCTACGACCGGACTAAGACGATGTATCTCATCAACAAACAACACATCATTTTCTTCTAGATTAGTCAGAATTGCCGCCAGGTCACCGGCCTTCTCTAGCACCGGACCTGAAGTCTGGCGCATATTGACAGACAACTCATTAGCAATGATATGCGACAACGTTGTTTTACCTAAACCGGGTGGACCAAAAATTAATACGTGATCCAATGCTTCTTTACGCTCACGTGCGGCAGCAATAAATATTTCCATCTGCTCACAGACTTTCTCTTGCCCAGTATAGTCAGACAACGTGCGTGGACGAATCGCTCGATCCAAAACAACGTCTTCATTGCCCGTGCTATCTGCTTCTATTATTCGCTCAGTTGTCATCGTTTTATTAGTTGCTATGGCTTGTTTATTAGACTGAAATTACTGTCGTCTAATTACTCAGGCTAGACTTCAATGCTAAGCGAATTAATTCTTCACAGGATGATGTCTCATCTTGTACGTTTTTAATCATTCGCATCGCATCAGGTCCTTTATAACCTAAAGCAGTTAATGCAGAAATGGCTTCTTCGATATGGTTGCGCACAGCGTCTGTACTAACACCGCCGTCATTGATAGCGGGAGCTGATAAATCATTCTCTAGTCGGTCACGTAATTCTACAACCAAGCGTTCTGCGGTTTTTTTACCCACACCCGGCAAACGAACTAACGCATCGGTATCACCAAACTTAATACAGCGTTTAAATCCATTAGCATCCATACCTGACAATATTGTCAGCGCCATCTTTGCCCCCACACCGTTAACTTTTAACAAGGTGCGGAAAAGACTGCGATCAGCAAGATCGTGGAACCCATATAGCATCTGCGCATCTTCACGCACAATCATATGGATATGTAAGGTGACGTCATTACCACACTCGGGCAACTGATAAAATGTAGACATGGGCGCATCGATTTCATAACCGACACCATTAACGTCAATCATCAATCCTGGCGGTTGCTTATAAACAAGCTGACCTTGTATGCGTCCGATCATTTACTGTGATGCCTTAATGTTTTTTTGATACTGAGGAGACAACCCGGTATGTGCATGACATAACGCAACCGCCAACGCATCGGCTTCATCTTCTTGAAGTGCTTGACGAATGTTTAATAATCGCAAAATCATGTGTTGAATTTGCTCTTTAGACGCTGCGCCATAACCGACGGTCGACTGCTTAACTGATCTGGCACTGTATTCATAAATTTCTAAGCCGGTATTCACGCCCGCTGTCATCGCTGCGCCACGTGCATGTCCAAGCTTCAACGCCGAGGCAGCATTCTTTGACAAGAAAACTTGTTCAATCGCCATATGATTAGGTTGATGCTCGGCAATGACAGACGATAATTCAGAAAATATTTGACCCAATTTACTCGCCAAATTATCGCCAGACAGTTTTAGATAGCCACTATGTATATAACGACTTTTTTGGCCATTACTTTCAATAAGTCCGTATCCAGTTTTTATTGAGCCTGGATCAATACCAAGAATGCGCACCATTGATTGATTAGTGTTAACTTAAATTCTCCAATACAGATTCAGGAAAGTCCGCATTTGAATACACATTTTGCACATCATCTAATTCTTCTAATACATCAATTAAACGAATAATTTTTTCAGCGTCTTTATCACTGACTTCTGCCGTAGTCTCTGCTCGCATGGACACTTCAGCAAAACTAACTTCTAACTCAGCAGCTTCTAACGCTTCTTTTAATGATAAAAAATCTTCTGGCTGACAAATCACATCAATAGAACCATCATCGTTATTAATAATATCGTCGCCACCTGATTCAAGCGCGATTTCCATCAATTTATCTTCATCCACACCCGGCTCAAAGCTAAATACGCCCTCTTTAGTAAACAAGTATGCGACTGAGCCACTAGTGCCCATATTGC
>CAWUWP010000120.1:0-11522 GCA_963926275.1 uncultured Gammaproteobacteria bacterium | reverse complement strand
TTTCGCTGTTCTGGTTTGAGTTGACTAAGGGAAAGGCTTAACCTTTCCCTTTTTATTTGGGGAAACCTAAACACGCTTACGTTGTTAATAATCTAAATATTATGAGTGACCTCGACGAGCTATTACACACCGCAAGCAATGCAATTGAAGCGACATCTAATTTAAAATCGCTTGAAGAATTGCGTGTCCACTATCTGGGTAAAAAAGGCTTGGTCACTGACCAGCTTAAGTCTTTAGGAAAGTTGTCAGCGGAAGAGCGTCCCGCGGCTGGCCAACGTATCAATGAAGTTAAGCAAGCAATACAAGCCAAGTTAGAACTGAGATCAACAACCCTTGAAGAAGCGGCGACAACTGAGAAGCTAAAGTCTGAGGCCATTGATGTCACGCTGCCAGGAAGAACTTCTTCAGTCGGTACTTTGCATCCGGTTACCATTACTTTACGCAGGATTGAAAAATTATTTCAGCGCCATGGTTTTGAAGTCGCTGATGGTCCTGAAATCGAAGATGATTTCCATAATTTCGAAGCATTGAATATTCCGCCACATCATCCTGCGCGTGCCATGCATGACACATTTTATTTTGATGATGGCTTATTACTTCGTACGCATACTTCTTCAGTGCAAATTCGCACCATGGAAAACTCTGAGCCACCAATACGAATTATCGCTCCGGGTAGAGTCTACCGATGTGATTCAGATATCACGCATAGCCCCATGTTTCATCAAGTGGAAGGGCTGTTAGTAGATACTGATGTCAACTTTGCACAGCTGAAAGGTTTGGTAATTGAGTTTTTACATGCGTTCTTTGAGAATGATCAACTAGGCATTCGTTTTAGACCTTCGTATTTTCCCTTTACGGAGCCATCCGCTGAAGTGGATATTGAATGGCATGATGAGCAAGGCAATTCAAATTGGTTGGAAGTAATGGGTTGCGGCATGGTGCATCCGAACGTGTTTAGCAAAGTCGGTATTGATGCAAATAAATATAACGGATTTGCATTTGGTGTCGGTGTTGAACGCCTGGCTATGTTGTATTATGGAGTGCGTGACCTAAGAATGTTTTATGAAAATGATTTACGCTTCTTGCGCCAGTTTTCTGCGTAAGTACACGTAATAGTACTGAATGATTAATGTGAGAGTGTCAGCGTGAAATTTAGTGAAAATTGGTTGAGAGAGTGGGTAAGCCCAAAAGTATCTAGCGAACAATTGGGTCATCAACTCACCATGGCTGGCTTAGAGTTAGATGGTGTCGAAGCTGCATCAGCAGATTTGTCTGGAGTAATTGTCGCTAAGATAGAGTCTGTCGAGCCTCATCCCGATGCGGATAAGTTACAGGTTTGTCTGGTCAACGTGGGTAATGGAAAAACTCAGCAAATTGTATGCGGCGCTAAAAATGCGCGCGTAGGATTAACCACTGCACTGGCAACAGTCGGCTCAAAATTGCCAGGTGGGATAAATATAAAGGCCGCTGAGTTGCGCGGAGTTGAATCATTCGGAATGTTATGTGCTTCAACTGAACTGGGTTTGGATGAACAGGGTGATGGCATTCTTGAGCTGGACGACGGCTTGACGATTGGTGCTTCCTTGATGGACGCGTTAGATCTTAATGATAGTATTTTTGATATTGATCTTACGCCAAACCGCTCTGACTGTTTGAGTATAGAGGGTATTGCACGAGAAGCATCGGCGCTATATCAGTTGCCAATTAACAGACCAGAAATGCACCGTGTTAAACAAGATAATGATGATCAGTTTGTTATAGAAGTCGAAAACGAAGAAGCGTGCCCACGTTATTGTGGGCGTGTTCTTCGTAGTGTTAATGCTAATGCTAATACACCGACATGGATGAAAGAGCGTCTGCGTCGCGGAGGCATTCGCTGTATCAATATTGTTGTCGATATTAGTAACTACGTCATGCTTGAGTTGGGTCAACCAATGCATGCGTTTGATCTCGATAAGCTTAACCATAAAATCGTCGTGCGCATGGCGCAAGCCGGCGAAAAATTAGTTCTGCTGGACGGCAAAGAAGTATCACTCAATAAAGACAATCTTGTCATCGCTGATGCAAAGCAAGCGTTAGCATTGGCGGGTGTGATGGGTGGAAATGACTCTGCTGTTGAGCTGCAGACAAAAAATATATTTTTAGAGTGCGCTTATTTCAATCCGCTTTCGATAGCCGGTAAAGCACGTCACTTTGGTTTGCATACAGAGTCGTCACATCGATTTGAACGCGGCGTTGATCCACAATTAGCCATGCGTGCGATTGAGCGTGCCAGCGAGCTTATTAAAGCTTATGCCGGCGCTGTTGTTGGTCCCGTGAGTGAAGTGGTTAGTCATCAACATTTGCCTGTTGCGAATGAAATTTCACTGTCAATTTCTAAGGTAAATAAAGTATTAGGCATTGAGGTTGATATTGTTGAAGTGACAAATATCCTGCAAGGCTTACATTGCCAGGTTAAAGCATCGGATGATGACCATATTCTAGTAACGGCACCCAGTTATCGTTTTGATATTGAAATTGATGCCGATCTGATAGAAGAAGTCGCGCGTCTTAAGGGTTATGATCAATTTCCAACTCAAGCACTTTCTTCAAGTGTAGCTATTTCTGCCACTAAGAAAAAATCAGATGCTATATTTTCGATACAAGAAAACTTTTCAGCATTGGGTTATAACGAAGCAGTGACGTTTAGCTTTACTGAGCAAAAGCATTGTCGATTATTTTTTGATGGCGAGCCAAAACAAATAGCCAATCCAATTTCAACCAGCCTATCTAATATGCGTACCAGCCTCTGGCCAGGTTTGTGTGAAGCGGCAAGCTATAATTTAAAACGACAACATGCGACTGCAAAGATGTTTGAAGCAGGGCGTAAATATTTAGTTTCAGATAAGGGTCTTGAGCAAGTCGAAGTCATTGCAGGGGTGGCTGTCGGTGAGGTGAATCCACGGCAATGGGGGATATCTACACGAGCTATCGACTTTTATGATGTGAAAGGTGATCTTGCTCAATTATTTGAGAAAATGGGCTTGGCGGACAGAGTGAGTAACCAAACGCATAGCCAGCAAGGCCTGCATCCAGGTAAAACGGCCCACATTTTGATTGATAATCAGCCGGTTGGTGTGATGGGTAGTTTACATCCTAATGTTTTGAAGCCATTGGGACTAGCAAAACGAGAAGTCGTGGTTTTTGAGCTAACTCTCGATCAGAGACTGCTAGATGTGCCTCTCGAGAGATTTCAGCTTTGGTCTAAATTCCCTCAAGTAAGACGCGATTTATCGCTTACAGTAGATGCTGGGACGCCTGTGCAGGATTTGTTAAATGAAATATATGGGTTACAGATAAATGAGCTGCAAGATATCGTTATATTTTCAATTTATCAGGGTGATGGTGTGCCTTCCGGACTAAAAAGTGTGTCTTTAGGCTTGATTTTACAGGACTTTTCTAGCACTCTTACAGAACAAAACATTGAACAAACAATAACAAACATCATTTCTCTTTTAGCAAGTAGATTTAATGCGGAGTTGAGAAGCACTTAAGACTATGGCACTAACTAAAGCAAATATGGCTGAGAATTTATTTGAGGAGCTCGGCCTTAATAAGAGAGAAGCCAAGGAATTGGTAGAGGTGTTCTTTGAAGAAGTTCGACTAGCGCTTGAAGAAGGTGAAGAAGTTAAATTATCAGGGTTTGGTAACTTCATTCTTCGCAATAAAAGCCAGCGTCCAGGTCGAAATCCAAAGACTGGAGAGGAAATACCCATAACAGCTCGACGAGTAGTGACATTTCGTCCTGGTCAAAAACTAAAATCAAGGGTAGAAGAATATGCTGGAAGCCAGCAACAATAGCGAATTACCTCCCATCCCAACCAAACGTTATTTTACGATTGGAGAGGTGAGTGAGCTTTGTGACGTAAAGCCTCATGTTCTACGTTACTGGGAACAAGAATTCCCAACACTTAAGCCCGTTAAAAGACGTGGCAACCGCCGATACTATCAGCGACATGATGTCGTTTTAATTCGACAAATCCGTAGTCTTCTTTACGAACAAGGCTATACGATCGGTGGAGCAAGACAAAAATTAGCTGACCCAACTCAGGCTGAAGCACCAAGCTCGGATAATCAGCAAGTTATGCTACAAACTCGCACCGAATTAGAAGACCTCTTGCAGATTCTTAGTCGCTAGCATCTATCGTTAGTGTAATTAGCATAAGTTATGTAAGAAACTCTGAGTGTAGCGCACCGCAATGGGGTTGCGCAGGGGTGGTAAGTTTTAACCCTATACCTCAAAGATGTATTTCTCTTTCCTGGATTGCTCTTTAGACAGTGGCGTTAAAAGATCACCGTATATAGGTTTTGATATAGGTGCTGCCGCTGTATCCTAGTATTAATCGAAATAATTAAATCCTTTAACTGTTATTCATATTATGAATGTTAATTTAGAGCTGATATTAGTGATTGGTACCCTGGTCACTGGAATCGTGATGCTGTTAGATAAGCTGGTGTTTGCTGGAAAACGGCGTAAGCGCATTATGACCAAGGCCTATGATGCTAAATACGTTGATGGAAATAATTCTAAAATACAGAATGGATATAAAGAGCCGTGGTATATCGATTATTCGCGCTCATTCTTTCCTGTGCTGCTGATTGTACTTATACTGCGTTCATTTATAGCTGAGCCTTTTCGCATACCTTCCGGCTCGATGATGCCGACCTTACTGCATGGCGATTTTATTTTAGTTAATAAATTCACCTATGGGCTGAGGTTGCCGGTACTTCATAATAAAATTTGGGCTAATAACTTGCCGGAAAGAGGTGATGTTGTCGTGTTTCGATACCCTAAAAATCTTTCGCTGGACTATATTAAGAGAGTGATTGGTTTGCCGGGTGATCGGCTAGAGTATCGAGACAAAACCATTTATGTGAATGGCGAGGCGATGGAACAAGTCGATTTGGGGACCTATCGTGGTAAAGGTAGAGACAGTGCGATGTCTGGTTCGAACAAAAGACAAGAGAATTTGAATACTATTGAACATGAAATGTTAATTAATGACAGAAGATTGTCAATTGATGATTCATGGACAGTCCCTGATGATCATTATTTTGTGATGGGTGATAATCGTGATAACAGTAATGATAGCCGTTTTTGGGGCATGGTGCCGGAGCAAAATCTGGTGGGTAGGGCATTTATGATTTGGATGAACTGGGACATAGCTGAAGGGCAATTCGCTTTTAGACGCATGGGTAAGCAAATAAAGTGAGGTAATAGTAGTGAAATTAATTAAGAATCAAAAGGGCATGCCGACTATTGTACTAATAATAGTAGTAGGCTTCTTTGCATATTCAATATTTCTCGGTATTAAAATCACTCCAGTGTACTTAGAGTATTTAACTATTAAATCCTCTGTAGATGCGCTCGCTGAAGAAATGAAGACTCGGCAGATAACTAAGAGTCAATTCATGAGTTTGATGGCAAAGCGAATGGATTTGAATTATGTGAGTGTTAAAGATCTTGTTCCTCGACGTGATGGCTGTGAAAAAACAACTAAAGAAGTTTTTCTGTTTCAGCGAGGAAAGAAAGAATATGAGATAGGAGCAAGCTATGAAAAACGAATTCCAATAATAGCAAACATTGATTTTTTATTGAATTTTGAACATAAAAAAGCCATTCCTATTGCTTCTAAGTAGTGGAATGTTTTAACCAATTACCTGAAGAGGTAACCACCTCCAAGCTATTTAATTCAGCGCTTACACATCGAAGTGCCAGTAAAGATAATAACGAACGTTTAGAATTTCTAGGTGATGCAATACTAGGAATGGTGATCGCCAACCTGCTATTCGAGAAATTCCCTAGCTGTGATGAAGGCGACCTTAGTCGTTTACGTGCTCATTTGGTATGTAAGCGTGCGCTAGCAGCGTTGGCGAAAGAAGCTAAATTAAGCACTTTATTGAAATTAGGGGCAGGAGAAAAGAAAAGTGGCGGTCATTTCCGAGCTTCAATTCTGGCTGATTGTTTAGAAGCAATATTTGGTGCAGTGTATCTGCTTAAAGGCTATGACTTTACCTTTGAATTTATAAAGTCACTGTATGCCCAACCGCTAGAGAATCTGCCTGATATAAATGAGCTTAAAGATCCCAAGACGCGTCTACAAGAACAACTACAATCCAGACAAATTGATGTACCAGACTATATTTTGCTTAACGAATGGGGTGAAGGTAACAATAAGCGATTCAGCGTTAAATGTATTATTCATGAGTTGGACATCAGTGCTGAAGGTGAAGAAAAAAGTAAGAAAAAAGCTGAGCAATTGGCAGCTAGTAATATGTTGCAAAAACTACTATAGAACTAGCGTGTAATATGGAAACTCGCTGTGGATATGTAGCAATTATAGGTCGGCCTAATTCAGGCAAATCAACCCTATTTAATCGATTAGTTGGCCAGAAAATATCGTCAACTAGCTTTAAGCCTCAAACAACACGTCATCGCATTGTTGGTGTAAAAACCGACTCAGACGCACAATTTATATTTGTTGATACACCGGGTATTCATCTGGGAGGAAAGCGCTTACTAAATCGAGTGTTGAATAAGAATGCTTTAAATGTATTGCATGACGTCCACTTGATTTTTTGGTTAATTGATCGAGGCCAATGGACAGATGAAGAAGATTTTATTAAGAGGTCATTAGAGGAAATAGAATGCCCAGTGATACTAGTAATCAATAAAATCGATAAGCTAGTTCGACGTGATGATCTTTTGATTATTCTGCAAAAACTCACACTCAAATATGACTTTGCAGAAATGATACCGGTGTCTGCAATGAGACAAGATAATATCGATGACCTGGTTAAGTCCGGCAAGCGTTATTTGCCAGAGTCTGAATTTTTTTACCCCAAAGAATATCTGACAGATCGAGACCAAAAATTTATCGCCGCTGAGACCATCAGAGAAGCGGCATTTATGTTTTTAGAAAAAGAACTGCCTTACGCGACTCATGTGGAAATAGAAAAATATGCAGAAGAAGATGGGCGCGTGGTTATCTCGGCAGTTATTTGGATAGAAAAAGATGGCCAGAAAGGTATTTTAATTGGTAAAAAAGGTGAGATGCTAAAAAAGATTGGATCGCGAGCTCGTAGTGCTATTGAAAAGAATATTGAATCAAAAGTTCATCTAGAGCTTTGGGTGAAAATCAAAAAAGATTGGCAGGATAACCCTAAAATTGTTGGCGAATATGAGCTGTAATTAATATGACGCGTGTCGAGTTGGAGCCTGCTTACGTGTTACACACTCGCTCTTATCGCGAGACGAGTATGATTGTATATGCGTTAACAGAGCAGCACGGCGTTGTACATATGGTGTCTAGAGGGGCTAGAAAAAAAGGTAGTAATAATTTACAGCCATTTACTAAGATGTATTTGTCATGGTCAGGCCGTGGCGAGTTAGTCTCGCTGACAAAAGTTGAGCATGAGCTTTCTAGATACACCCGTAACTTTCGTGCACAAGTCCAATGTTTTTATCTGCATGAATTAATCCTAAAATTAATTCCGAAATCAAGTCCTGAACCAGAACTGTTTGAGCTATATGAAGTCACATTGGACGCAATGATTAATAATCCTGCTGACGAATATATACTAAGAAATTTTGAAATGCGCTTAATTGGTATCATGGGTCATCCACTACAACTCAGGTATGACTATACTAACGATGAGGAAATAGAGGCCCAACTATTGTATCGTTATGACCCTGATCTTGGTCCAATCCAGATAACTGCTAAGCAAGCACAATGGAATGTCGTGAGAGGAGAGCTACTTATTCACCTTGACGATAATAATTTAACTGAACACATATTGCCTGAAGCTAAGATATTCTTACGCGGCTTAGTAAAACATTATTTACAAGGAAAGCCGCTAATGACACGACAGTTGCTAAAGGTAAATTGAGTGAACCAGAAACGAGCTAGAAATGAATAACAATCGAGTAAAACTTGGCGTGAATTTAGACCATATCGCGACATTGCGACAGGCTAGAAATACTCCTTACCCCGATCTCATGGAAGCGATAAAAGTGTCAGAAGCCTGTGGTGCTGATGGTATTACTTTGCATTTAAGAGAAGATCGCAGACATATTCAAGACGCTGATATCTATCAAGCACGCGAAGTGATTACCACCAGTATGAATTTTGAAATGGCTGCGACTAGTGAAATGCAAAAGATTGCACTCCAAGTAAAGCCGGAGTACTGCTGTATTGTCCCAGAAAAAAGAGAAGAGTTAACGACAGAAGGTGGACTAGATGTGGTGGCACATAGAGATAGACTGTCAGATTTGATCGCTGCGCTAAAACAGGAAAATATTTTAGTATCTCTATTTGTAGAACCTAACTCATTGATTATTGATGTGGTTGCTGAAATTGGAGCATCCATTATAGAAATTCATACTGGGCATTATGCGAACAAACATGGCCAACAACAGCAACACGAGTTTGAGAGAATTAACGATGCCGCTAAGCATGCGCTTGAACTTGGATTAACCGTGAATGCAGGGCATGGATTACATGTCGGTAATGTTAAGCCAATTACAGATATTGCCGGGATGAATGAGCTTAATATAGGCCACGCAATAGTGTCAGATTCGTTATTTGTAGGTCTGGAACAAGCTATTCATAATATGCGTCATGCAATGGATGGTGAAATTTAATGATGTTATTGGGTGCCGGGATTGATATTGTCGAAGTTCAGCGAATAAAAGATATTATTGATCGTCGTGGAGATCGATTCATAGAGAAAATTCTAAACACACAAGAGTTAGAAGAATTGACTAGTGTGACTAATATTGTTGCCTTTGTAGCAAAACGTTTTGCTGTCAAAGAAGCCGCTGCCAAAGCGCTTGGGACCGGTATTGGTAAACAATTAAGTTTTACAGATATGTATGTCGAGCATGATGAATTGGGTAAACCTCTTCTTAAATTTACACAAGAGTGTAGTGCACGATTGAATTTAAAAGATAAATACTCGTTGTTAACCATTGCAGATGAGAGGGCTTATGCCGTGGCTCATGTGCTGTTTTTTGCCAAAGACTAATTAAGATGAATTATAAAACACTTGCAGATTTTGTTGGTAATACGCCACTAGTTAAATTGCAGTATCTGAATCCAAATCCTAGTAATACGATTTTGCTGAAACTTGAAGGCAATAACCCAGCCGGTTCTGTAAAAGATCGTCCTGCGTTGAATATGATTAAAGCAGCACAAGCGCGTGGTGATATAAAACCAGGCGATACATTAATAGAAGCAACGAGCGGTAACACTGGGATAGCATTAGCTATGGCAGCTGCCGTGCAAGGTTATAAAATGATTTTAGTGATGCCAGCAACCATGACAATAGAACGTCGTGCGGCGATGTCAGCCTTTGGTGCTGAGCTGGTGTTAGTGTCTGGCGAAGAAGGTATGGAAGGTGCACGAGACCTGGCGTTGAAAATGCAATCCGAAGGCAAAGGGATTGTGCTAGATCAATTTTCTAACCCAGATAATTCAATGGCGCATTATAAAAGCACCGGTCCTGAGATATGGAAAGACACTGATGGCACCGTCACTCATTTTGTGAGCTCAATGGGCACGACAGGCACCATAATGGGCACATCAAAATATCTCAAGGAAATGAATCCCGATATACAAATTGTGGGTGTTTATCCTGAAGAGGGTTCGCAAATTCCTGGAATTAGAAAATGGGAAAAAGAATATGAACCAGCCATTTTTGATGAATCAAAAGTAGATCAATTTGAATATGTATCCCGCCAACAAGCAGATGATGTGACGATAAAGCTTGGACAGCAGGAAGGCGTATTCTGTGGTGTGTCCTCAGGAGGAACACTATTGGCAGCATTAAGATTGTCTGAACGTGTTGAGAACGCCACTATTGTTAGTATTGTTTGTGATCGTGGAGATCGCTATATTTCAACAGGCATTTTTGATCCTAAATAACTATGGATCATTTTAAATTCGTCATCTCCGAACACCTGAATCACTACGGTACTTTGTATGGTGGCAATTTATTGAAGTGGATTGATGAGGTTGATTATATTGCTGCAGCAGTCGAATTTCCTAACAATCAGTTTGTGACCGTGGCGCTTGATAATGTTGAATTTAAGCATCGCATTGAAGTGGGTGCAGTATTAAAATTTTCTGTTGAGAGGTTGCGTAAAGGTGATTCGTCACTAACCTATGATGTGAAAGTGTATTCAGCCGTTGAAGAGGTACAATCTAATACCATGTTATTCGAAACAAAAATCACCTTCGTTAATGTTGACGCACAGGGCAATAAAGCAAGTATCAAACATTAATTAAGAGGCGTTATCGCCTTTTTAATGTTTCCCCTACCGCGCCTCCCGCCGCGCAAATGCAAGCTCTCAAAAACACTTCGTCAAATAAAATAGCGGGTGTGAATTCTTGAAAGAAAGGATTAGCTCCATTGTATTGGCGTATGCCAAGAATAATTAAGCCGGCTAAAGCACCTACTAAAAATCCGTTTAATACTCCTTTTTGGCTGAGGTAGCCAACCACTGCGCCACCCATTAGCGGAGCGAAATTGAGTAGAAATGAGGACTTAATCATTAACAGATTGCTAGAAGCGAAATCATGTGTGAGATAAAAATAAATAAAGTGTAATCCTTGGTCACCAAAATGCATGCCTAGATAAACCAGCAAGCCAATTAAAATTGCTTTATTCATTTAGATGATTGTACGTGTTTAACCAAATTCTTCATTAGAATTCTACTTGGGTGAATGGCATTAAGTATATTTTTGCTAAGCGGGCTAGGCTCATGATTTATTAAACAGGCTAGTGCTTCGGTGCAGAGCGGTATCCATGCTAAGCCGCGCGAACCAAAGCCACTGGCTAAGTAAAGCCCATCATGGTAATTCGGTAGTGGGTAATCGCTATGAGTCGAGCCTAGTGCTGCGTCTTTATAGATAGTATTAAAACTGGATTCATCCGCGACCGGTCCAACAATGGGTAAGCGATCAGAGCTCACTGCGCGTATGCCAGCACGTCCTTCTAGGGATTGAATTTTTTCTCTGGAAAAAGAAGGAACCATTTTCTTTAGTTTCATCAGATTCTCATCATGCTCAGTCTGTCGTAGATCAGTTGATGTGTCTGCTGTCACAAAAGTTGCACCCACCACGTATTGAGAGTTGATTGGCGGAGTAATATAAGCATCAGCACACACAATTTTTTTGGGTTGAATATTGCAGTCATGTTGTGAGATTAATGAAATCTGTCCACGTTTAGGATGCAACTGACACCAGCGTGTTTGTTCAAATTGGTTCGCTGAACATGCATTAGCAATAATCATTGTGTCAGCACGACATACTTCCTGTTTGAATTTGTCGTATGCAATCCATTGTGAATCTTGCTTTTCAATAGACCGGATGTCTATGTTTGCTCGAAAGTTAATGTGATTAGGATATTGTTTAATAAGAGAAGAGCATAGTTGTGAGGGTGTTAACCACCCGGCTAAAGGTAAATGCCAGCCTTCACTA
>CAWUWP010000119.1:0-12432 GCA_963926275.1 uncultured Gammaproteobacteria bacterium | reverse complement strand
TACGTGCAATATGCACATGCAAGAATTTGCAGTGTATTAAGACAATCCGAGCAATCAGTAGACACAGAAAATTTAGCTGATTTAGATGCTCTACTCAGCGAAGACAGCGAAGACGCGCTCATGCAAAAGCTTGCTGATTATCCTGAGTTAGTCTCCTCTTCATGTAAAAAACATGCGCCTCACTTACTAGTGAATTACTTGCGTGAGCTTGCACAAAAATTTCATGGCTACTACAACGAAACTCAATTTTTAGTCGAATCAAAACCGTTAAGAAATGCACGCTTGCTATTAATTCAATCAACCAGACATGTTCTAGCCAACGGCTTAACAATATTAGGCGTCAACGCGCCAGACCAAATGTAGGCAGATAGACAATGGCACGACAACCCGCTCGAAAAAAAACAAAATCAACCAGAACAAGATCGACTAGAACAAAACCTTTACCTGGGTGGATCTGGCTAGCAACAGGTTTAGTGATTGGTTTAAGCGCGACTTTCCTACCTTCAATTAACGAGAAAAACAGCAGCTATCAAGCAACAAAGGTAGAACAGAAAAAAAGCCCGCTAGCTCCAGTTAGCAAAAGAACTTTTGATTTCTACACCATATTGCCTGAGCTAGAAGTTGTGGTAGACAAAGATGACCAACCCTCTGCTGCCTCTCCAAACAAAAAACTGCCTGCCGGAAAATATGTTTTACAGGTGGGTTCTTTTAAGAGCAGTGATGAAGCGGATAGCTTAAAAGCACAGCTAGCACTTATGGGCGTGGAAACAAATATTGAAACCGTCAAAGTGAATACCATCAACTGGCATCGCGTGCGTGTGGGTCCAAGCAAAGACATCGATCAGCTACACACTACTCAGAACCGTTTGCGCGTCAAGAATATGGATTCAATCTTATTGAAAGTGCGCAGCTGATCGTCTTTTTATTGACTAGTAATTATTTCTCACACTTACAATCACATTCTGATTCTGCTGGCTGGCTAGCCGTTGCGTCTCCACTTTCAAGACGTTGAATTCTTTCTTCTAATTCTTGCATTCGCTGTTTCTATAGAGCGACTTCCACTGATGACAGATCTTTTACGCTGGCTACCTGCTTGACATCCAAGCCCTCAATCCCTGCTTTAACCAAGCTGCATGCTTCTTTAGTTTTATGTGAATTTAGAGTAAATGCATTTCTACTATCCATCAGCTCATAACTATTATATTTACCTGATGACTTGGTTTGCGTGATCAAACGAACCATGGGTGAATTTCCAGATATATCTGTCGAAACAAGATCTGAATAGCGTTCACTATGTATCACTTCATAAACTTTGTTACGTCGACTCCACGAAATAAAAGAAAGTGCATTTTTAGTAAATACAATATGGCCTTTTTTATTAGGATAAAAATAAACATTACTAGAAAGTAGAATAGACTCGCTGTCTGTTACTACTCCGCTAGCACGGACTTTTTCAAAAAATTCTTCATCATCACCTGCCTGTGCATAACTGAAAAGACAACAGCCCACCACTAGTATCATTGTGTAAATTCGATTCATGTACTTTCATTATCCTTAAAAATTATTTAAATTTATTAGCCTTAATTATAGGTGAAACTGAGTGACTTATAAGTAGCTTAACTGTGTCAAATGTTATGATTATAGAAAAAATTACGCGATGATTAATTTAAGAGGCTATTACTTAATAACCCGCACTAATATAGTGCGGATAATGTATATTTCGCTTTAGAATTTGCTTTTATGTGTATTATATTGTCCTGACATTAACCTAATTATTTCAAATTATGCCGCTAGAAAACTATCCTGTTACCGCAGAAATTCAAGCACAGATTCCTGAATTTCAAGGGGTCAAACGCACCGACCTAATCGACCGAATTAAAGAATTACTGGTCAAACAAAAAGCGGTATTAGTGGCTCACTATTATACTCATGAAGATCTACAAGAAATTGCAGAAGATACCGGCGGCACGGTGTCTGATTCATTGGAGATGGCACGATTTGGAAATGAGCATCCGGCAACTACATTGATTGTTGCAGGCGTCAAATTCATGGGGGAAACGGCAAAAATATTAACTCCTGAAAAACGTGTCTTAATGCCGACTTTAGAGGCGACTTGCTCATTAGACCTGAGTTGCCCTGCAGATAAGTTTGATGAATTCTGTAATCAGCACCCTGAACGCACCTCGGTGGTGTATGCAAACACCAGTGCCGCCGTCAAAGCACGCGCCAATTGGGTGGTGACATCGAGTATTGCAGTACCCATCATTGCTCATTTAATGGATCAAGGTGAAAAGATTCTTTGGGCGCCAGACAAGCATCTGGGTCATTATTTACAAAAAGTTACTGGTGCCGATATGTTGCTTTGGGATGGTGCCTGCATCGTACACGAGGAATTCAAAGCGCGCGCATTGGGGGAAGTTATTGAGCAATATCCTGACGCCGCGGTTTTAGTGCACCCGGAATCACCACAGGACGTCATTGAACTGGCCGATGTCGTCGGCTCAACCAGTGCTCTGATCAAGGCTAGTCAGACTCTTGACAACAAATCGTTTATTGTAGCCACTGATAACGGCATATTTTACAAGATGAAGCAGTTAGCTCCGAATAAAACGTTTATCGAAGCTCCCACTGCTGGCGAAGGTGCCACTTGTAAAAGTTGCGCACATTGTCCATGGATGGCAATGAATGGCTTACAAAATTTATTACATGTACTCGAGACAGGTGAAAATGAAATATTTGTTGACGAAGAGATTCGCAAAGCAGCCTATCGCTCTACTATGCGTATGCTTGACTTCGCCAAGAATCATAACAAGTAGTATTTCGCGACTGCACAGCGGCGCGACCTGTATCACCTTATTGAGCAGAAAATCTCCATGGTATTAGCAAACACACCTACACTGATCGGCGAAAGACAGCCGCTTACGTTACAACAATTTATTGGCTTAATTAAGAAATTAACACCCGCCAAAATCGCTAAGCTTCCGCTCGAAATGATTCCGTCTAATATTCCAGCAGATGTCGCAGAACACGCACCAGCGAGCTCACGCGCCGCTGTTGAAGATCTACTGATGACTATCAACTCAGCTCATCTTAAAAAACGTATTGCAGACGTTGAGAATTATGGCGAAGAAATCGTCAACGTGATGGAAAAAGCTAAGAATATCTGCACTTTTAATACGCTTCGTATATTTAAAAATAAAATTTTAACACTGATTGAATTGTTACAAATTGCCAAGAAAGATAACAAGCCTATCCCGGAAAATAATCTCATCAACCTATTGTCATCTATTAACAATTTATTAATTGATGTTCGTAGCGAAAGTTTTTCAATGGTAAACACCCTGGATACTCTGTGTGACGTTAAAGCCAATTCCAAACAAGATACAAAAAGATTTGGATCTTTAATTAAACGCATCAAAACCGCAATCACAGTCACAGAAAACACTTTAGGCGAGCACTACATTCCTCGCTTGATATTACTAGCTAAAATCATCTCAGAAAAGAAAAAGAATATTGAATTCCATGAAGAGAGTTCTGCTGAATACAAAAAAGAATTACTCATCCTAAAGGAAGAGCTAGACAAGACCAAAGGATTGTGGAATCGCACAATCAAAAGAAAGGCGACCCTGGCTGAAGAAGGAATTATTCAGAATAGAATTCAAGAATTGATCAATGATATCAATAAGAATGAAACTGTCATTGCAGAGACCGATTTAATTCTATGGTTAGATACTATTGTTGATGCTAGCTTAAATGAACGCTCTCAGGTGCGCGCGGCCAAGTCTTTGCGCACTGCCAGAATATCGCTGTATTACTTGCTCAATCGCTTCTGCAAGGGACAAGAAGAGTCGGCAATACAAATCGCCCAGAACCCTTTTATTCAAGTAGATCCAGAACAGGCAATTCGCTATATGTTAATGTCTGAGCAATTCATTCTGGATTATTTCATGAAGAAGAAGAATGATAAGACAGCCTGGTTAAGCGGCGCCGCAGAAAATAAAATTGTAGAACTTGATCACCTGCAAAAAGAAATTCTAGCTGAATTAAAGCGTGCGACACTAGGTATCCTGTAATTTATACAGACACGTGTAGTTCACGCGGCAACTGAATGTAGAATCCAGCATCATTCAGATTGAATTTAACTTCTTCAATATCTGCATTTTGCAGTCGCTTGATTTTTTCTAGGTCAAGTTCCATCACAAATTCTAAACGCCCAAGCAGTTTATTAAGGTCTTCAGGCAAATTATTTTTTTTATCTTCATCTGATAGATAAATATAAGTATCGGTTTTTTTAGAACTACGGTAAATAAAGCACTGCATATCTATAACCCATCAATGTTATCTAATAGCTTGGTATCATCCACTATTTATTCAACATTCTCGAGTACTTCGTCTTCAATTTTCACGCTGGTCTCTGGTGCCATTGTTGTTGGCAATGGTGAAGAATCTAGTACGTCTATTTTTGATTGCTGCTCAATTATGATATCAGAATTAATCTCAGGTGACTTTGGTGTGATTTGTGGTGGGATATTATTCAACAGCACTTCTGTATCAGTAATAGATTGCTGTGCGTCAATAACTGACGGCTCCACAACGACTGGTTCTTCGACAAGCTCTTCAACAACATCCTTAATGACTTGCTGCTTTGGCACAACCAGTTGTTCGCCTGCCGCTAACCTTACCGCTACTGATTGAATTAAATCATTCTTATAACTTAAACCTAAACTGCCGCCATTGACATTGGATTCAATAATCAAACTATCATCGAAAATTTCAGTCAGATTACCTTCAATGACACTCCCATCTGTCATAGTAATTCGCACACGCTTATTGATTGCCTGCCTATGCTCATCATCAGTCATTATCTCATAACGGACAATGGGATCGACTTTACGCACGACTTGATTTTTTCTTTCTGGCACGATTTCTTTAGTCTCTAGCTGTTCGTATTCACCTCCAGTCAATAACGGATCATATCCTTCACCCAGCGAAAGAGCAGCAGCATCAGCTTGCTGTTGATTAGATAACGGCACTTCTTTTGGGGGTGCTATTTTTTCTTCCAGGACTTGCATAACTTCATGGTCTTGCAGGAATGACAGTTGTGACAATGCGCCTCCAGAAAAACTGACCAACACCGCAAGCAAGCCAATAATAAGAATAAAAAAGGATTTCCGTATAGTTAATAACGACCAATTAAGCAGCATATGAATTAAAAGAGGCACGATAAGCACTAAACTAATGACAGCCCATATTCTCCTTGATTGGAAGGAATCTAAAAACAGTATCAAAATTGCGACGATGACAAGTATTATTCCTATCCAAAATAATCCTACTTCAAGCATGCTTTTACACTTTTATCTTATGTGCTGGTCGATCGATTGAATCTAGATAAGTATACCCAAACAGTGCATTTCTTATCTCATCGATCACTCCACTAGTCTGCACACTACCAGTGCCCATCTGGCTAATACGTTGCTGACAGCGATCAATAATCTGCTGTCCTTGAAGATGGATACTATTGAGAATTTCATCAACACAGTCACCTATCTCAAGCTCTGTAAATTTTATTTGTTGATATTCATCCTGCTCAACATTAACAGCATGTGTATCACCAAATAAATTATGTATATCTCCCAACACTTCTTGGTATGCCCCTAGAAGGAAAAAACCAAGCAAGTATTTTTTATGATTACTATTTAACTCAGGTAGTAGCAAGTAATCTTGCACTTTTCCATCCATCGCATAGTGTGATATCTGCCCATCAGAATCACATGTCAAGTCATGTAGTCGTGTTTTCATTGAAGGCTCTTGGTCTAACTTCATTAATGGCGCGACAGGAAATATTTGATCTAAACCCCACACATCAGGCATAGATTGAAAGATTGAGAAATTGCAATAGCAATTATCGATGCCACCTGAAGTATCAATGCCTTTAGTCTTATCTGTGATGTTAGAGCTATGACTACAACGCCGCAGAATAGCTTCTGCCCATGCACGTTGCTCTAAACCAACCTGGCCTGCAAGAAATCTATCATTAAGTAAATTCTCAAAAGCGTTAACTTGCGAATACTCAGTTTTTTGATTGTTACTCAAGGACTGGACTAGCTTATTACCTAGTTTATGCAATTCCTGGCAGCCAGGACTAATGTCACTCGTTGATTGTTCTAAGTAGTCATGCTTCTCAACTTCAAGAACATTTGTAATCAACATGGCATGATGAGCTGTTATCGCCCGACCATTCTCGGTAATAACTGTCGGCAATGGTATTTTTGTTTTTTTACAAAAGTCATTAATTATATTGACTACTGTATTAGCATAATCCTGCATTGAATAAGCTTTTGAAAAATGACTGGTGTCATTTGTAGCCGCATAATCTACTGCAAGACCGCCACCCACATCGATATAGCTTAGCTTGAATCCACGTGAAATCACTTGGGAATATAATTGCATTGCTTCGCTTAAACCTGCACTAAATTCTTCAAGATTTGAAATTTGAGAGCCCATATGGAAGTGCACTAAATGCAGCCATTCACTACAATCCCATTGCTTGAGCTGGCTCAAGCATAAAAGAATATCTCTGGCATCAAGACCAAATTTCGCATCCTTCCCTCCTGAATTTTGCCAATTGCCGCTAGCGACACTATTCATACGAACACGCATGCCTAGCTTTGGTATCACATTCAGCACCATACTCTCTTGCTTAATAAGTGCTAACTCTGAAAACTTTTCGACAACAATAAATACATCAATACCTATGAGCTGTGCGTATAAAGCAATACGAATATAAGCACGATCCTTATAGCCATTACATATCAATCTACCTTGATTTAAATCTAGCAGGACTAACGCCACGAGTAATTCTGTTTTACTACCAACTTCTAAACCTATGTTTTTTACATCACTGGATAATATTTTCTCGATGACAGTGCGCTGTTGATTAACCTTAATGGGATAATACGGAATATGATTTAATTGACAGTCAGCATTTTTAGCTGCCTGGATAAAAGCATTATCTAGTTGTTTCACCCGCGCTTGTAGAATTTGTGGAAACCTTATGAGTACTGGCAATGACAATTCTTGCGCGCGTATCTGTTTGCTTATTTCCACCAAATCAATTTGGGTGTCTTTATTCGGTTTTGCAACAATGTGGCCTAGATCATTGACCCCAAAATAACCTTCGCCCCAGACTGGAATATTGTAGAATTGCTGCGCTCGCTTTAGTGTCCAAGCGGAATGTTCAGAATTAACCATATTTAATTATTGCACTTAAATTATTTAGAACTTTTTACAATAAAGCTTATGAAAATACATAACAACGATGCCACTTGGTTTACTGAGACTGCTACTGATATTGGGACTGCTTTCTCATTAGCCACTTCAAGTTTACTTTATCAGGAAAAGTCAGCTTACCAAGATATAGAAATATACGAGACTAAAACATTTGGCAATTTAATGGTGCTTGATGGCTTCATCATGCTGACCACTCGTGACAATTTCATCTACCATGAAATGATGTCTCATCCTGCGCTATTTAGCCACGCGAACCCTAAGCATGTGGCCATTGTTGGTGGAGGTGATTGTGGCACACTTCAACAAGTAGCTCAGCATATTTGTGTTGAAAAGATCACCCAGATCGAAATTGATGAACGTGTTACTCGCATCTCGGAACAGTATTTCCCTGAATTATGCACCTCTAATAATGATCCACGCACTACATTTGAATTTTGTGATGCCATTGAATGGATGTGTGACGCAGATGAAAATAGCCTCGACATTATTATTGTTGACAGCACTGATCCAATAGGACCTGCTGAAGGTCTATTTCAGAAGCAATTTTATCAACATTGTTGGTCGGCTTTAAACAAAGATGGTTTAGTCATACAACAAAGTGAGTCTCCTCTTGCTCACTGGGAGTCCATTACTAAGCCAATGCATAATGAAATGAAAGCGGCTGGATTCAATCAAACCAAAACATTACTCTTTCCTCAACCTGTGTATCCCACGGGTTGGTGGTCAGCCACCATAGCGGCCAAAAAGGATATTCATTTAGTCCGTGATAATGAGGCCCAACAGTTAAACTTTAAGACTAAGTACTACAACTACGATATTCACTTGGCAGCATTTGCGTTACCGTCTTTTTTAACGTCATAAAAAAAGCGCCCCTTGCATCAGCAAGGGGCGCCCAAGGTTGACACACTTAAATACCAGGAGTAATGCAATTTATTTACGAACTCTGGGTAGGCTTCCATACCGCACTCTGCGATATCAATGCCTTCCATTTCGTCTTCCTCACTGACTCTGATTCCGAACACTAGCTTGATAATGAACCAGGCGATCATTGTGGTAACAAATGTCCATGTAAAGATGACAACAGCTCCATACAACTGTGAACCGATGGTTGCATCTGTGTTTGAGAACACGACCGCAATTAATCCCCAAAGACCCGCAACTCCGTGTACTGAGATTGCTCCGACAGGATCATCTAGCTTAAATTTATCTAAGGTCACAATACTAAACACAACAATGATTCCACCAATTGCACCGATAATGGTTGCCAGTAAAGGTGTGGGTGTTAGTGGCTCTGCCGTGATTGATACCAATCCTGCCAACGCACCGTTTAAGGTCATTGAAAGATCAGCTTTACCAAACATTAGCTTGGCTGTTAATAGTGCTGCAATCACACCACCCGCTGCTGCCGCATTAGTATTAACAAACACTAGTGCTACATTATTTGCTTCAGCGACGTTAGAAACGATCAACTCAGATCCACCATTGAAGCCAAACCAACCTAACCAAAGTATGAATGTACCTAATGTTGCCAGCGGCATATTGGCACCAGGCATTGCGGTTACTCTACCATCTTTACCGTAGCGACCTTTACGAGCACCCAGTAAAATAACACCTGCTAATGCAGCTGTTGCACCACATAAGTGAACTACACCTGATCCTGCAAAGTCTGCGAAGCCTGCTGCATCTAAGAAACCACCTCCCCATTTCCAGAAACCTTGAACTGGGTAGATGAATCCACACATAACGATTGCAAACAACAAGAATGACCATAATTTCATTCGTTCTGCTACTGCACCAGAGACAATTGACATTGCTGTTGCAACAAACACAACTTGGAAGAAGAAGTCTGATAATTTTGAGTAATAGGTTTCACCGCCACTAGCAATTACATCTGCGGCTGAATTATCTGCGCTACCTAAAATGTCTAGAGCAAACGGCCACCATGAACTATCTGTTCCGCTATACATAATGTTGTAACCCATCAACATGTACATTACACATGCAATTGAATATAACGCTATATTTTTTGTTAAAATTTCGACTGTACTTTTAGCACGTACAAGTCCCGCTTCGAGCATGGCAAATCCTGCTGCCATCCACATTACAAATGCGCCCATCACTAGAAAATAAAACGTATCCAGTGCGTAAGCTAATTCTATTACTTGATTTTCCACAATTTTCTCCTGATCCAATAGGTGTATTTTTTATAGTGCTGCTGCACCAGATTCACCCGTTCTAATTCGAATAACTTCTGACAGCTCTGTTACAAAGATTTTTCCGTCACCAATTTTCCCAGTGTTTGCTGCTTTGGTAATTGCATCTAAAGCTGATTGAAGTAATTCATCGTCAATGGCTATTTCTAATTTTATTTTTGGCAAAAAGTCGACGACATACTCAGCGCCACGATAAAGTTCTGTATGGCCTTTTTGTCTACCAAATCCTTTCACTTCTGTTGCTGTAATTCCTGTGACTCCAATTTCATATAACGCTTCTCTCGCATCATCTAATTTGAAGGGTTTAATAATTGCTGTTATCAGCTTCATTGATTTTCTCCCACTTGATTTTCTATTGTTTAGAAATTGACTCGCTAATGCTCATCGTGTCTCAAAGTAAAATGGGGTGTAAATTTTTAAACCCATAAAAATCTACGTTATTACCGAAAAATTCCCATATAAAATTGGAATTCACTATTCAATCTAATGAATTCCAGTCGTGATTACTTTGAGATTATGCGTCTTCTTAAATTACGTCGAATGCCCAACTGATAGAAACATAGGCTTCTGTTTCTTCGTCATCGCCATCTACGCTTCCATCATTTAAATCCATTGTATGTACAAGGGCGCCTGTTAATTCTAACCCACCTAGCTCCGTTGAATAACCAAGCTCCACGTAACTACCTAGCGCATCATCTGCATCATCGCCAAAATCACCGTAAGTTAAGTAAGCACCGTTATAACCGACTGTAGCTGCCATAAAAGTGTAATCTTCACCTTCGACCATTCCATTCTTATCAAGGAAATCATCATTGTATTCACCAATGCTGTATTCAAGATCAAGACTTACATCACCCGCTGAACCACCTGCGTATAAATTTATTTCGTTATATTCTGAATCAAAACCATCAGAATACTGGTAAGTGGTATAACCGGCTCCTAAATACATAGCATTCTCAAATTCATATTTGTAGCCAGCATATAAATCATATTCAACGCCTTCACCGACATCTGCTATCCAAGTTCCTGCATAGAATCCTGCATATTCAATATCTAGTCCGCCATTACCAACACCTGTGTCTTGGAAAATTCCACGAAAGATGTAGTCAGATAACATTCCAGCGTTGCCTGTGACTATTGCGTCATCAGCAATAGAAGTCATTGGTGCAACCATCAATGTTGATGCCACTGCTGCGCTCCCTAATAAGCTAGTAATCTTTTTGTTCATTTCTTATTTCTCCGTTAATAATTATTCTGTAAATGTATATTTACTACTAAGCATATTTTATGCCACTAAAATAATTACTTTATAAACAATAAGTTACATTATTATTACGGATTTACGCACTGATATAAACGCTAGCTTGCACCAAATTAATTCACCAATACATTAATATGGTGCGTTCCATTATGGCTAGTTGGTTTGCTAGACTTGTGAGCTAATTTCTACTAATTTATACACATGAAAATAACTCCAAAACAACTCGACGAAACCATCGCCAAGCTTAAAGATCTTCTGCCTAGTGACATAAGTGACTTAAAGACCACTGGCGAACAAAAGCTTAAGTTGGTGCTTGAAGGTATGTTGCAGAAACTAGATATGGTCTCAAGAGAAGAGTACGACGTTCAAGCTGAGGTTCTTCAGCGCACACGACAACGTCTGGAAAAATTAGAACAACGTATCGCTCAAATAGAAAAAGACTAGCCTCTTATTTTTTCAATATGGTTATCAATGAGATGTGAGTAGCCTTCGCTAATTTCATCTCACTAATCTCAGCTTGGAGTGATAACACTATCGTGAGAGTCGATGGTGAGAACAGACCAGAATTGACACTCTATGGGTTTTTGTCGTGATTTATGTATATAGTGTCTCGACTAACTTTTCTATGGTTAATCACATTCACCCTATGACTTTTTCTGTACTCTAACATGAGGTATTCAAGGTTAGCTTAATAAAAATTGAATGACGGCTACTAACGCATATAGTCATTTACATCTATATATCCCCATTCCTCAGCTTCTTGTTTTTTAATCAGCTGATTATGTGCAGAGGATAGATTGCGAACATACACTTCCCCAGCTTTCGAAATAAAGGTAATTATTCTAGACTAATGCTCTCTTACATCAGAGGCAGTGATTGTTAGATTATCCTCCAGTTATCAGGCAAAATTTTACAGCGACTAGTCATTGATACATGAAAATATATTACTGTAACGCTACACAATAAAAAGCCACAATGGTTTCCAATTATGGCTTTTATGTTCAATTTTTTTACGAATTATACTGCTGTAATTTTAGTCTTACGATATAACCTTAAGAAACCTAGTAACGCAGGCGCAAACATAAATGCCGCAGCTGGAATCGGAACAGGAGAAACATCAACATTGATATTATCAAATTGGTGGAAGTCTAAGGCTGAAAGAGATTGAGTCCAAGTTACTGCGCTGGATCCAAGAAAGTTAGCATCAAACAAAAAGGTTTCTGTTATTGACAGCCCATCCGAGGTGAAGGTCTGTGAATGTCCACCATCTCTGGTAAAGGTCACATCTCCAAATGATGAACCGTCTAGTTTTGCTAAATCAATACTATATAAATCAAAAGTCCCTCCGCCCACTTTACTAAACTGTGTATCGTCGATGGGAGTATTATTAAATAAGGCTGTTGAACCGGTATAGCGATCATCTAATGTGCCCAACGAGTAAAAGCCATCGTTAGGACGATCACCTAAATAATCCAGTTGAAAGCCATCCTCAATATACTTATTAACCCCCACCGCCACCCGAAAAGGGCCGCCACTGTTTTGCTTAAGTTGTTGAAAATCTATGACTGAAGCATATAAGGGAGAAGAAACAAGGATAGCTATTGAGCTAATCAGTATTTTTTTATTTTCATTTTGATTTTTAGCGTTAAGACACTATTAATTTTATCG
>CAWUWP010000118.1:0-3858 GCA_963926275.1 uncultured Gammaproteobacteria bacterium | reverse complement strand
CGTCTCCAGGGACTGTGCGATATTCACTTGTAACAATTTGCGCGCTTGGTAGATTGCATCGACATCGATTGGCTGGATAAAGTCTGCTAGATATGACTCTTGTGGTAACACCATCATCTCCGCCTTAAAAGCAGAGTCAATATTTTTATCACTCAATACAACTTCAAGTGCTTTTATATATTGCGATGCATCAGGAAGTGTTGTGTCTGTCTTCAGTGCAATCATGGCATCCAGCAGCCATTCTGTTGCAAAACGTTGACCAGCATCCCAGCGATTAAATGTGTCGCTATCATTTGCCATTAAGAAAACAAAATCATCATCATTATATTGATAATTCAATTTCACTGGGGCAGAGAAATTCTGTAGGAAAGAGGGCGTAGGATTTTCTTTAATATTCGTGAACACAAATTTCTGTCGCATTTGAGTAACATGCAATGTTAATTCTTGTGCCGCTTCATAAATACCACCTTCAACACTTAAAGTCATTGGCTTGCCGCTTGTATCAAACAACGCAGTCTTAACGGGAATTAAATAAGACTGTGGTTCAGGCTGCATTTTATTGGTCGGCAGCTGTTGCTCAAAGGTCACTGCGTATTGTTGTTTGTCTTTATCCCAGTCACTAGAAACATTTAACGTAGGGGTACCACTTTGTGAATACCAATTTAAAAAATTACCTAACTCAAAATTATTCGCTTCTGCCATTGCCGCCGCAAAATCATCCGTGGTGACTGCTTGGCCATCATGCTTTTCAAAATAGCGCTGCATGCCTTTTTTGAAACCCTCTCTACCTAACAGCGTTTGATACATACGTACCACTTCCGAGCCTTTCTCATAGACAGTAAGTGTGTAGAAATTATTTATCTCTACATAAGAAGATGGACGAATAGGATGTGCCATGGGGCTATCGTCTTCAGCAAACTGGTAGGTACGCAAATAGCGCACATCTTGAATTCTTTTTACTGCTCTAGAAGTCATATCAGAAGTGAATTCTTGATCACGAAAAACTGTTAAGCCTTCTTTTAAGCTTAGCTGAAACCAATCGCGACAAGTAACACGATTTCCAGTCCAGTTATGAAAATACTCATGCGCGATTACTGCTTCAATACTCATGTAGTCTGCGTCAGTTGACGTTTTAGAACTAGCCAGCACACACTTAGAATTAAATACATTTAATCCTTTATTTTCCATCGCACCCATATTGAAGTCATCAACGGCAACAATCATGTAAGCATCTAAGTCATACTCAAGATTGAATGTGTCTTCATCCCACTGCATGGCTTTTTTAAGCGAAGCAATGGCATGGGCACATTTATCAGCATTATGAGCTTCAGTATAGATCTCCAGACTCACCTCACGACCACTTGAAGTCGTATACTTATCTCGACAGCAAGATAGATTACCTGCCACTAATGCGAATAAATAAGAAGGTTTTGGGTGAGGATCATGCCACTCTGCAA
Organism: uncultured Gammaproteobacteria bacterium; assembly: GCA_963926275.1. Lineage (GTDB taxonomy): Bacteria > Pseudomonadota > Gammaproteobacteria > UBA4575 > UBA4575 > UBA1858. The sequence continues at coordinate 2,401 of CAWUWP010000118.1, read as the reverse complement.
AATGACGCCCATCCTCCAGTTTTCCTTCAGATACACGATTACCATTAGAGAGTAATACAGGAATTTTTTCCTGGTCGGCTTCGATACGCACCGAGAAAATGGTCATCACATCGGGCCGATCCAGGTAATAAGTTATTTTACGAAATCCTTCGGCTTCACATTGTGTACAGTAGTTACCCGAAGAAAGATAAAGCCCCTCTAGAGCGGTATTCTGGGCCGGGTCTATCTCAACCAATGTCGTTAATACGAATTGGCGAGGTACATTTTTTATGGTTAGCGATTCTGCACTAAGCAAATAATCCTGCTCAGACAGTTGTTTACCGTCCACCTTGACCTCGAGCAGCTTAACTTGCTCACCATGCAGCTCTAAATTCTCACTTGGCGAAACACTCTCATTAGCTTGAAAATGTAACTGCGCATGCACCCATGTTTTTCCCTCAAACAGCTCAAATCGTAAAGAAACCTTATCAATCAAATAATCAGGTTGCTGATAATCTTTTAGGTAAATTGCTTTTGGATTGCCTTCTTTCATATTAATAACTATTTTGATCGTTGAGAGTTTGAGTTAATATCCGCACAGAAAATATCTATCTACACAGTGTAATGATAAATTTAAAACCAATATACATAAATATTGCTGGCTATTGCTTCACGCCAATTGACGATATTGAAGCCACATTAAACCAGCTCAAAAGCTTATGCGCGAATTTAGACATTAAAGGCTCTATCTACCTAGCGAGCGAAGGCATTAACATTGGCTTGTCTGGCAATATTTTAGAGATCCAAACATTTCGCTCTAAACTTAATCAAGATGCTCGTTTTGCGCATATGCGATTCCATGAACTGTATAGCCAACAAAGGCCTTACAGCAAGATGACTGTGAAAACTAAAACTGAGTTAGTCCCGATTGAAGACAACGCTCTCAAAGTCGGTGATTTTGACCATCAATACTTACCACCACTTGAACTCAAAGAATGGTTAGATAGCGGCAAAGATTTTATTTTATTAGATATGCGCAATGATTTTGAATTTGAGCTAGGTACATTTGACAAAGCACAGCAGTTGAATTTGCGACGCTTTAGAAAATTACAAACCAAAGCAGATGAGTTAAAAAAACTCGCTAAAGATAAACCGATTGTGACATTTTGTACTGGGGGTATTCGTTGCGAAAAAGCAGCGCCCTACCTGGAAAAATTTGGTTTCGACCAAGTCTTTCAACTTGAAGGCGGCATCTTAGAGTATCTTCGCCAAACCAAAGGCTCTCATTGGCATGGTCATTGTTTCATGTTTGATAACCGCATTTCAATCAGTCGCAAACTGGCTCCAAAACATTTTAATTTATGCACGGATTGTCAACTCACTCTCAAAGACGATGAAGTTGAATTTTGCACATTATGCTTAAGCAACCAAGTCTCAGAAGATGCCATTATTTGATTTTTGTTTTAACTTCACCAGCAGTATTTTTAGAAATAACGAAGAAGGCTTCATCCAGCGTGCATTTGATGCTGATGTTAATCATTTTTTAGTCGCAGGCTTAGACCCAGAAGACAGCCAATTAGCACTTGAGTTAGCGCAGCGATATCAAAAAAACATGTATACCACTGCGGGTGTTCATCCGCACATGGCTAAAAATTGGCATGATGACACTTTAAAAGTATTACGCGAATTAGCCGACAACGATCGCGTTAAAGCCATTGGTGAAGCAGGTTTGGATTTCAATCGAAACTTTTCTACTCATGAACAGCAAGAGTATGCATTTCGCCAACAGATTGAACTTGCCATATCGATTCAAAAACCACTTTTCTTACATGAACGCGATGCTCATGAGTCATTTTTTTCGATTTTAAGTGAATATAAAAATGATATAGGCCCTACTGTTGTTCACTGCTTTACAGGAGATGAAAAGGCGCTTGAGAATTATCTAACTATGGATTTATATATTGGCATTACCGGCTGGATTTGTGATGAACGACGAGGTAGCCATCTACACGCATTGGTGAAAACCATTCCCGAAGATCGCTTGCTCATCGAAACAGATGCCCCCTATCTATTCCCGCGTACCTTCAAGCCGCGCCCCAAGAAAATGACCAATGAGCCGGCCTATCTTGCTCATATTGCAGAGCAAATCGCTTACCATCGTGGGGATAGCCTTGACAAGCTTAGCGACTATACTATGAGCAACTCGTTACGCTTTCTAGGCATCACCGATACACCCACATAATATTCACCAGGACTTAGTCGCACTATGAAAATCCAATCCTCCATTGAAGAAAAATTAAATGCTTCTTTCGCACCGAGCTATTTAGAAGTACTTAATGAGAGCGACAACCATAATGTGCCGCCTGGATCAGAATCACATTTTAAAGTAACCATCGTTAGCAATGAGTTTGAAAGCAAAATG
>CAWUWP010000117.1:0-37726 GCA_963926275.1 uncultured Gammaproteobacteria bacterium | reverse complement strand
CTCGCTATACACGCTTGTTACTTGGCATGGGCTTAAGGCACTTTAGCGCTCATCCCGCTACCGTACTTGATGTTAAATCAATTATAAATTCTAGCTCAATTAAAAAACTAGAGCCTCAATGTAAGCGCATTCTTAGTGCTTCTACTAGGCCAGACAAAATTCATGCACTAGTCGATGAGCTCAACCAATAATACTTCACTAATGTGACATCCACTTTACACAATAGACTTCTTAATAGTCGCATGTTTTTCTTGCACAATTTACAACTTTAACTTAAAAAACCTTTTTTGCATTCGCTTAACTAACGGGTACACTTGATTGCAGCTATGCGCTAACGGCGCAATCAAGGATTCGCAATGCTAGACACCCAAGTACGTGACAATCTACAAATCATCACAGAAGCACTCGATTCAGGCGAGATGCAACGTGCTGGGCGCATATTAAATGCTTTCCATCCGGCTGAAATTGCCCACTTATTAGAGTCACTGCCTCAGTCACAACGTATGTTCATTTGGAACATGTTAGATCACGATGATGATGGCGAGATTCTTCTCCACGTGGTTGATGAAGTCCGAAGTGGGCTGATCGAAGTGATGGATAAGGAGCAATTGATCTCTGCTACCGAAGGACTTGACCTTGATGACTTGGCTGATTTATTGGCTGACCTTCCAAGCGCAGTCTCTGATACCGCACTCAGTAATCTTGACATCAGTGATCGCCATCGCCTGGAAGCGGTACTGTCATTTGATGAAGATAGTGCTGGCGGTTTAATGAATCCAGACACTATCACTGTGCGCAAGCAAATTAGTCTAGACGTCGTACTCCGGTATTTACGTTCACGCAAAAACCTTCCTGCACACACCGATAGTCTGTTCGTTGTTGACCGTTATGAAAAGTATATAGGCACATTAACCTTGGCTGATGTTCTGACCAATGATCCATCAACTGTCGTCCAAGATTTATTACAGAACAACATTGAACCGATCTTGGTCACGGATAGCGCCACCGATGTCGCACATACATTCGAAAATCTAGATTTGATCACAGCTCCAGTAATTGATGAAACTGGCAAGCTACTCGGCCGCATCACGATTGATGATGTAGTCGATGTTATTCGTGAAGAAGGTGAGCACTCAATTATGAGTATGGCCGGCTTAACTGAAGATGAAGATTTATTTGCTCCCATCACCAAATCTACTCGCCGACGCGCATTATGGTTGGGCGTCAACATGTTGACGGCATTTTTAGCAGCATGGGTAATCAGCTTATTTCAAGAAACACTTGAGCAACTTATTGTATTAGCAATACTAATACCGGTGGTTGCAAGTATGGGCGGCATTGCCGGCAGTCAAACCTTAACCTTAGTCATTCGAGGTTTAGCGCTGAAGCAAATTGGTAAAGCCAACTCGCGAAGTCTATTACTGCGCGAACTAGGCATTGGCATACTTAACGGTTTACTCTGGTCGGTGATAGTCGCGATTATCGCCATTGTATGGTTTCATGACTTACAACTTGGTTTGATTATCGCACTGGCAATGATGGCTAATTTAGTCTGCGCAGGACTAGCTGGTGTCGCTATTCCAATTGCGTTAAGAAAATACGGCATCGATCCTGCACTTGCAGGTGGTGTTGCACTCACAACAGTGACAGACGTGGTGGGTATTTTTGCTTTTCTTGGCTTAGCTACATGGTTATTATTGTAGATAACTTGTTCCTGAAAAATTTTGGATAGAAGACATTAAAAACTAATACAATTTTGTTATGAAGAAACTTAAAAACGAAAAAGAGCTAATTAAAAAAGCTATCGCTGCAGGTGTTAACTATGGCGAACAAAGAGGAGTAGTTGAGTTTGAGGCGACAGATTCAGCCAGTGAAAAAATAGAATACATTTATAGATTACTTGTGCATGACAAAGTCATCCAAGCCATTCCCCCAGATCAAATCTCACAACAATCTATGCGACATAGGCTTGCCATATGGGCGTCCAAGCTCAAGTAATCTAGAACAGCAAGCAAGCGAGTTATTTATTAACTCGAGACTCCGCATCAAGTGCTCTGTTATTGCTACCGATATAAGTATTGCTAGCTTGCCTGGTCAGCCATTTGGATAGTTTTTTCTTCAACTTGCTTAGCCACCTCAGCCAATGTCTCATCTTGCGATAACGCACTCACTATTTCTTGTGGTTTAATCAAACTAATCTTGGGTTTTATTATTTTCAATAAACCCTGATATTCGACACGATAACCTCATATTTAGATGAATACTGCAGGCGCTTAGCTCGCCATAATTTAAAAATAACTAACGCGTGCTTTCCTAACTGGTCTTTACATCTTTCAAGGGGAAGATTAAGTATCTAAAATGTTCCGTATACATTCAATACGCATGCCTTGATTTTTTTCATGCCAACAAACCCCTTCTCACTTATTTATTATTTTAAGAACATCCCAATCCGGGACATAAATAATTGCAATTTGATAGGACGACACTACATCAAGTTGAACAAAGTGATGTAGAGTGAAATTTTCTAGAGAGGAAATGAGTGTTGGCGAAAGCTTGCGGAAGGCTACGCTTTTGGCAGGGTGACTCCAGTTTGGCCTTGATATTTACCACCACGGTCTTTATACGAAGTTTCGCATACTTCATCAGATTCAAAGAACAGCATTTGAGCAACACCTTCGTTGGCATAAATTTTTGCTGGCAAGGGTGTGGTATTTGAAAACTCTAAAGTGACGTGCCCTTCCCACTCTGGTTCCAACGGAGTGACATTAACAATAATGCCGCAACGCGCATAAGTAGACTTACCCAAGCACACTGTCAACACAGATCGTGGAATACGAAAGTATTCCACCGTACTCGCGAGAGCAAATGAATTAGGTGGAATAATACATACCTCTCCTTCAAAATCGACAAAGCTTTCTGGATTAAATGCTTTAGGGTCAACAATGGCAGAGTTGATGTTGGTAAATATTTTAAAGTGATTTGAGCAACGTACATCATATCCATAGCTAGAAGTGCCATAGGAAATAATCTTTTTATCATTGGCTTGTTTTACTTGGCCGGCAACAAAAGGCTCAATCATTTGTTGCTCATCCGCCATTTGACGAATCCAGCGATCCGATTTAATCGACATAGGGTTTATTTAAATGGTGAAACAAATGGCAATTTAAAATTGCCATTTGTTTAGAAAATGGAATTGCGTAATTAAAAATTGATGTTTTGATATTACCCTTAACTGTGTAATCAGCAGTACCTGTTTTTAGCACTTCAGGTAATACTTCTATAATCCCAAAATAGGATAGCCGTACAGGCAACTCAAGTGTTTCTCGTCCCAATGCAGGCACAGAAATAGAGTTATCATCTTGGCCGGTGACCAATTTATTGTCGGAGACAAATACTTCATAGCTCAATCCACGCGCACTCAATCGAACATCATTAGGATTATCGATATCTAGTGTCACAATTGCGTCGATACCACCCAATGTTGCCTCGACAATTTCTAAGCCACGCACCTGAACAATGGGTTCAATCAGTGGCTTTGAAAGCGGTCCCGCACAACTGGCAACTAATAAAGTTAAGCTGATTAAGCTAACAATAATACGAAACATTGAGCACGTTTTTATAGGTATTAGGTATTCTGAATAACGATTTTAGGGAATTTAGCACTATAGTCTTTACTTTTCACGGCCAATTTTGCGGCTGTTTTTCGTGCAATTTCCTTATATATCTGGCTTACCCGGCTATCTGGAAACGAGATCACTGTTGGCTGACCACCATCGACTTGCTCACGAATGCTCATATCGAGTGGTAACTTACCCAGCAATTCAACATCGCTTTCCTCTGCCATTTTTTCGCCACCACCGGTACCGAAAATAGCTTCTTCATGGCTACACTCACTACAAATGTGCAGGCTCATATTCTCAACAATACCTAACACCGGCACTTCGACCTTTTCAAACATCTTCAAGCCTTTGCGCGCATCCAACAAAGCAATATCTTGTGGTGTGGTGACAATCACTGCTCCACTTACTGGTATTTTCTGAGCAAGTGTTAAGTGCACATCACCCGTACCAGGAGGTAAATCAACCACCAAGTAATCGATATCTCTCCAGCGCGTATCGTTAAGTAATTGTTCTAATGCCTGCGTCACCATGGGTCCACGCCAAATCATTGGAGTTTCTTCATCAATCAAGAAACCAATCGACATGGCCTGTAGGCCGTGTGCAACCATTGGCTCCAAACTCTTGCCATCACTGGATTCTGGCTGCCCAGAAAGACCCAGCATACGCGGCTGACTAGGGCCATAAATATCAGCATCAAGAATCCCTACCGAGGCACCTTCCGCCGCTAATGCCAACGCTAAATTAACCGCGGTGGTTGATTTACCCACACCGCCTTTACCTGATGCGACAGCAATAACATTCTTGATGTTCTCCATTGGCTTAAGACTCTTCTGAACTGCATGAGCCTGAATTTTCCAACCAATGGTAATGTCGACATCGGCGACACCCTCTAACTTACTGACTTCATTGCCTATTTTTTCAGAAAATTCCTCCAGCATGCTCTTAGCCGGATAGCCAAACTCAATATTGATGCTGACTTTATCGCCATCCACACTAATGTCTTTCACCCATTTAGCAGCAACGATGCTCTTGCCTACATTGGGGTCTTCTATGTTCTTTAGGGTGTCTTCTACTTGCTGTGGGCTAACGCTTGCCATTGGATGAATCCTCTTGGTGACTAATGTTCTAAAATGGAGTGCAGTTAAACACCCCAGCAGGCTCATTCCTAGCTCCTGATTGAGATATTAAGTCGATAGGCAATCTATCTAGCCGCACTTTTAGGAAGCTGGTAAGGTACGCCCTCATTAAGCAATATGTTCTGTAAACACGTGAATAATCGAAGAATTTTAGTCACTAGCGCACTTCCTTACGCGAATGGATCTATCCATTTAGGCCATCTCGTAGAGTACATTCAGACGGATATATGGACGCGCTTTCAAAAAATGTGTGGTCACCAATGTATTTATGTCTGTGCAGACGATGCTCATGGCACGCCAATAATGATTCGCGCTCAACAAGAGGGCATCACACCCGAACAGCTTATTGCCAAAACCAAACAAGAACATGAGCAGGATTTTGCTGATTTCCATGTAAATTTTGATAATTTCCACAGCACCCACTCAGAAGAAAATAAACATTTTGCAACCAGCATGTTCAAAGAGTTGCAGAAAAATGACTATATCAGCACCAAGACAGTCACTGATTTATTTGACCCAGACGAAAAAGTTTTTTTACCTGACCGCTTTGTTCGCGGCACCTGTCCGAAATGTAAGGCAGAAGAACAGTATGGTGATAACTGCGAAGTCTGCGGTGCCACCTACACACCATCAGATTTAATTAACCCACGTTCCGCACTAAGTGGTGCTAAGCCAATAGAAAAAGAAAATCTACATTACTTTTTCAAACTCAGCACATTAGAGCCGGCGTTAAAAGAGTGGACTCAATCTGGCAGTCTACAATCAGAAATTGCTAATAAAATTTCAGAATGGTTTGAGGATGGATTAAAGGACTGGGATATCTCACGCGACGCACCTTATTTTGGATTTGAAATTCCAGATGCCCCAGGCAAATACTTTTATGTATGGCTAGATGCACCGATTGGTTACATGGCCAGCTTTAAAAATTACTGTGATCGTACTGGCGAAGATTTCGATTCGTTTTGGAAGCCTGATAGCGATGCAGAGCTTTATCATTTCATAGGAAAAGATATCGCTTATTTCCATACTTTATTTTGGCCAGCAACATTAATGGGCTCGGGTTGGCGCACACCCACCAGTGTTTACTGCCATGGCTTTTTGACGGTTAACGGCAAGAAAATGTCTAAGTCGCGCGGCACCTTTATTAAAGCGCGTACTTATTTGAATCACTTACAACCTGAGTACTTGCGCTATTACTATGCCGCAAAATTAAACGATGGTATTGCTGATATTGATTTGAATCTTGAAGACTTCCAACAGCGCGTGAACAGCGACGTGGTTGGAAAACTAGTAAACATTGCTAGCCGCTGCGCAGGATTTATAAATAAAAAGTTTGATTCGAAACTGACTGATCAAATTTCTGTTCCAGATGGAGAGGAAACATACACAGCTGCAGTTAATAGAAATGATGCAATTAAAACATGTTATGAAGAAAGAAAATATTCTGAAGCCATGAGAATCATTATGGCTATAGCAGATACTGCCAACCAAGTAATAGACAAAAACAAACCTTGGGAACGCATTAAAGACGAAGCCAACAAAGAAGAAGTTCATCAAGTATGCAGTTTTGGCATCAACATGTTTCACTTATTAATTGGTTATTTAAAACCAGTCATGCCTGAGTTGGCACAAAAATCTGAAGTCTTTTTAAATACAGAAATTAGCTGGGATGATTTGGCTAGTGATCTACCTTTCCCCGAAGGCCATGAGATAAATAAATTCAAACCACTGATTACACGCATCGAAAAAGAAGCCATAGAAAAAATAACCGAAGAAACAAAGCAAGATGCTGCACCCAAAGCCAGCGATCCTATCAGTGATGAAATTTCATTTGATGATTTCTCCAAACTCGATTTACGCATAGCACGTATCGCAAAAGCACAGCATGTAGAAGGCGCTGACAAATTATTGCAACTCACTTTAGATCTTGGCGAGCCTACTGGTGGCTTACAGAAAAATGTATTTGCGGGTATCAAAAGCGCGTACAAACCAGAAGACCTAGAAGGGAAGCTGGTAGTAATGGTAGCCAACCTTGCTCCACGTAAAATGCGTTTTGGTTTATCCGAAGGCATGGTCATCGCGGCCAGCGGCACTGATAGTGGATTATTTATAATTCATCCTGACGATGGTGCAACACCAGGAATGCGCGTCAAGTAAATTTCATATGCAATCAACGCCGATCTCATTTAGCAAAACACTCGCTGTTATAGATGAAGATCGCTGCATTGGTTGCACACTTTGCATTAAAGCCTGTCCGTTTGATGCCATTCTAGGTGCGTCGAAACAACTTCATAGTGTGATCAAGCAATTGTGCACAGGCTGTAAACTATGCATTGAGCCTTGCCCGGTTGATTGCATTTCAATGCAATCTAATCATGCGCTAGAAAAAATTCAACCCAGCGTTCCGAAATTCAGCGACCACAAAGCTTGCATCCATTGCAATGATTGTATCCCTGTCTGCCCGAGTCAATTAAATCCAGAATCTTTATACGCCAACATTCGTGGCAAGAAATTTAGCCATGCTGAAAAACAGTCGCTAGCCTCATGCACTCAATGTGGCAAATGCGATACAGCCTGTCCTAGCAACATCCCATTAGCACAAACTTTTGCTTATGGGATTAACATGCTAGAACACAGATCTGCTAAGAAAAATTTTACTAGCAAAAGCAAACAACGTATAAAATTTCGTGAGCAACGCCTAATAAATAAAAAATCTCAACAGCAGACTTTTTTATCTAACAGTAAGCAAGGACTTGCTGATAAGTTACTGGCACTCAAAAACTCTCGATTAGAAAAATAATTAACTCCAACCCATCTCTCAGACTGTGAACAAAACTAAACGCACAGAAATTTTTAGCCGCTTACGCGAACTGAATCCACATCCCACGACCGAGCTTAACTATAGCAATAATTTTGAATTGCTCATTGCCGTCATTCTGTCGGCACAAGCCACTGACATTAGTGTCAATAAAGCTATTGGCCCACTGTTTAAGGCTGCCAACACACCTGAAGCAATTTTTAGCTTAGGTGAGAAAAAATTGAAAGCCTATGTGAAAACCATCGGTCTTTACAACACAAAAGCTAAAAACATTATTAATACCTGTAAAATTCTGATGGATAAACATAATGCTCATGTCCCAGAAAATCGTGACGCATTAGAGGCCCTACCTGGTGTTGGACGAAAAACGGCCAACGTGGTGTTAAATACAGCATTTGGACACCCCACCATCGCCGTCGACACTCATATATATAGGGTGTCCAATAGAACCGGAATCGCTCCTGGCAAAAATGTAATCGAGGTAGAAAAACGTTTACTACGTTTAGTCCCTGAGGAATTTAAGCGCGATGCCCATCATTGGCTGATATTACATGGTCGTTATACTTGCATTGCTCGCAAACCCAAATGCACAATTTGTACAATATATGATCTATGTGAATTTTCTAAAAAAGCTGGCTGATCAAGTTATACCGGTATCATCAGATAGGGTGGGAACTCAATAGTTTTTATTCACTCTAAAAACCGCAACCATTTCACCTTATTTATAGCAAGGTAATGGTTTGTGCTTATAACTTGTAATATAAACTCACTACCTAGGGTCTTTATAGTCAGGAAGCAACAATTGAACAAAAATTTTAAGTAACACATAAATAAACAAGTACGGAGAAAGTAAATGTCTAAGAAATTTGAACTTAAGCCCATCGCTGCAGCAGTTGCCGCTGCTCTAACAGTAAGTGTAATGGCTATGCCTATTGCTAATGCTGATGCAAACCCATTTGATTTAACTGAGCTTTCTTCTGGCTACATGGTTGCTGAAATGGAAGAAGGTAAATGTGGCGAAGGTAAAGCTGCTGCCGAAAAAATGGAAGAAGGTAAATGTGGTGAAGGTAAATGTGGTGAAGGTGAAGCTGCTGCCGAAAAAATGGAAGAAGGTAAGTGTGGTGAAGGTAAGTGCGGCGAGAGCTAATCCCAACCGACCAAGCCCCACAGGTGTCAGCATTGATACCAACACACTAGATTCTAGTTGCTATCGAATCTAGTGTGTCGGAACGGCGGGATCCTTAATAGGACCCGCCATTTTTTTTTGCGCCTAACGTTATATAATAAGTATCGAATATAAGACGCTGGAGAGTCCCAATGGAAATGTATGAAATATCCACATTCGCATTAACCACCCTTGAAATTTTAGCATTCCTATTTATTTTCATCATTGGCGCAGGCATTATTCTTGTCGCTGTTTTATATGTCATTGATCGCTCACAGACAAAGCAAGCGATTCGACACAATTACCCCGTCATAGGTCGCTTTCGTTATCTCTTTGAACATATGGGCGAATTCTTTCGCCAATATTTTTTTGCCATGGACCGAGAAGAGTTACCGTTTAATCGAGCAGAAAGATCTTGGGTATATCGCGCATCTAAAGATATCGATTCCACTATTGCATTTGGATCAACATGTGACCTTTATAAACCGGGCACGATTATTTTTGGTAACTGCCCCTTCCCTAAATTAAGCATTGATTCTGCAGAGCCACATGAAGTCACCATTGGACAATCTTGCAAACAACCCTACACCACACGTTCCATCATTAATATTTCAGGAATGAGTTTTGGGGCAATTTCTAAACCTGCTGTACTAGCGCTATCTAACGGTGCGCGCATGGCAGGATGCTGGATGAATACCGGTGAAGGTGGTCTATCCCCCTACCACCTAGAAGGTGGAGCAGATATTGTTTTCCAAATCGGCACCGCAAAATATGGTGTTCGTGATCAGGAAGGAAAATTAGATACCGAGAAATTAAAAGCGGTAAGTGATCACAAGCAGGTGAAAATGTTTGAATTAAAACTTGCTCAAGGTGCTAAACCTGGGAAAGGTGGTATTTTACCTGGCGCCAAAGTCAATGAAGAAATTGCCAAAATCCGTGGCATCCCTGTAGGCGCCGACTCTATTAGCCCTAATAGACATATTGATGTCAGTTCGGCTGAGGAATTACTCGATATGCTAAAAAAAATTCGAGACATAACTGGCAAACCCGTAGGATTCAAAACTGTCTTAGGAGCCAGAGATTGGCTTGATGATCTATTCAAACTAATAAATCAACGTGGAATAGAATCTGCACCAGATTATATTACATTAGATAGCGGAGACGGAGGAACAGGTGCCGCGCCTATGAGTTTAATGGACAACGTGGGTTTACCTATAAAACAAAGCCTGCCTCTACTCATCAATAAATTAAAAGAACACGGTCTTCGTGATCGCATAAAAGTTATCTCCTCAGGAAAATTAATTACTCCAGTCGAAGTCGCATGGGCACTAGCGACAGGTGCGGACTTTATTACATCAGCACGTGGCTTTATGTTTTCCATCGGCTGTATTCAGGCACTTCAATGCAATAAAAACACTTGCCCCACCGGCATAACCACCCATGACAAAGATCTGCAAAGTGGCTTGAATCCAGAAAATAAGGCACAGCGTGTAAGTAATTACGTCAAAAACATGGTCTATGAAGTAGGAGTCATTGCCCACTCTTGTGGTGTCGTAGAGCCTCGTCAATTATGCAGAAAACATGCGTATATTGTTAACTCTCAAGGAAGATCAATACCACTAGATGAATTGTATTCAAGTGAAGCAAAATACGTGCATATTTAAAACAAACTAGAACTTGGGAGTAACAACCATGGGCATAATTAATTTTATAAATTCAATTTTTGACAAGCTACGCGTATTAGATTTTCTTGGGCCATTAGCGTTACGCCTTTATCTGGTGCCAGTTTTTTGGATGGCAGGTACAAGTAAAATTGATTTCTCAACCTTTATGCCATTTGAATCAACTGTCAGCTGGTTTGGAAACGCGGATTGGGGCCTTGGATTACCACTGCCAACACTCATGGCTTTCCTCGCTGGCTGGACAGAAGTATTAGGCGCAATATTTCTACTCGTTGGCTTCGGAGTACGTTGGATATCTATCCCGCTAATGGCCACCATGTTAGTAGCAATTTTCTCTGTACATATTGGTAACGGATGGTTAGCAATTTCATCCGGCTCAGGACTATTTGCAACAGAGCGAACCATGGAAGCAGTGGAGCGATTAGGTGTCGCTAAAGATATATTAAAAGAACATGGCAACTATTCATGGTTAACCGAGAATGGTGGTTTCGTTTCCCTCAATAATGGCATCGAGTTTGCCACTACCTATTTCATTATGTTGTTAGTATTGTTTTTCATTGGTGCCGGTAAATTCTTCAGCCTTGATTACTACTTAAACTTCATCAACAAACGATAGGAAATATAGAAAACGGCAACGTTCAAAATAATAGCCCCATAAAGAGAATATTATGTCTAATGAATACTGTGTAAGTGGTGCGGGTCTAGGGCTTAGGCGCGGCCACATGATGGAAGAGCTTCTTGAGGTTAATCCTATGCAAGTTCAGTTCATGGAAGTTGCACCAGAAAACTGGATCCGAATCGGCGGGCGACTAGGGAAACGTTTTCGCGAATACACTGAACGTTATGACTTTGTCACTCACGGTCTATCTTTATCTATCGGTGGACCAACCCCTTTAGATTTAGAGTTTATCCATGACATTAAAAAATTTATGCAGCAGCATAATATTCTCAAATACACAGAACATTTAACTTACTGTTCAGACCAAGGTCACTTGTATGACTTAATGCCCATCCCCTTCACCAGTGAAGCAGTACATTACGTAGCAGATCGCATCAAACAGGTGCAAGATATTCTTGGCCAACGCATCGCTATAGAGAATGCGTCTTACTACGCAGCCCCTGGCAAAGAAATGGAAGAAATCGATTTCCTTAAAGCAGTATTGGAAGAAGCAGATTGCGAATTATTATTAGATGTAAATAATATTTATGTGAATTCAGTCAACCATGGATATGACCCGATCACTTTTTTACAATCACTGCCTAAACAACGAATAACTTACTGCCATATAGCCGGCCATTACAATGAAGCAAAAGATTTAATTATAGACACACATGGTGCTAATGTAATTGGCCCCGTGTGGACAATACTAGATAAAGCTTATGAAACGTTTGGTGTATTTCCCACGCTGCTAGAAAGAGATTTTAATATCCCCAAAATTCCTGCACTAATGAAAGAGGTTGATCAAATTCGTCAGCTACAGCAGAAATGGAATAATTCTGCTAACACAGTATCTGCTCATGCTTAAAATACAAAAGAATTTTAAAGATGTGCAATACGAATTTACTGCGCACTTAAGAGATCCAGAAAAAAATCCGGCACCTGCTGGAATTGAAGATCGTCGTTTAGAAATCTACCGTGGCTTATTGTATAGAAATGTACAAGGTTTTTTAGCAAGTGGCTTCCCGGTCACACGTAAACTTTATAGTGATGATGCTTGGCACAAAATGGTCAGAGATTTTTTCTCGACACATAAAAGTCATTCGCCATACTTTAAGGATATCTCCAAAGAATTCCTTATCTATCTAAACGAAGAGCGGAAATCACAGGAAGAAGATCCCGCATTTTTATTAGAGCTCACCCATTATGAGTGGCTAGAAATAATGCTGTCGTTTTCAGACGCCGAAATAGAGTGGGGAGGCATCAACAAAAATGGCAACTTGCTCAAGCAAATACCTGTGCTTTCTCCACTAATGCAACTTGATCGTTACGATTATCCTGTGCATAAAATAAAACCGGGCTTCCAACCCGAGACTGCTCCAGAACAAGCGACTTTTATTTTGGTGTATAGAGATCAAAAAGATAAGGTTGGGTTTATGGAAATGAACCCAATGACCGCTCGGCTAGTCGAGCTAGTGGCTAACAACAAGACTCAAACAGGTGAAGAAATTTTACTCACCATCGCCAAAGAGATTCCATCAATCTCACAAGATGTAGTGGTGCATGGCGGGCACACGACGCTTACTCAGCTACGTGAGAAAGACGTCGTGCTAGGCACTAAAATAGACACTAAAACTGAATCGTAAACTTATAATCTTGCAATAATATTATCGGCAAATTCCATTGTATTAGCTTTACCACCAAGATCACTCGTCAAACCTTCACCACTTGTTAGTTGTGTGTCTATTGCCTCTCTAAGTCGACCGGCTTTTTCTGCTTCACCTACATGATCTAGCATCAATCCTGCCGCTAACAGCAAAGCAGTTGGGTTAGCGATATTCTTACCTGCAATATCTGGCGCAGAACCATGTACGGCTTCAAATATAGAAGCATCTTTACCAATATTGGCTGCCGGTGCTAAACCTAATCCACCCACCAAGCCTGCGATTTCATCCGAAAGAATGTCACCAAACATATTAGTTGTAATCAATACATCAAATTGATTGGGATTGAGCACTAACTGCATTGCACAGTTATCAACAATACGTTCTTCAACTTCTAATTGGCCCTCATATTTTTTACCAACTTCCATTGCAATCTCTAAAAATAAACCCGTGAGCTTCTTAAGAATATTGGCTTTATGAACAATAATGACTTTCTTACGATTGTTTTGAATTGCCCAGTTAAATGCAAATTCTACAAAGCGAGTACACCCATAACGAGTAATAATCCCTGTTGCTTCTGCTACCGCCTTAGGGTCATCTCCAATAGGAATATAATGTTCAACTCCGACGTACAAGCCTTCTAAATTTTCACGAATCAGTACGATATCTACATTTTCAAAACGTCCACCTAACAAAAAGCTTCTTGCCGGGCGCACATTAGCAAACAACTGAAACTCTTCACGCAATCGCACATTAATTGAACGGAAACCACTGCCTATCGGTGTTGTTAAGGGACCTTTTAACGCAAGCTTGGTTTTGCGAATACTATCAATAGTCGCTTGTGGTAATGGGTCACCACAGACTGTTTCAGCGGCAACACCGGCTAATTGCTCATCCCATTCAAAAGAGGCTCCTAAGGTATCTAGTATCTTAAGCGTCGCTTTAACAATCTCGGGGCCAATACCATCACCCGGTATTAACGTGGCTGGTATTTTTTCCATGTTATCGTTCCTTATTGTTATCTATCACTGATGAATAATTGTTCAATATAGCGCTTATCTAATAACAGCTATTATCTCTTTATTGAGGCTATATGAAAACCGCTTTAGCCGCGCAATATGGATCAAATGTAATAATAATTCGACCTAATTAGATACAGACTAAAACTGGACACCGGTGGGAAAGTTGCTATTTAGTTAGTTAGCATTGGCTGACTAACGATATGATTATTTGTCTTGTTGATGAATAAAGTCGCGAATAAAGCGCCGTATCTCTCTTGCCGCACTAGTATCAAGCTCATCACAAAGTGATACGAATTCATCACGCTCTTTTTTATTGATGCGTATGACCAGCTGACTATCCTTATTCTTATTCTTGTTCTTACTTTTGTCGCTCATTATTTTTGATCGTCCAGACCGAAAGATATACAATGTATATACATTATAGTGTCTGATGATTAAGCCAGTCAATGCAACTCATCCAAGCATTCAACCACCAAAGTCCTGTTTCAGACGCTATCGGCATACATTATTTATTGTATATTGGATATTCCAAGTAACGATAATGACAAATCTGTTACAGATCCACTTGAAATTCCCACCTGTATCACCCGAATAAAAATACGACTTAATCAAGTTTTCTAATTTACAGAATTCAACTGACCCAATCTGCGATCACAATTAGGGGAAAGAGCTTAAACACAAACGCATCTAACCACCTAGTCACAACAAGCAGCTGAACCTAATCTGCTTGTTAATTTATATTTTTGAATCTTTTAGTAGCTTTTTTATAAATCGTTAAGCTTGCGAACCGATCAAATCATATTCTGTGGCTTCTTCAATCACAACTTTCACAATATCGCCCACTTGCAATGGATTATTGCTATACACATGGACAGCACCATCAATCTCAGGCGCATCCGCATAACTTCTACCAATCGCTTCTTCTTCCGTCACTTCATCAATGAGTACATCTAAAGTCTGGCCCACTTTTTCTTCTAATTTATTTTCGCTTATCTCTTGCTGTAGTTGCATCAGCCGATGCCAGCGCTCTTGTTTAACTTCATCATCTAGCTGGCCATCTAATTGATTAGATTTTGCACCTTCAACGGGCGAATATTGAAAGCAGCCAACACGATCAAGCTCAGCCTCTTTCAAAAATGTTAATAGCTGCTCAAAATCATTATCTGTCTCGCCTGGGAAGCCAACAATGAAAGTACTACGTATCGCTAGCTGCGGACATATTTGTCGCCAGCGTTGAATCTGCTCCAACGTGCGATCGCTTGAAGCCGGTCGACGCATCCGTTTTAAAACAGCGTAACTCGCATGTTGAAAGGGCGCATCAATATAAGGAAGTATCTTTCCATCTGCCATTAGTGGAATCACATCTTCTACATGCGGATAGGGATACACATAATGTAAACGAACCCATATGCCTAACTCGCCCATAGCTTTGCATAAATCTAACATTGAGTTGTTATAGACTTTGCCACGCCATAGCTGTGACTCATGTTTTATATCCAAACCATAAGCGCTGGTATCTTGAGAAATCACCAATAACTCTTTAACGCCTGCCTCAGCTAACTTTTCTGCTTCTTCCATCACATCATGTAATTGACGGCTTTGTAGCTTTCCACGCATTGATGGAATAATACAAAATGTACATTTATGATTACAACCTTCAGAAATTTTTATATACGCATAATGCTTAGGCGTTAACTTAATCCCTTGCGGAGGCAATAACTCTATAAATGGATCGTGCGCAATGGGCACAGACTTGCGTACAGCATTCATTACTGAGTCCACATCTTGAGGACCAGAAATACTCAACACCTCTCTAGGAATGGCTGCAAGATCTTCGCTATTGACACCCATACAACCTGTCACGATTACTTTGCCATTTTGTGTTAATGCTTCGCTAATCGCCTCTAAAGATTCTTGTTTAGCAGAATCAATAAAACCGCAAGTATTCACAATCACCGCATCTGCGCCATCGTATTCATTGGAGATTTGGTAGCCCTCACTGCGCAGCTGAGTGATAATGCGCTCAGAATCAACTAACGCTTTAGGGCAGCCAAGGCTGATCATCCCTACAGAGGGACTATTATTTTTTTCAGTAGACATAAATAGCTATCGATTACGGGTAGTGCTTATTGAATTGTTTATATAGTACGCTTTGCGCTGGACCTTATTAAAACATACAACGCCATGGGCCAGATACTTTTCTCCGCCGCGCATAAGTCTTCTGGAAAAACCATTGTCAGCACAGGAATTTGTGCTGCGCTACGTGCGAAAAATAAAATTGTTCAGCCTTTCAAAAAAGGCCCGGATTATATCGATCCAATGTGGTTGGCAACCGCCTCCGGGCGTAATTGTTATAACCTAGACTTCTGGACACAATCCAATCAAGAAATACTAGAATTGTTTCATCGCAAAAGTGTGGATGCAGACATTTCCATCATCGAAGCGAATAAAGGTCTTTATGATGGCTTAGCACTAGATGGCAGCAACAGTAATGCCGCATTAGCTAAATTACTTAAATCCCCCGTGGTACTGGTATTGGATTGCCGCGGCACAACTCGTGGCATTGCTCCCCTGCTACTGGGTTATCAACAATTTGACCCTGAAGTGAATATTCAAGGGGTGATTTTGAATTTTGTTGGTGGCGGTCGCCATGAGAAAAAACTTCACCAAGTCGTTGAACACTACACAGACTTAACCGTACTAGGCGCAATACGTCGTGACGATGCATTAACGCTAGAAGAAAGGTACCTCGGCTTAATTCCCAGCAATGAAGATAAGCAAGCCATTGAGAAAACCCAGTCACTAGCAAACATGATTGGCGACCAAGTAGATCTTGACGCGCTCATAGAGCTTTCCACGCCGATACCATCAGCAGATATTACCCCTCAAAAAGTGGGCGCATCATTTGATTTACGCATTGGTTATGCAAAAGATCGTGCGTTTGGTTTTTATTACCCGGATGACTTAGACATTTTTCAGCAGCTAGGCGCCACGTTAGTTCCTTTTGATACATTGAATGATAAAGATTTACCTAATGTAGATGCACTATTTATTGGTGGAGGTTTCCCTGAAAAATGTATGCAAGCATTACAAGACAATCAATCAATGCGCTCACAAATTAATAACGCACTGACGCAAGGGTTACCCGCTTATGCGGAATGTGGCGGGCTAATGTATCTATGTAACAATATACAATATCAAGGTGATCGCGCAGCAATGGCCGGTGTGATTGACGCAGACTGTGTGATGACACCAACGCCTCAAGGGCGTGGCTACATTCAGTTCAGTGAAAACCAGCATGCATTTTGGCCAAGCAGCCCATCATCACCGATTAATGCACATGAATTCCACTATTCGCATTTATCAGGATTGAAACAAGACACTACAATGGTATTTGATATGTCACGTGGTAGCGGTATTCAGAATAAACAGGATGGTATCCATCTGCACAATACGCTTGCATGCTATGCGCATCAGCGCCATAGCATTCATAACCCATGGATCTTGCAGTTTTTGAATTTTGTCGAATCTTGCCAATCCAAGCAGGCTTAAACACACGAATACAGTTATAATAGTCTCAACACTATATTTTGGAAGTTACACACTATGGAAGTATCAATTACAGAAATCGCTGCGCAACAAGTTAAAAAGTCAGCCGTAGAATCACAAACCGACAAGCTGCCTTTGCGTATTGCTGTCACAGTAAAGCCAAATGGATCATTTCATTACGGCATGGGTTTTGATGACGTAGGCAATGCTAAGGGTGAAGATATCAGCTATCACTCAAATGGCGTTGATATCGTTATTGCTAAAACTAGTTATGAATTATTAAAAGGCACGGTAGTTGATTACGCAGAACTGGAACCGAAACAGTTTCACTTTGTATTCCTCAACCCTAACGACCCTAATTACTCCGCTAGTAGTACTGCAGAAAAATAACGACCCATAAATCTGGTGCGAATTAAATCTAATTCAACCACAGTGCAATCATTTCTAGTAAAACTAGCCAACCATGCCAACTTGCCAGCGGCCAGTGCGGCATTAGGGTTAGGCTTATCGATATTCAGTATATTTATCGTTGCTTGGTCTTGGTTGATTTTATGCGCAGGCCTAGTGCTGATTGTAATTGCATTTTGGAATTTGTGGTCTAGTTACGTCGTCCCTGCACAACGTATTAAAGATTGGACACAGATGATTCGTTCCGGAGATCTTGATGCAAAATTTTTAGACAAGCCCATGGGTGACTATGAAGATGTTTATCAAGACTTACATTTCATTGGTGAGATGTTGCAATCCCTGTCGACCAGCGCTGAAAATCAAGTACATAAACATACCAACTACATCGCACAAAAAACTCGCTCATTATCAATTTTGTATGATGTCGCTAACAGTATTAACTTATCAAGGGATGTGGACTCATTACTAAGTCAGTTCCTTTTTAATATGACTGAGCTTGTCGGTGCACAAGCTGCCGTCGCTTATCTAGTCCATAATGACAGTGAAGTTGAACTACTCACACACATCAATAGCAACGAAGAAATCATTGCAGAGCACGCACGACATTGTTTAATCAATCATTCCAGTGACACTCAAGAAGATGGCTTTGGAATATTAAATATAAAACTTTTAGATTGCGATGATGCGTTCTGCAAGAAATATTTCGATGACAAACAAGTTTGCATACTGGTTGTGCCGCTGCAATACCAAGAAAAATTATTGGGCGCGTATAACCTCTATGTCCATAAAAACTCATTAAATGATTTTGAAGATTTTGATGAGCTCTTTACCAGTATTGGCCGACACTTAGGTGCCGCTATCGAAAAATCGCATTTAGATGAAGAGGCAACGACTTTATCAATTTTGCGTGAACGCAACCACATTTCAAATGAGCTGCATGACTCACTGGCGCAAACGCTAACCAGCATTCGCTTTCAAGTCCGCGTGTTAGACGAAACATTACACCAAGGCAATGAGGCTCAAACCTGGGCTGAGATGGAGAGAATCGAAGCGTCAATTAATGAGGCTCATACTGAGATCCGTGAACTAATCTCTCATTTCAGATCACCGACCATATTAGTCAGCCTGATATCATCTGTCGAGCAATCAATTGACCGTTTCCGCCAAGTAAATGATGAAATTCAAGTGTTTTTTCAAAATGAATGGGCTGAAACCACCTTACCGGCTGAAACAGAGTTCCATATTCTGCGTATAATCCAGGAATCACTCACTAACATAAGAAAACACAGTGATGCCGAGAATGTGCGCATAATGATGCGTGCCAACGGCTCAGACAGCTATGAAGTGTTAATTGAAGATGATGGCGTTGGCTTTTCGAAGCCTCAGACAAGCTATCATGCCGGCGAGCATATCGGCTTATCGATTATGCGGGATCGGGCTAAGCGCTTTGGTGCAGAATTTACTGTAGAAAGTGAACCAGGCGAAGGCACACGAATTGTTTTAGAATTCACACACAATCAACCTACGGCAGACCAAATAAATAATGAGCTCTAACCTACGCGTATTGATTATTGATGATCACACTCTCTTCAGGGATGGCCTACAAGGCCTACTGGAACGACATAATATTGATGTTATTGGCTCATTAGGCGATGGCAACGAGGGCATACGCCTAGCTCAAGAATTAAAACCAGATATTATTTTGCTCGATATGCGCATGCCCAGCCTTTCTGGCTTAGATGTATTAAAGCAATTGCAGCAGAATAAATTTGAAGCACCAATTGCCATGCTTACCACCAGTAATGACGAACGCGATTTAGTTGAAGCGTTACGCAATGGTGCAAAAGGCTATTTACTAAAAGACATGGAACCTGATGACGTGGTCGCGGCATTACGTGAAATTGTTAAAGGTGAAACCGTGGTTGCGCCAAATCTAACGCAGATATTAGCGCGTGTTGTCAAAGGCGAACCTATCTTAGAGTCTGAACCTAGCCCTATTGATGATTTAACTCCTCGAGAAGCTGAAATTCTAAGTCTATTAGCTGAAGGCCAAAGCAATAAAGTCATTGCCAGAAACTTAGGTATATCTGATGGCACAGTGAAATTGCACGTAAAAGCGATTCTACGCAAATTAAATATTCATTCTCGCGTAGAAGCGGCTGTGATAGCCGTTGAACAAGGGCTTCGTGCTAAAAAAACACCGCTATAGTTTAGCCATGAAGACGTATGACCAGCTGGCCGCGGATGCGGCCAGGCACATTAGTGAGTTAATGCCTTGGGATCTCGAACAAAAATTTAATAACAATGAAACTTTGTTATTAATCGATGTGCGTGAAGCCGATGAATTTCACGCCATGCATATTGCCAATTCAATTAACATTCCACGCGGCATTCTCGAGGCTGCATCAGAAGCAGGCTACGACGAAACTGATCCCGAATTATCCAATGCGCGTGATAAAAACATTGTGGTCATCTGTCGTTCTGGTAAACGCAGTTGCATGGCGGCTTTCACTCTCAAGCAACTTGGCTTCAAGTATGCGTGCTCACTGAAAACCGGTTTGCGTGGCTGGAATGACTATGACCAACCGATGATAGACCAACACACACAGCAAGTTGATGGCGACCATGCCGAAGAATATTTGCGACCCAAGGCAACCTAAGCTACACAACCTCAACTCAGCCTATACAAACCACATGGTAGTGTTGTTTAACTTGACGACTTCATGTGTAAAGCGTGTACTTAGGCTCTATTATTGTTAATTAAGTGTTATTTTCTGATTAGCACTATCTATGGTTACATCTCTAGCTTAAGTGACTGCTCTGATGGCTGCTCTTTTAAACTTACAAAGCTCATCCGTACTATACAAATGAAACCTTGGCAAAGAAATCGATTCGCATTAGTGGCCGTGATGCTGGCGAGTGTTGTCACACTTAATATCCCCAGCCTGACCACCGGCCAAAATTTATCGCTGATTGCAGCGTATCTTTTATTATTTTTTCTATACGTGAAATTTTTTAATCGCTATCAAAAATAATTTTTTGCTGCTTCAAGCAAACATACTTCCAACAGGGCTTGACGTTATTCCCTCGTACGGACGGCATGGATGCAGAAGGTAGAACCACCCAAAGAGCAGTTGTCGACACGAAAATCTAGCATAGGAACAGGTTGAGTGGAGTTTAAGTACACGCTGGCATCTTATTCAGCGTGGCTGGATTCCCATCCACATGGGAATGACCAGGATATTAATCGTAGTGCTTGTGGTATGTCCTTCTGGCGCCTGCTCTTTGTGTAATCACTCCACGAACAACGCTTGCGCCTTCTATTTCAACCGGCTTGTAACCCGGGTTAATTGCCTGCAAGAAAAACTTTTCACCTTCCTGCATTAGTTGGCGGAAAATATATTCTCCATCTATTTCGGCAATAACATACCTACCATTTTCTACATTGGCAGCAGGATCAATGATAATAATGCAACCATCTTTAAACTCTGGCTCCATGCTATCGCCAAGTACGCGTAATGCAAACGGCTCATCGCTCGCACAGCCACCGCTAGCATCAAGCTCTAATAATTCAGATTCGTCACTCATAATTTTTTAACTGGTGGGTTGGTCTTTTTCTGAGTCTTTTTGTTGCAAGGCCCATAACTGCGAGTATAGCTGATTCCCTGCCAGTAGTTGAGCATGAGTGCCCTGTTCAACTACTTTTCCTGAATCCACCACGTATATTTTATCGGCATCCACTATCGTCGATAAGCGATGCGCAATCATCAATGACGTAACATTGTTAGTGACCTTTCTAATCGCCTTCATCACGGCTACTTCGGTATTTGTATCCAGACTAGACGTCGCTTCATCAAATACAATAATTTTTGGCTTCTTCAAAATGGCACGTGCAATCGCCACACGTTGCACTTCGCCGCCAGACAACTTCAATCCGCGCTCACCAACGACAGTATCCAATCCGTCAGGCAACTTAGCGATCAATTTATCTAAATTGGCCAACGACACCGACTGCAGGAGATCCTGCTCACTGGCTTTTGGATTCCCATACTGAATATTGAAACGAATAGTTTCGTTAAACAGCATGGTGTCTTGGGGCACCATGCTGACATGAGTACGCAAACTATCTTGACTGCAACTAGCAATATTTTCTCCATCCACAAATATGCCACCTTCACTAACGTCATAAAATCGAAATAACAAGCGTGCAATCGTCGATTTACCCGAACCTGAAGGACCGACAATGGCCACTTTTTCTCCTGGCTTAATTTCTAATGAGACTTTGTCGAGTATTTTTCGATCAGGTGTATAGGAAAAGCTCACCTCATCAAATCGTATTTCGCCATTAGTTATTTTTAGATCGCTAGCATTGGGTTGGTCTTGTACTTCTGGTGACTCTTCTAATAGCTTAGCCAACATATCCATATCGGCGAGCGAATAAGTAATTTGTCGATACACAATCCCCAGCATGCTCATAGGCACAAATAGTTGTAGCATTAATGCATTAACCAGCACCAAGTCACCAATAGTCATCTCCCCTGCCACCACGCCTTGCGCGGCAAATATCATGATCCCCGTAACACCTAGCGCAATAATGACTGCCTGGCCAAAATTTAATAACGACATTGTGAAAGTGCTTTTTACTGAAGCCTGCTCCCACTCACTTAATGTGTCGGCATATCTATCGACTTCATATTTTTCATTATTAAAATATTTAACTGTTTCATAATTTAGCAAGCTATCGACCGCTTGCGAGTGCGCTTGAGAGTCCAACTTGTTAGCCAGGTGGCGATAATGCATCCGCCAGTTGGTAAACATGACTGTGAACATAACGTATACAGTGATGGTAGATAACGTAATCAACGTAAATTGCACATCATAAGAACCAAATAAAATGGCCGTTACCAAGGTTATTTCAAATATCGTTGGAAACACGATAAATACAAAATAGTTTGATAAAGAACTGAGACTCTGAGTGCCACGCTCTAAATCGCGTGTGACCGAGCCAGTGCGACGGTCTAAATGAAAGCGCAGAGATAATTGGTGCAGATGAGCCAACACCTCAGACGACAAACGCCTGATCGCATGAAAGCGCGCACGTGCAAAAAATACATCTCGTAATTCATTGAATAATCCAGTGGAAAGGCGCAATGCACCGTAACCTAGCAACAACACAATCGGCAGCTGCAAAGCGATTTGTTCCATATCAAGCGAATCAACGATATGTTTAAGCACTAATGGCACTGCCACAGTGGCCACTTTTGCTGCCATTAAACAGCTCAGCGCAAGCAATATACGCCCACGGAATTCCCACAGATAAGGGAACAGTCGGCGTAAATTTCTCCAATCTGTGCGAGTTTTATGCGGATCTTCGGTGCGCGCATGGATTCCCTTCATGACACTTGTTTATTCCTTTTAAAAATTAATGTTTCTGAAGAAATTAATAAAAAATTTCTATTTGATTTCTTCAACTAGTTTTAGCTCATTCTTCTTTTACTTAAAAATCGTAAGTGCTCGATAGTACACATTATTTTTATTTTGAGTTGCCTATTACACAAGTTATCCACAGCTTACTGACACCTCTATCCACAACATATTGGGGTTGACGACTCCTCCTACCTCAACTTATAGTGTTCCTTGGTTGGGAGGCGCGCACTTTCGTTCCTTTGAAAAATAAAAAATCTATAAATAATCATAAAGTTCCAAGAGACTATTAATGCAATCTAATAATACAACATCATCTCAAGAAAATAGTCACGCCACACCCCTCGCTGATGCTCCCAGCGAGCTAGAATTACAATCTACTGCACCCGGCCATTACCGCGTTATTCGCCGTAATGGAAAAGTCACTAGTTTTGACCGTGACAAAATCAAAATTGCTGTCACCAAAGCATTCCTAGCCGTAGAAGGTGGAGAAGCCGCTGCCTCTACTCGTGTTCATGACACAGTCGACCAGTTGAGCACCTATGTGGAAAACGCGCTGACTCGTAATAAGCCCGATGGTGGCACCTTCCATATCGAAGATATTCAAGACCAGGTAGAACTGGCATTAATGAGAGAAGGCCACCATAAAGTAGCGCGTGATTACGTGCTTTATCGTGAGCGACGTACACAAGAACGCGCTGAAACTAAAGAGACTGCAGCCTCTAGCGCAGGTGGTATTAGCATCAATGTTACTGACGCCAATGGGAAAGTAAAACCTCTTGATATTCATAGACTTACTACAGTTATAGAAGATGCCTGCCGCAATTTAGATAACGTGTCAGCACAACCTATTATTGATGAAACACTACGTAATCTTTTTGATGGTGTGCCAGAAAGTGATGTTTCTACTGCCGTCACCATGAGTGCACGTACGCTGATTGAACGTGAGCCTAACTACTCTTATGTTGCCGCACGTTTACTACTAGATAACCTTCGTTGCGAAGCACTCAGCCACGTCAATGGTAAGCCTAGCCAAGCCACTCAGAAAGAAATGGATACGGAGTACGCGATCTACTTTGAAAATTACATCGAAGAAGCAGCAAAGCTGGAGCTAATCGACTCTAAA
This sequence comes from uncultured Gammaproteobacteria bacterium, assembly GCA_963926275.1. GTDB lineage: Bacteria > Pseudomonadota > Gammaproteobacteria > UBA4575 > UBA4575 > UBA1858. Next base: position 13,454 of record CAWUWP010000117.1, on the reverse strand, counting down.
CTAGCCAAAGACTACGACTTAAAAGCACTCGGCAAAGCATTAGAGCCTTCTCGTGATTACCAGTTCACTTATCTTGGCTTACAAACACTTTATGACCGTTATTTCATTCATACCGAAGCAGGCACTCGCATAGAATTACCTCAAGTATTCTTTATGCGCGTGGCAATGGGATTAGCGATCAACGAAATTGAGCGTGAAAAACGTACCATTGAATTTTATCGCTTATTATCTTCGTTTGACTTCATGAGCTCGACACCCACATTATTTAATTCAGGCACATTACGACCTCAGTTATCATCGTGTTACCTCACCACTGTGCCAGATAATCTTCACGGAATATTTGATGCGATTAAAGACGACGCTATGCTGTCTAAATTTGCCGGCGGACTAGGCAATGACTGGACACGCGTTCGCTCCATGGGCTCGCACATTAAAGGCACTAATGGCAAATCACAAGGTGTGGTGCCTTTCCTTAAAGTTGCCAACGACACCGCAGTAGCTGTTAACCAAGGTGGTAAACGCAAAGGTGCAATGTGTGCTTACTTAGAGACTTGGCATTTAGATATCGAAGAGTTTTTGGATTTACGCAAGAACACAGGTGATGATCGTCGTCGTACTCATGACATGAATACCGCCAACTGGATTCCTGACTTATTCATGAAGCGTGTTAGCGAAGAAGGTGGCTGGACATTGTTCTCCCCTGACGATACCCCAGACTTACACGATTTATACGGTGCAAAGTTTGAAACTCGCTACTGTGAGTATGAACAACTTGCCGATGCAGGTGAATTGAAAAACTACAAACGAATTCCTGCGGCTGACCTATGGCGAAAAATGTTAGGCATGCTGTATGAAACGGGCCACCCTTGGATCACCTTCAAAGATCCTTGCAATATTCGTTCGCCACAAGGACATGTTGGCACAGTTCACTCATCCAACTTATGTACTGAGATCACATTAAATACATCTGATGATGAAATCGCTGTATGTAACTTAGGTTCAGTTAACTTAGCAGCTCATACGACTGAGAACGGGCTAGACACAGACAAGTTACAAAAGACTATTAACACTGCGATTCGTATGCTCGATAACGTCATCGACTACAACTATTACAGCGTTAACAAAGCGCGTACTTCTAACTTGCGTCATCGTCCTATTGGTTTAGGTCTGATGGGCTTCCAAGATGCGCTATATAAGTTACGTATTCCTTACGCAAGTGAGCAAGCCGTTGAGTTTGCTGATGTGTCTATGGAGACTATCAGCTACTACGCAATTCAAGCATCAACAGATCTTGCTGCTGAACGTGGTGCTTACTTATCTTATGAAGGCTCATTATGGTCTCAAGGTATTTTGCCTATCGACTCAATTGACTTACTTGAGAAAGAACGTGGCGGCTTCTTGAAAGTAGATCGTTCTACCACCCTGGATTGGGAAACATTGCGTACACGCGTGAAGACAGTGGGTATTCGCAACTCAAACACCATGGCAATTGCACCGACTGCGACTATTTCTAATATTTGCGGTGTCACTCAAAGTATTGAGCCGACTTACCAAAACTTATTTGTGAAATCGAACTTATCAGGTGAGTTCACGGTCGCTAACCCATACCTCATTTCTGATCTTAAACGACACAATTTGTGGGATAACGTCATGATCAATGACCTTAAGTACTACGATGGTAGTGTGCAAAATATTGATCGTGTCCCTGACGAAGTTAAGAACATTTATAAAACTGCTTTTGAAGTTGATCCACGCTGGTTAATTGAAGCTGCCTCACGTCGTCAGAAATGGCTTGATCAAGGACAATCGCTCAACCTATATATGGCTGAACCCTCCGGACAGAAGATGGACAACCTGTATAAGTTAGCTTGGGTACGTGGATTAAAGACCACCTACTACCTACGTTCGATGGGTGCGACACACGTAGAGAAAAGCACCATGGAAAACCACCAGGAAAGCAAACTCAACGCCGTACAACAATCAGATTCTGTACCTGCAAGTGCTGCACCTAGTGCATGTTCATTACTTGATCCTGATTGTGACGCTTGCCAATAAGTAGAGAACTAGAAGTAAAAGTTTGCGGAAACGCAACTAGAGGAGAAGGGGCACCACAAGCGCCCTGCAAATAGGAGACAGCGTTGTTGTTAGCGATAACAGCAACGCACTCTCTGCTATCACTATAATAATTCGGAGAACAACCAAATGCTCAATTGGGACGACCCCTTAGCAGAAGCAGATACAGCAGAGCAAGACGCTATTGCTAACATACCTTCAGACGTAAACATTACCGCTGAAACACCCGCAGTCAATGAAACTATCCCTGCCTCCACCCTTGTGACAACTGCGCTTGACGCTGATGCTGGCGCTACAGGACTTGAAAGCATCGAAATGGGTGCTGCGCGTATTCGTGTTGACGACAAAAAGATTATTAACTGCCGCGCTGACCTTAACCAGTTAGTGCCATTCAAATATGAGTGGGCATGGCAAAAATATCTGGATGGTTGTGCAAACCACTGGATGCCTCAAGAAATCAACATGACGCAAGACATCGCCCTTTGGAAGGATCCAAATGGACTAACTGATGATGAGCGTACTGTGATTAAGCGTAACTTAGGTTTCTTCTCAACTGCTGATTCTCTCGTTGCCAACAACTTAGTGTTGGCGGTTTACAAGCACATCACTAACCCTGAGTGCCGCCAGTACTTATTACGCCAAGCCTTTGAAGAAGCGGTGCATACACACGCTTATCAGTACTGTATTGAGTCATTAGGTTTAGATGAAGGCGAAGTCTTCAATATGTATCGTGAAGTTCCTTCCGTGGCTAAGAAAGCAGAGTGGGCATTGCCCTTCACCCAAAGTCTAGGTGACCCGCACTTCGCCACTGGCACACCAGAAATGGACCAACGCTTACTGCGCGACTTGATTGCGTTCTATGTGGTGTTTGAAGGTATCTTCTTCTACGTTGGCTTTGTACAAATTCTATCTATGGGTCGTCGCAATAAAATGACCGGGGTTGCTGAGCAATTCCAATACATCTTGCGTGACGAATCTATGCACATGAACTTCGGCATTGATGTTATCAACCAAATCAAAGTGGAAAACCCACATCTTTGGGGCAAAGAGTTCCAACAAGAAATGATTGATCTCATTACTAATGCAGTCGACCTAGAAATTCAATACGCACAAGACACCATGCCACGCGGCATACTTGGCTTAAACGCGAATATGTTTGCTGAGTACCTTCATTTCATTGCTAACCGTCGTTGCTCACAGATTGGTTTACCTGAACAATACCCAGGTGCGACTAATCCATTCCCATGGATGTCTGAAGTATTAGACCTTAAGAAAGAAAAGAACTTCTTTGAAACGCGTGTTACTGAATACCAAACTGGCGGAGCACTTGTTTGGTAAGCCTATAATTGAGCTACCGATAAAGTAGCCTTTTACACAGCGTTATGGGACCACCGCACGGTGGTAAAGTTTAGGCGGCAATTCTTTTGCCGCCTTTTTTAATGGTGCTTCATTTTAACCCCACCAATAACTTCGAAAATAACTTACTCGACAGTAATGGTGATTTTTTCTGACATGATCGGGTTATCATGAGGAATGTGAATATGGTTACCCAGTAGCAACTGGAGTGTATGGGTGCCGGGCTCTAACGTAAGTGTTGTTTCTGTCTGTCCACCGCCAAAGTGTTTTACATGGTCATTCGCCGGTAACGGAACTGTCATATCTGGCAGTACGTCTAAATCGATTAAAATATGATGATGCCCAGTATGCTCACGGTCTGTGCCTGCGGGGGCGACACCCATACCACTCAAACCAAATTTGATCGTGAAGGTTTTACTTACCAGCGCGCCATCTAACGGTTCAATAAAATATACTTTAGCATCAGGAGCTGCTTTTGAAATTAAACTATCATCAGCATACACAGCAGAGACACTCAGCGCAGAAACTAACAAACTTAACATTAAGCGAAACATCAACTTTCCTTTTATAAATAGACTTTGTATTCAATTATACAAGCTGCGCATAACTTCAGGGCAATAAATTAAATTAATCATATACGTTATTCCATAGAACAATGACATTAACATCAACCGTGTACTTCCTGACACCATCGACATACCCACCAATAGAAACGATATGCCCAACGCAGACCTTTTAACCTGGGTGCCGGACTGAAGATGTCGCCAATACTTGTTGTATCTAAACTCAGTGTTAGTCACGTCAGTAAAAAGTGCGATGGTACCCGTCTATGGCAAGGTTTGAAATTGAGGCCAGTACCGTTCACAAGTTAATTCTAGAATAACAAGATATCAAGTGGCTTGATCATTGAACCGCTAACAATTACTCAGGAGAAGGACGATGAGTCACTGTCCAAGAACTTTCTCGCACATTGGCATTCTGTTCCTGATGTAGAGAAAGCCGTTGAGTTTTATAGCTCAGTAATGGGTCGGCATCTAATTATGAAGCCAACGGTAATTACCGAAGAATCCAAAATGCCTATTGGACAGATGTGTCTCGACGTATATAGGGCTGGCTGGGGATCCTTCACAATTACGCACATGTCTATCGGTGACAAAACTGATGTAGAAATATTTAAATTTAAAAATAATGAAAGCCCGATCGAATTCGTATATTGGAAAACGAGCACGTTTCATTTTTGCGTACAAGATCCTGATATAGAAGGTCTGGTAGAAAGCAAAGAATGCCTATCCGTGAATACTACCCAGGAGAAAAGCCATACAAAATGGTTTAGGTTGAAAATTCCTTTGGACTAATATTTGAAGTTTACTCTCACAGTTACGAATAAATATATTCGCAAGGCGTATATTAGATGTTAACAAGTTGAGAGCTATAACTGTTATAGAATAAATGGCTCAGAGTTCTTTGTTCTATACTCACAATGCAATGAATACTTCCAAGCAGAATAATAATGACATTTGGGATGTGTATATTGGTTCTCATATTGTAGATAGCAACATGAATTGGTCTGCTGCTCAAAACCAAGCGTTACCACTAAAGACACCCATTCATATCATTACTGCCTGCAATCCATTTGAAAACATCCTAACTAATGATGAAAATAACTTGCGCAATCACTCTCTATAGGAATACATCGAAACATTAAATCTTGAATTTAAGCCGGTCATCGGTCGCTCCTCTAACGGAGATTGGCAAGAGAACAGTTTTGCAATCTATGGCTTCACTCGCTCACAGGCTTGCCAACTAGCACAGACATTTGGCCAGCGCGCCATATTTGAATTAACTAAAAAAGAATTGTTGGTGATTGACGCCAATAGCTTTCAGCTAAAAAGACGTCGACCCCGGTAAAGTGATCAGGGTTTTTAAACGTCTCATCTACATAACAAGTAACCCCATTTTACATTTGAAGATAATCACACTTCTAACTTTATATTCAATGTATAGTGGTCAATTACTATCCATGAAAGAAGCAAGTGGGTTACATTAAATCAGGACTTTTCGCGTTATTAGCTGTGCAGACATTGTTATTATCATTGGCATTTGCTGAATACGAGACTCAATCATTTTCACCTCAATGCAGTGTGCGACCTGAGTTGTATGATCCTGAAGTAATGGCTAACACCATGGCCAATCCACAGAGATTCAAAGAGTTCATGGCAGTCATGAACCAACCGGACACCCTTCAAATTATGATGTCATGCGCTTCCAATCCCGAGCAATGGACAGCAATGATGAACAAAGTATCTGATCCCAATAAAATGATGGCCACCATGACTGTGTTCATGAACCCACAGTTTTACACTAATTGGATGACCGCTTTTATGAATCCTGAATACTACAAACCTTTGTAGTATTGCCAGCACTCTTTAAGCACTTCTCTACATCTTTACATTGCAGTGATAAACTCAAATTCTTCACATGCCTCTTGAAATCTAACTAGCTGAAGATAAAACCTATGAGTAAAGACACTGTCTATTGCAAATCATCATTATCATCCGATGTTTATGAAGCCTTTATGGTCGACGATAAGCAGGCAGGTGAAGTCCATTGGTTAACCACTGAAAACTCAAATGGTACGCCGACTTATTCAGGTCTATGGCGCTGTGAACCAATGACATTTGATTATGAATTTCCAGGTGACGAGATATTCCACGTTATCGAAGGAACTCTATCAATTAAAATTACGCATGGAGAAACGATTAACGTAAGTGCGGGAGATATTATTTCTTTCAATAAAGGCGTTAAATCAACTTGGACAATCCAAAGCTCATTTAAGAAGTTTTTTGTAATCTCTAATTGCTAGAAATAATTTATAAATTGATTGGATTCCCGTACGATCGCCAAATATAGCGGCCGCGCAGGAATCATCATTAAGAATTTCTTAGAGTTGATTCCACTTTTTCTTTCGCTGCCATGGGATTCTGGTTAGGATGATTCCAAAAATCATGCTGCCAATCACTACTAACGCGCCACTGAAAAACCACTTTCTATCTTTGAGTGGTGATTTCAACACTTCAGTCTCTGCTGCGAGCCTCTCGTAACGATCTTTTTCTTGGACCAACTGGGCATTAAGCTGATCATTTTCACGTTGTAGCTCTAATGGTCTTTTAGCTATTTCCTGAAGTCTATTGATCTCTTGTCCCATCGCCGCTTTTTCTTCTGCGACAGCAAGATCAAATTTTGTTTTTAACTTTTCATGACGCTTCTCTAGTGTGGCTAAGCGATCTCTACCTGAAGGTTGATTCATCAGGTAACGTGATAGCACCCATCCTTCAACACCATTAGGCATGCGTACTTTGGTATAACCATCGCTTTCTTTTAGCACTACTAGTGGCGTACCACTTTTTATCTGACGACGAATTTCATGCTGCGTGCTTTGACCGGTGCGCAGCATGATCTCAAATTCATCGGAAACAAATTTAGTGGCGGCAGTACTGGCTTGGCTAGCAGCGAGCAAGCTAATAACAACAGATAATCTGACTAACTTCATAATTTTAATTTATATTTCAACTCGTGAAACGGTATACCCATCTTTTTCTATTAAAGCAAGTACACCCTTCTCGCCGTACAAATGCACAGCACCCACTGCGATGAATGTTTCTTTTAAGCGCATTGGCGCTCTCATATAATGCTGCATCACAATATTTCTTATTTCAATCACATGCTTAAGATAGATATCTCGCCATTGTTTATTTTCTGGCTCATCAGGAATAAAGCTTGTGCTAATTTGATACATCGCTTTTAGGTCTTGATCTAAATAAGCATCCAACATGTTATCAATAATGCCATGCATTCCATCATAACTAGCCACTGTAAACTTGAGCAATTCGACTTGTGCTTCTAATGGCATCTCTTGAAGTGTCACAATAAATTCTTCGATCGATTCAACTTGAAAAAGTTCTTTCTTTTGCTCAGCTGCTCGTTCCAATAATGCATAATCCAGGATCACCGCATTAGTTTTTGCCTTAACTGCAAAACTGCGCATTGCTGCCCAAGGTCTTAGCGTATTTATGAATTTAGGCTCCATTCCCAAGCCGCTCAATACATCTTCAATTTCAGCATAAGTTTTCTTACCAACCAATTCATCCAGTGTTTCACCTCTAGGTAACACCATGTCATGTTTAATCAGTTGGCCACCTTGATAGGGGTTCCAATAATGGTCACTAGGAAATGCTTCCATAGCAAAACTGTTGGAATTGTCTAGCACTTTGTTGACTTTTTCGTGTAACACACCAATACGTTCATCATTCATATGTAAGGTGCCAAAGATGTGCCCCACATACTCTCCATCTTTTTCTATTTTCCAGAACAGACCTTTGTCAAACGTATCTGAACTTTCCTTAGCAGACACCCACGCCATCATGACCATGGCCATAACTATTGCTACTGCGAGATAAACTTTAATCTTCATTTACTTCTCCAGATTACTTGTTTTCATCCTATAAAATAGATATCAGACTCATAGACTAATTTAAAAAAAAGCTACTTCATTCATATGAGGTAGCTTTAATTGTCACAGGAACTATTTAATGTTGATTATGTTAGTTTAAAGTTTCCTTAAAGTTATAGGAACCTGTGCATATGACGGTGAAATTGCATCATGAGGACACGCGTCAATACATGCATAGCAGCGAATACATTCTGTCTCATCAATAAATAATGAATTGTAATACAACCCTGAAGTATGCCCCGGATTCACACGCTCAAATGAGGTGACTTTACCATCACTAACTTTGAAATTAGTTGCTTCGACGATGCAGTTCTTGGTTGGCTTAGCCATTAAGCATTCATCACATAACACACACATTTCATTATCAATGACCGGTGCTGGGGAACGTGCATCTTCAAACTTATCAAAGTATATATCAGCGCTAGATAAACCTGCTTCTTCTAACACTTTCACTCCATGATCTATCATTGGTGGTGGGCCGCAGAAAAATGCTTTTGTGTTATCCGCAGTAACAACACCTTTATTTAGATATTCTTCCTGGAAGTACTGAGTCACAAATCCTCTTGGACCCTCCCAGTCACTATCATCAGGCTCTTCAGACAACACCGGAATAAACTTGAATGACTTACCCCCGGGCCAACTATTCTCATATTCTTTAAGCTCATCAAGCAGGTACAAATCTTTTTGTGTGCGTGCACCATAGAAGAAATAAAAGTCACGTGGAATGTCTTGTACTTTCACTTGCTGGGCAATAGCATTGATAGCGCTCATCCCTGAACCACCAGCAATACCAACAATAGGTTTGATGCTCTCATCTAAACCAAACTTACCCATTGGCCCTGAAACAATTACTTTCTCTCCCTCACGATTCTTTTCTGCTAACCAACCTGATAATTCACCACCTGGCACCAGTCGGATAAAGAAAGAATACTCATTAGGGTTTTCCATCTCCGGTGTTTTAGCAAATGAGTAAGATCGAGGTTTTTGCATGCCCTCTACTTTAATAGTGCCGTACTGACCAGCTCGCGCAGATAATATATGCGAACCTTCAGGACAAGTAATCACTACCTCATAAGTATCATGAGTTAAGTTATTAAATTTAGTAATTACACCTTCATTACTAAAAACACGTAACGTTTGAATATCCGGATTAGGCTCCGGAAGCGTTCTAATACGAAAATCAAACGGATCGTTAAATGTGTCAAGCTTTGCCATTACTCAAATACTCCTGGATGATTTTTTTCGGCTTGTTCTAAAATCTCTGCATCTGACGCTTCTATATCCTGATTACGAGGATCTTCCCGCCATTTCTTAATATACCCATCTTTCCCACCCCACTCTTCTAGTAAGGCTTGCTTACGCATTTTCTCATCAGCTTTTTCTACTTCAACCAAACAAGAATAGAAAGTCGGACTGTTACCAAAGTCAGTCAACATTTCTGAGTTCAATGCATTTATGTTTACGCCGCCAGGGGTGTTACTTCCCTTGAATTGTTTTTGCGTAGAACACATACCTGACAACATGCCTTCAATGATGACTGCATAGGCATAGGTCTCACCACGATCGTTATACAAACGACATAAATCATCATTTTCGATCTTGCGCTTAGCCGCTTCTTCCGGACTCAATTCTACTGTTGGTCGAGATTGCATTGCTTGTAACCGCGGCACTGACTGGAAGGAATCACCAATGAAGTAATGCGAAGCACTACTTAGTACCTGTAGTGGGAACTTATCTCGCATAGGGTCTTCTTGACCTTCAATTTCTGGCACATAAGAGGGCAATGGATCAATGCCTTCTTCTTTAAGCGCTTCACTGAAAATCTCGATTTTGCCGCTGGGAGTCGGCCATCCATTCTTCTGGAAGTTTCTGCGATCAGACTCAGTATTGGCACGCGCCCAACCATTCTTTTTCAATCCTTCGTATGTAATCCCTTCCATAAGAGGATTAACATCATCTTTAACCAAGATATCGCGAATGATCTCTTCATCAGTTTGCGTAAATGCGTTATCGGTATCTTTCTCGTAACCCATTTTTTTACCCAACATGCGGAATAGTTCTGAGTTGCGCACACTCTCGCCTAATGGCTCGATCACCGGCTCGTTCATGACGTAGTACCAATTACCATAAGTCGCGACTAAGTCCTGTCTTTCTAATTGCGTATCAGCAGGTAACACGATATCTGCGTAGTCACAGGTATCTGTCCAAAATGTTTCATGTACGGTGACGAATAAATCATCTCTATTTAATCCATTGCGTACCCCATTTGTATTGGGTGCACAATTGGCAGGATCTGAGTTATAGACAAAGATAGACTTGATCGGTGGGTCCAACTGTTCACCGTCGTAACCAATATTGTCATCTAATGCACGTCCAATTTGTACCATGCTTATTTGACGTTTAGAGGCACGATCACCTAAATCTGGACGATGTAATTTAGCCATGTCATGGCGTAACCACATTTCTTCAAGGTTGCCAAAACTAGCACCGCCACAACGATGTCTCCAAGAACCTGTCACACAAGGCAGAATTAATATTGACCGACACATTTGGCCAGAGTTTTGATGACGATTGAGTCCGTAGTTAGCACGAATGACTGCAATGTTTGCTGATGCATATTCAGTTGCAAGTTTTTCAATATCTGCGGCGGCAACACCCGTTATTTGTTCAACTTTATCTAGAGGATAATCTGGAAGTTTTGTTTCTAGTAACGCTTCCCATCCGATAGTTTGTTCTTTCATGAATTCAATATCATGTAAACCCTTGTCGACAATCACTTTCATCATGCCTAAGGCTAATGCTGCATCAGTCCCAGGCTTAGGTTGAATGTGCCAGTCAGCCATCATTGTGGTCCGTGTTTGACGCGGATCAATCACGACTAATTTCGCACCACGTTGTTTAGCTTCACGAATAAACGGAATGGCATGAACGCCAGTACTAACCAAGTTAGCACCCCAAAGAATAATGTAGTCTGCTTCTTGTGCAGCTTCATGAATTGACGTGTTTGCATGTGCCATACCATAGGTATGTAAACCCGCCCACATAGCGGCGTAGATACAAATAGATTGCTCTAAACGCGCTGCTTCCATTTTGTTCCAGAAACGAGTGTCCATAGTCCAATAACCAACCATGCCCATGGTGCCCGAATAAGAATACGGCTGAACGGCTTCAGAGCCATACTTGTCGATGGTCTCTTTGAAATTATCTGTGATGGTTTCTAATGCTTCATCCCAGCTAATGCGCTCAAACTTAGCGCCAGGCCCTTTAGGTCCAACACGCTTATGTGGATACATTACTCGATTGTCGTTATAAACAAAATCAAGATAGTGATTCACTTTATTACATAAGTAACCACGGGTAATAGGATGCGTTGGGTCGCCTTGTACGCGAACTGCCTTGCCGGTGGAATCGTCTCGTGTCACCAACATTGAACATGAATCTGGACAATCATGCGGACAAAATGAATGGTGGACTGAAAAGCCTTCTGGGACTTTTATACGATCTTTGACTTCCGTAATTTTAATGCTGTCTGTCATTGTGATGGCCTCCTCTACGCTTGAATCTATCGCTTATTATTGTGATTATTTTAGTACTAACTCATTACTAACAACATACTTCAAGCCCATTTTTAGAACAACAAAAGGCACTTGTTTTTGGTTAAATGTAAGACAAATTGATCAGTTATAGCCATACTTACCACAAGGATATCTGTTCATCCTTGAGTGCTTCAGAATCGAGCATTAAATTGGAAATAGATATGCCTAATAAACGTACTGGCAAATTCTTTACTACCGCACTTTCAAGCAGCGCCGGGATCACACTCAATATTGATTTTGCCTCTCTAAATCCAACTTTACTCGAATGACTGCGCGTCACTTGCGTGAAATCAGAAAATTTCACTTTGATTGTGACTGTTTTCCCTGTGCCGGCAAATTTCTTCAGCTGTTGCTCTAATTCAATGCTTTGTGTTTCAAACACTGCCAGCATTTCATCCTCAAAGTGTAAATCTACTTCAAAGGTATCTTCCGTTCCGATCGATTTCCGTAAACGGCCAGCTTCCACTGCTCGACCATCGACACCTCTAGACGCGTTATAATAATACTCGGCTGATTTACCAAAAATTGGCTGCAATGCCTCCAATTCCCACGTGGCTAAATCCGCACCCGTGTAAATACCTAGGCCTTGCATCTTTTCTTCAGTGGCTGGGCCCACTCCAAAAAATTCACGAATGGTAAGTTTTTTCACAAATTCAGGCCCTTCTTTGGGTGAGACATAAAATAACCCATCAGGTTTACCTCGGTCAGAGGCAATTTTGGCTAGAAACTTGTTATATGACACACCGGCTGAAGCAGTTAGATGCGTCTCTCTCTTAATATGCTGGCAAATATCCTTGGCAATCAACATGCTTGAACCTGATCGTACAATTTGTTCAGTCACATCAAGAAATGCCTCATCGAGTGCTAATGGCTCAATAAGATCAGTATATTTTCTTAAAATATCTTGGATATGAGTAGAAACTTCGCGATATATCTGGAATCTAGGCTGAACAAATATTGCATGTGGGCATTTGCGTTTAGCCATTGCACACGCCATGGCGGAATGGATGCCAAATTTACGTGCTTCATAGCTACAGGTTGCCACCACTCCGCGATGATTAGGATCGCCCCCAACAATCAAAGGCTTTCCACGATATTGAGGAAAATCGCGCTGTTCAACCGATGCATAAAATGCATCCATATCGATGTGGATTATACTGCGCTCAGACATTGACCTAAGCATAGGTTAGTAACATAGACTAGCAACAGCATATAACATCAATGATAATCCGGGATTTACAAATAACTATTTCACTTTGCTCACAAAGTTGACCGATCACGTTGACCCGCAGTGCGGTAATCCGTAGCATTTAGCTTATCGAATTTAAAGCTGTATAAATAATAACGATCACCTTGATCACCCATAACATTTGGAGACACCACAATGAGCAGTTCAAACTCAAATCTACCAGTAATTATATTGGTAGTCATTGCGATTTTAGCGTTAGGCGGATTTTATTATGCTGATCGCTCATCGACTACAACTGATATTGCTGCCATCACTGATAGCCCTGATACAGAAAGCATGATTAGCTCTAAACAGAAATACGATACAGATAAGTCAGTCTATTCTCACTCTGGATTTAGCGGCTCGGTAAAAAACTATCTTGACCATACCGGCAACGGCATGAGCCCTAGCGAAGACGTAAAGAATCATTCGGGTTACAGCGGAAGTGCTGACGACTATGTCTCCGAGCATAGTAGCAATGCTGTCGCTATGATGAAGTCTAGTGCCAATAATCATTCTGGATTCAGCGGTTCCATTAAAGATTATGCTAAAGGTGAATATGATACTCGCAGTGCACCGGCATCAAGCAAGTCCAGCCAAAAGGCTGCCACTAAAAGCTCAATCAGCGCTCAATCTCACTCTGGATATGATGGCTCAGTTAACGATTACTTGAACGAGTACAAATAATCAT
>CAWUWP010000116.1:0-5913 GCA_963926275.1 uncultured Gammaproteobacteria bacterium | reverse complement strand
GTGCTGAGGAAAAATGCTAAACGATCAATCGCTATGCTTGCAGACTTAGAGCCTCGTTTAAGAGATCAATCCCTTGATGTGAATTTCCTGAATCAGTCAACACGGTTTTTTCTTGGGAGTGAAAAAGTAATCAAACTAACTGGTTTCTCTGCCTTCTTTATTGCCATTAAAAAAACTACCCGAGGCCATTATCAAGCCAACGCAATTAGATTAAGTCTCAATCCTAAAAACCTAGAGCCTAATGTACTGACAAAAAAATATGCTAACTGTATAGATGAATTGATTGTTAAAAATCCATCTTCATGGTTGTGGACACATAAAAGATGGAAACATAAAGCTACCTAACAAATGGCGGCAGTTGTGCGTCTAAATACCAAACACCAGAACTCTCTTCTTTCCACCAAATTTGCTTTTCGCGTATTTCACGCACGCTATTCACCCTCTCATGGTAGTAAGAAATTTCAGCAGTAATAACAGCTTCGTCGCGCGGCTCATTCATAACCATAGATGTGACTTCATACTTAGTTACTCTTATTTCATTAAGTAATTCAAAGTCAACCACCACCTCTCCTCCATCACGCAATTTAATATAACCACTAGCATCTTCATACGCCTTCCAGCGTATTAGCTTGCCATACGCCTTAGCCTTATAACTAATGTCTTCTGCTTCTTTTCTAGGATTACTATTGCAACCTGCGACTATCGTAATTGCTATTATAAGGGATAATAATATTAGCCATATATTCTTTATTATGAATCCTGTTTCTTTATTCTCTGAGTTTAGATTAATTTCATCAAGCTTGTGCATATTCATTAGCTAGCTGTTGTATCGCAGGATAGTCTAATTTTCCTGTCCCTAAAACTGGAATTTGTTTTATATATAACACCTCTTTTGGCGACATTATTTCAGCACCGCCTAGCGAGGCAATATGTTTCTGAATAGTTTTTCTATCTGCATCTTCACGTGTTGTTACCAGGATTAATTTTTCACCTTTTCGCTCATCAGCAACGGCACACACACAATGTATTTCATTTGACCAAAGTGATGACAACCATCCTTCGACTTGAGTCAAAGACACCATTTCACCACCAATCTTAGCAAATCGTTTTGCTCGACCCAAAATACTAATAAAGCCCTCATAATCAATATCAACAATATCACCAGTATCATGCCAGCCATTAATCGTTGGCTCCAACACACCAGGATTCTCAGCGCGCAAATATCCCAACATTATATTATCGCCCTTGACCCAAAGACGGCCCCCTTGCTCTATTCCAGGAACCGGATCCAATTTGGATTGAATGCCTGGAAACATTCTTCCTACCGTACCAAATTTACAGTGGCTATAATTATTAATACTCAATGCAGGCGAAGTTTCTGTGACGCCATAACCCTCGAAGATTCTCACTCCAAACTTTGTCATCCAATTTTCTCGTGTTGAATTTTTTAGCTTTTCAGCACCCGCAATCACATAGCGTGTGAACTGGAAATCCTCAGGATCACCATGTGCAGCATAGCCACTTAAGAATGTATCTGTACCAAATACCACCGTCGATTTAGTGTCATATATAAGCTCTGGAACTATTTTATAATGTAATGGCGAAGGGTAAAGAAAAGTTTTTATTCCACTTGAAATTGGCAAGGCTAAACCCACACCCAAACCAAATGAATGAAATACAGGAAGCGCATTAAAAAACCGGTCTTTGGATGAAAAATCCAAGCATGATTTCACTTGAGCTTGATTAGACAAAAGATTTTTATGACTCAGCACCACACCCTTAGGTGAACCTTCGGAACCTGAAGTAAACAATATCACCGCAGGTGATGTAGAACTTGATTGATTTTTATATAATCCAATCTTAGTCTTAGCCACAACGATACCAATCAACTTATCTAATATGTTGATTTCTTGTTTAACATCCTCTAAATAAATAATATTGGCTTTATCTTTAACGGCACTCTCCACTTCTTCAAGCTGCCCTAGCTCAATAAATTTTCGCGAAGTAATGACGGTATTAATTTTTGCCGTCTCTAGTGCAGAAGTAATGCTTTTCTTTCCGACTGTAAAGTTAAGCATGGCAGGTATTGCGCCCAAGCCTTGTAGTGCGTAAAAGGTAACGCCGGTAGGTATTGCATTGGGTAACAACATACCTACATGTTCGCCTTTTGAAACGTGCCTAGACAAAGCGCGCCCGAGCACTAAGCTCCCTAATAGTACTTTACCCAATGATATTGGTTTTCGCTCTATATCTTCCAATACTTCGTGCTTAGCACCGTATTTATTTAGCGACTTAGCCAAGGTATGGAATAGCGTTTCATCTGTATCCGTTGTTGCATACATCATGTCCGTCATAACATCGTAAATCTTTCTTCTTAATGCTGACTTTCTTGCCACCCCTCGCACTTCCTTAGGAATATCGATAGCAACAGGCGGACATATTGATATAGTGATTTTGGGGAATAATTTTAATTTAACCAGACCTTTTAATCGTCCAAACTTAGTATATTGCGCGCCATCAATTCGCACGGGTATCAGCTTTGCTCCTCCCAGTTCTGCAATTTTTGCTGGGCCTTCATACACCTTCATCAAACTACCGTTATTAGTAATCCTGCCTTCTGGAAAGATAACTACCTTCCTTCCATTTTTAAGCATCTTAACGAGACCTTTTACCGCCATTGGTTGAGTTGGATCTAACGGATACATTTCAAAAAACTGCGTGAATATCTTAGCCCACCATTTTTTATTAACATCTGTATTAATCGCAAATACCGGCAGCTCAGGCATATAGCTCATCAATAGTGGCCCATCTAGAAAAGACGTGTGATTAGCAACAATCACATAGGGCGTATCATCTTTAGGGTAATTTTCCAAGCCTTTAACTTCAACTCGATATAGCAATTTGAATAAAATTCTTCCTACGGTTTTCAATGACTGTTTTGGTATTATTTTCATGATATATATCGATACGATTAAATTAATAATGGCTAACATCCAAAATAAATCTGGGATTTCAAAGCGGGTACTTAATACGCCTATCACCAACACAGATGCCATCACCATAAACATAGCATTAGTAATATTATTTGCAGCAATCATGCGTGAACGCAATTTATCTTCAACTCTTTTTTGCAACAACGTATACAGAGGCACAATATAAAAGCCTGCGGCTATTGATAGCAAAAGCATATCCAAGAGAATGCGCCAATGTTGTCTATCGGCTATAAATTTAGTGATAGTATAAAACTCTCCTACCATTGTTTGCTGAGTGATTCTATCTAGTGACAGATACAAGTCAAAGCTAAACACCGACATAGCAATGCCCGCAAATGGCACAAACCTAGCACTTATTTCACCTGCCATTAACACACTACACAACAGTGACCCCATGCCTATACCGATGGTAAACATCACTAGCATCAATACGGCTACTTGCTCATCAGCAAATAATACTGTCGCGGTTAACGGATTAAGCTGAGATTGAATGACGTAACCTAAAAACCAAAACCATGAGATAGCAAAAATGACTCGCCTTATCTCCCAATGTTTTACGCCTAGCGAGAACACTTCATATGTCTGCTTGAATATGTTGGTCCCCAACACCAACGTAGGATTAGCACTAGGACTATTTGGAATCATAAAACTCGCCATCCAACCTATTGCTGAACACATCAATAACGTTATCGATATAGTGACAGCGCTATACTCTCCCAATATCAGCAAACCACCCACTATCGTTCCTAATAATATTGATAAGAATGTTCCTGCTTCAACTAATGCATTTCCTGATAACAACTCATCATCTTTTAACAGTTCAGGAAGTATCCCGTATTTTGCTGGACCAAATAAGGCAGATTGCAATCCAGTGAGACACAAGCAAGCAAGTAACAGCCATACCTGCTCAGAAATTAATGCATAGGATGCAATAATTAAAATTATCAGCTCAAATGCTTTTATATAACGTATTAATATATGTTTCCTATATTTATCTGCTAACAATCCACCAAATGCAGAAAACAAAAAGAAAGGTAGTATAAATATACCTGCGGCCAGCATATTCAGTATCGATGCTTCTATACCAATATTTTCTGCAAACTTATAAGTAATCAATATTAATAATGCTGACTTAAATATATTGTCACTAAATGCTCCCAAAAACTGAACAATAAATAGTGGTGCAAATCGCCGGTTCACAAATAATTTCAATAACCCATTCATCTCAATCTTCCTTTCCCATCAACATTCTTTTTATCGTGTTTGATATCTGTTCACGGTAAACATATAAATCACCATGGATTCTTGAATAGATTTTATTGATTGCAATTTGATGCACAGCCCCCATTACCATGGCTGTTTGTACATTTATATCAGCAGTTTTTATCTCTCCTGTCTTCACTCCCAACTCAATCACATTCATTAACACCTGATATGGTGTCAACATATCTATTGTCACTTTCGCCATATGTGTATGTTGTGATGTCAGGTAGTAACGAAACATCAACCAGTCTTCATCTGCCATCTTTAAAAAACAACTGACCAATGAATTTATTTTTTGTTTTAGAGCAAGGTCTTGCGAAACAGAGTCTTCAAGCTGTATTGCTAGAGTTTGGTGATAATCTTTAAATACCTGCCAGGCAAGTTCATATTTACTAGGAAAGTAACGATAGATAGAGCCTTCTGCCACAGAGGCTGAAGCAGCTATTTGCTTGGTCGTTGTTTTAGCGACGCCCTGGTGAATAAACAAACCCACCGCTGATTTTACTATTTTATCTCGCATGCTCATGTTTAAAGGACCCTTGATTATTTACCAATATCGTATGTGAGCGCTCACTCATTATCAAGTACTAGTTTATTACGCCTAAATCTGACACACTATAGAACATACTAAGTCATTAATTTTATTGGGGATTTCATCAGATGTTTGTTGTGACGAATCGAGTTTTTGTACACCTGGACTGGCATAAAGAATTTGAAAGTCGTTTTCAGAAGCGTTCAGGACAGATTGATAAGCAGACAGGTTTTAAACGTATGCAGATATTAAGGCCCCAATCAGAGGACACTCCCTACGTCGTTTATACAGAATGGCAAGATGAGGCTGCCTTTAAAAATTGGGTAGGTAGCGATGACTTCAAATTAGCCCATAAGAATCCGATGCCAGAACAGGCATTCACCAAGAAAGGCGCGTTAGAACAACATACTGTTATTATTAACGCAGAAGCCTAATTGTTTTCGTTAAACAATTTCATCTAGCAGAGAGCCAAAAGTTTCATCAGCCGCTTTGATCACTGCTACGGATGTTTCTACAGTTTGCTGCACTTGCTTCACTGCCACCCCGCTCTCAATAATAGAATTAGCAACATAGACGAACTATTTGATACCGTCGCTACTTGCCCAGCAGCACGCCCAAATTGATCTATACCGCTTGGCACGCCTTGTAGTCCCGCTTGTAAAATAGAATCAGACATAAACTATCCTTAGTTTTCTAACTATGGGGGTGTTAACTGCTAGTTACGCTGATACTTACAGTACTGATATTCTAAAATGATAACTGCGTCACATAATTCAACGCATATGACTACGCAAAAATTCTAACACTGTTTTTTGCAAGTCTTTATCTTCCAGTAATGAATGGCGGCTTCTTAATGCGCTTTTAGTCAGCACTATAGAGCGACTGCCATTGTCTTTATTCATATAACTCCCACAATCACCTAGTGACCAACTATTTTGAAACCAGGGATCATTCTCACCCACTAAAGAAAGCACAGGCTCGTTGGCCGAAGCATTAATACCTTTATATTCACCCCACCCCGCGTGGCATGTCCAGCCTTCGATAACACGCGCATTCACTGATGTAGTGTCATGCTTAGATTTAAATGTAGCCGTAGTTACACCACCTTGGCTAAACCCCATTAAA
>CAWUWP010000115.1:0-5061 GCA_963926275.1 uncultured Gammaproteobacteria bacterium | reverse complement strand
CAACCACGCACTAGTCGTGTGGATATAAATTTAAGTTGGGCGAGTTCTACTTGTAGCTTGCCTTCGTAAGAGCGAGCGCGTTGCGCAAATATATCTAAAATTAACCCAGTGCGATCTAGTACTCGGCATTTACAGGTTTTTTCAATATTACGTTCTTGGCTGGGTGACAATTCGAAATTGAATAACAGTAATTCTATTTCTTCGGATGCCACCAATGCGATTAATTCATCAATTTTTCCGTTGCCAATAAGGAATCGTGCTTCAGGCTTTGGGCGAGAATAGGTGATAACCTGAATTTCTTGCGCACCAGCAGAATGAGCAAGCAAACGAAATTCTTCAGTGTCTGCGGGATCTGGGGCTTTGCCGAACTCAGGATGGACTAATAATGCGCGTTCGCCAGACTTTGGGCGTTCAAACATGAGGTGGAGTTCTCCACCAAATTAGAGGGGGTTTATTCTGCTTCGTCAACAAAAGGAATTTTCACCGATTTTGCTGGAACAATAGTTGAGATAGCGTGTTTATAAACCATTTGGTTAACAGTGTTTTTTAACACGATAACAAATTGGTCAAATGAGTCGATTTGGCCTTGTAGCTTAATGCCATTCACTAAATAAATTGAGACGGCTACTTTTTCTTTACGTAGCGCATTTAGGAAGGGTTCTTGTAGTGTTTGCCCCTTTGCCATGATGTTTGCTCCTAACCTTTGTTATTATTCTTATTGAAAAGTTGTGCTTGAGCACTGCTAGAAATCATCCTAGAACCATTAGTTTAGCAGCTAGTTGATTGTAATTGGTAAATTATTTGTTGGCTAATATCCTCTGTATTGGTGCTGTAAGGGTCTATTAGTTTTGTTTCAGGATAATGTCTCAACCAGGTCAATTGACGCTTGGCAAGTTGACGGGTGGCGGCAACTGCCTGATCGCGCATTTCTTCTAAACTGATTTCATTGTCGAGGTAACGCCAGAGCTGTCGATAGCCGATACAGCGCATAGAAGGCATCTGCGGAGATAGTGGCCATAGTTGGCGTAATGACTTTAATTCTTCTTCTGCACCCGCTTTCAACATAGTATCAAATCTACCTGCAATATTCTGGTGTAACTGACTACGGTCCTCTGGGAATAGCCCAAAATTGATGATGGATATATCCGATCGAACAGGGTCCTTAGCCGCGTGATACGCCGAAAGTTTGACGCCGGTTAATTCAAAGACTTCCAGCGCGCGCTGAATTCTTTGTGCGTCATTCGGGTGAATTTTTGCAGCAGACTCTGGATCTACTTGTGTTAGTTTTTGGTGTAGGACAGGCCAGCCTTGCTGTTCACCGAGGCTATTTATTTGTGATCGAATTTTCTCATTGGCGGCGGGCAATTCAGCTAAGCCAAATTGTAAGGCACGAAAATACATAATCGTGCCACCAACTAATAAGGGCGTTTTATTACGCGCATGGATATCATCTATGAGGGCATTGGCATCAAAACAAAATTCAGCCACCGAATAACTCTCGTCTGGATTTCTGATATTGATCAAATGGTGGGGTGCAACCGATAGTTCCTCTAATGAAGGCTTGGCAGTCCCTATATCCATGCCACGATAAATCATGGCTGAATCCACGCTGATAATTTCACAGGCAGAATTTTTCACTAATGAAATGGCTAACTCAGTCTTACCGCTGGCCGTCGGTCCCATCAGGAAAATAACAGGCGGTTTATCATTAGTAGTCACAAGCTTAGCGACCACGTAAAAATAATTTATCCAGGTCTGAAATACTTAGCTGAATCCAAGTGGGGCGTCCATGATTGCACTGATTGCTACGTTCAGTGTCTTCCATTGATCTGAGTAATGCATTCATCTCGTGAATAGTCATGCTGCGATTAGCGCGAATCGATCCGTGGCAAGCGATGCTCGACAACGTTTCATTGCGTAATTCTTCAACACGTGTGCTGGCGGAGTGTTTTTGAATGTCGGCGATCACATCACGGATCAATTCGGGAATATCTACCGTGGATAATATGCTTGGAATAGTGCGAACAACAATGGATGTGTCGCCAAGACGATTGATGTCGAATCCAAAGCTATCAAATAAGGTGTGCTGATTATCGACTAAACTGGCTTCTGATTCAGTCACTGCAATTTGTAGCGGTACCAGTAATTGCTGACGAGTAAGATTGTCGTTTTGCTGTGAATCTTTTAATTGTTCATAGACCACACGTTCGTGTGCCGCATGCATATCAACTAATACCAAGCCATCTTTGTTTTGTGACAATATATAAATGCCGTGCAATTGAGCGACTGCATAGCCGAGCAAAGGAATGTCGTTGTGTTCAGCGTGTGGAATTGTCTTGCCATCTAAAGATGATTGATAATTAGCTTGAGGCTCAGCAACGGCAGATGAATACAGCGCTTGAAATTGATAATTTGCCCCGGGTGCAGAAGAGCTTGTGGGAATATATGACTGAACAGTGAGTGTGTCTGCGCTGCTGTTCCCGGATAACTTGTTTAAGTCTCTAGTATCAATTGACGACGAACGAATCTCGCTAACTGCTTGTTTAATCGTTTGACGAACAAAGTTATGTATAGCCCGCGTGTCATGGAAGCGTACTTCATGTTTGGCTGGGTGTGCATTCACATCCACGCTACTCGGGTCTACTTCTAAGAATAGTACATAGGCCGGGTGGCGGCCATGGTAAAGCACGTCTTGAAAAGCGAGTTTTACCGCATGACTGATCGTTTTGTCACGTATATGTCTGTCATTGACGTATTGATACTGTAAGTCTGCTTGGCTTCTTGAAAAAGTCGGCGCTGCAATCCAACCGTACAATTTCATGTCATCGATCGTACGCTCTACATAGATGGCATGTTCAATAAATGCTTTACCTACAAGTTTTTCTAAACGACTGACTTTGTCACCAATGTTCTGTGCAGCAGGTAGCGAATAAATTGTTTTTTGATTGTGGCGCAAAGTAATCGAGGTGTGAAAATTGGATAAGGCTAAGCGTCTAACTACTAATTCACTATGCATATATTCAGTTTTTTCAGTGCGCAAAAACTTTCTGCGTGCAGGCGTGTTGTAAAAAATATCATTAATCTCAACGCTAGTGCCTTTAGTCTGGGCAGCGGGCTTCGGTTGTTGGTCTGAGTTGCCTCCTTCAAAGTGTAGGGCCCAGCCCTGATTGGATTGGTCGGTGTTAGAGGTGATAGACAATCTAGATACGGAAGCAATACTGGGTAAGGCTTCTCCGCGAAAACCTAAGCTGTGAATGTTTTGCAAGTCATCCATGCTTTGTATCTTTGATGTGGCATGGCGTGTCAGTGCTGTCGCTAATTGGTCTTTTTCAATGCCTGTGCCATTGTCACGAATTAAGATTCGCTGAATCCCACCTTTCTCAATATCGATGGTGATGCTGCTAGCGGTCGCATCAATACTGTTTTCGACTAGTTCTTTGATTACCGAGGCTGGCCGCTCAATGACTTCGCCAGCGGCAATTTGGTTAATTAAATTATCAGGTAATTTTTGAATTTTTTTAGGCATGAGTGTTCTGGGTGTGAGAATTAACTAATCAAGACTGGGATTTCGTCGCTTAACTCAAACATCTGTTGGATGCCTTGCAGTGCGTAGTCGCAAAACTTTTGTTCATTGCGCCATTGCTTGTCTTGGCTGATAGTATGTTCTTCTTGCTCCGATAAAACACGAATACGATAAGTGTTTCCGTCATTTGACGTCGTGCTTTCACACGTGATGTATACTTCGGGTTTTGCGGCGCCTTCAGCTAATATCGCTACTATATAAAGGTACGAAACTGGGTCGCTGCTATTGATAGTCGTCAGTAAGGTGATCGAGAACTCACCATATTGATAACGTCTTTTTGGAATTGCTGATTGAATTATTGGAAGAGCCATTTAATTGTGAATAGTTGTATATCTGATGAATAAAAATGTTATCCGCTTATATCCTGCTGGCGGTGAGTCTGTGCCTCTGAAAGGATTGTATCTTAGACAAGAAGAACCTGCCTTGGAAAATTTTCAAGGAAATAATGTTCAGCCGCATATCTATGCTAATTTTTTAACCAGCTTAGATGGACGAATTGCGCTGCGTGATGCGGGTGATGAGCATTATCAATTGCCAAGCCAATTGAAGTCAGATGAAGACTTTATGCTGTTTCTTGAGCTATATGCGCGTGCCGATTGCATTATTACTCACGGCGGCTACATGCGTGCATTGGATGCAGGGCACTTGGGTAACGTACTCCAGCTACCCGATACCAGCGCTACTCAATACATGCATGACTGGCGTCAGCAGCAAGGGCTGAAAAAAAATCCTGATGTAATCATCGTCAGTGGCAGTTTGGATTTTCCCTGGCATACGTCATTGAATGACGCTGGGCAAAAGGTACATATCGCCACTGGCGGTAAAGCTAGTTTAGAGAATAAGCAACGTTGGTTGGATGCTGGGCAGTCGGTGAGTCAGTTGGGTGAACATCAACATGTGGATGCCAAAGACTTAATGAATTTCTTGGTAGAACAAGGTTACCAATCAGTATATTTAGTCGCCGGCCCAGATTTGTTGCATGACTTGTTGCAAGGTGATTATGTTGAGCATTTATATATGACTATGAGTCATCAACTGCTCGGTGGACATGACTTTAAAAGCTTGTTGTCAGGGTCAGCACTCAATGACTCTGGACGCATGAAATTGAAGAATATGTATATGGATGTAGAAAACTCAAATGCCTTAGGACAATGGTATGTTGAATTTTCTTTTGAAGATAAATAATTTTAACTAGAGAATATTAATGATGGAATTCGTTTCTAATTATGGTCTATTTCTGGCCAAAGCAGCCACAATTTTGATTTTTATATGGTTATTGTTGTCGCTAATCGTGTCGTTGACACACAAGCCACAAGAGCAAGAGCAGATT
This sequence comes from uncultured Gammaproteobacteria bacterium, assembly GCA_963926275.1. Taxonomy (GTDB): domain Bacteria; phylum Pseudomonadota; class Gammaproteobacteria; order UBA4575; family UBA4575; genus UBA1858. Next base: position 148 of record CAWUWP010000115.1, on the reverse strand, counting down.
GAAATTAAAAATTTAAATGAAAGGTTCGACAACCTGAAATTACTAATGCAGGTATCAATACTTTCAAAGAAGCAAGCTAAAGAATTGATGAAGCAGAATAAAAAACAAAACAAAAAACAAAATAAAAAGAAAGATAATGAAGATAAAC
>CAWUWP010000114.1:0-3315 GCA_963926275.1 uncultured Gammaproteobacteria bacterium | reverse complement strand
TCAGTTGCAGTTGAAGAACATTGATTATTCAAGCACGAATCAAAAAGCAGTTGCACAAATTGATGTGAATAATATTACGCTAACTGAGCGAGGCATCCCTATGACGGCGCATGAGCTAAATGCTGTGGTCGATTTAAAAGGAAAGCATCTGTCTGTTAGTGGTGACGTAGGGATGGGGAAGCAAAAACATAGTATTAAGTTTTCTGCTCAGCATGATCTATTGATGGGGCTAGGTCATGGAGCTGTCGATGCTGTGCCGATCGCGTTGGCGAATAATGAAATAATAAGCAATCAGATTTCAGAATCCGGTTATCCATTACAGCTAAAGGGTGGCAGTCTTGATATTGATGTCGATGCTATCTGGAATGTGAATAATTCCGAGTCCGAAATTACAGTGAAGTTATTAGCTGACCAGATCAAAGGGGATTACGCGCAAAATCAATTTTCAGATTTTAATATGGCGTTAGAACTTGTTGGCCAAGAAGGTTGGGCGCTCAAGCAAGCGGCGACAATTAACATTGGTAGGGTGAACCTAGGCGTGCCAGTTAAAGACATCACTATGAGCCTCGATCAAATGGAGTATGGCAAACAAGAAAAGCCATTCATTAGATTTAGTGAGCTGTCGGCTGGAGTCTTAGAAGGCAGTGTCTATTCTGAGAAAATAGAAGTTGATCTCAATCAACGCGAGAATATGTTTTCTATATTCCTGTCTTCGTTGTCCCTGGAAAAATTAATTGCCTTGAATAAAACTGAACAACTGGTCGCTAGTGGGACTCTAAATGGCGAGCTACCGATACGGCTAGTCAATGGAGAGTTCTTTATTGATAGTGGTTGGTTGCAGGCTGATGAGGGTGGTGGCTATATTAAATATGGCCGTATTGAACAAGTGCTGAAAGGTAATCAGAACTTACAACTTGTGGGTGAGCTTCTGAAGGATTTCCAGTATAACGAAATGTCTGCGCAAGTTGATTTAGTGTCGGGAGGTGGATTGACGCTAGCGACAAAGCTACATGGCCGCAGTCCTAATGCACAATTTAATAAGCAAGTTAATTTAAATTTCAATATTGAGTTTAATTTGTGGAAATTCTTGGAGAGTGCTAGATTGCTGACACGCATTGATCAAGATATCAGCAAACAAATACTTTCCAGTCAGAAGCGATAACGGGAACTTTGAGAGTTAAAGTTGGGTCGAACACTTACATATAATGAGTATTAATCAAATGAAAAAATTTCTAGTGTGCAGCTTGGTTATGAGTAGTCTCATATTGGCTGCGTGTAATCCAACCGTTAAGGTTGAAGCGCCAGATGAACCTATTACAATCAATATGAATATAAAGATTGAACATGAAGTTCGCATCAAGGTTGATAAAGAGTTGGATGATGTGTTTGCAGATGATAGTGGTTTGTTCTAACAGGAATTAAAGATAATGAAGAATGTAATTTTAAAGAGTTTGTTTATCGCTTTGCTAACATTAAATGTGGCCTGTGTTTTTGCAGCGGATCTACAGCAAGTTAAGAGCGAAGGCCTGATTGGTGAACAGCTTAATGGTTATCTAGGCGTAGTGAGTGCAGAAGCTAATGCAGACGTGAGAGTGCTTGTTGCTGAGATTAATGCTAAGCGTAAAGCTCATTATGAATCAATTGCCGCTAAAAATAGTGCAAGCCTGGAGACAATCGAGTTGTTAGCAGGTAAGAAAGCAATAGAAAAAACTGGGACAGGTAATTACATTCAAAATGCAACGGGTTGGAATAAGAAGTAGCTAGCTTCTCGCATCATCTGTTTGTATTTTATGTTCTCTAGCTTTATCTTTTCCAGCAAAGAATTTTATTGTTAGCAGGCATCTCCTATTCGGTCGATGCCTGAAAGTTGTTTTTAATGGTCAACTGGTCGAGATCACTCTTGTCTCTGATGCAAGATTCTGCATCTCTGTCTTTTAACCACAAATCAAAACGACGATTACTTTCGCTAGTGTAGGCTCCATTAATATTGAATGGACCATATAAGCAAAACACGGCTGAGTGGGTTAACACTTAGTTTAGTCCTGAAAATAAAGCTTCTATTTCATTCCAGTGCATGATGTGGGCAACATTTGCAGCATAGGCAACTTTGTAATTCTGGTGTGGCCAATTTGAGCTGACATCTAGCGCGATAGGCGTCAGTGCATTGGGTAAATTCGCACTATCAATCCACATGTTAATCCCTGCCAGCATTTCGTGTTTATCGCTGGCTTGCCATTCGAGGTGTGTTAGCTGTTTTGAAAAATAGACCGCATGTTGGCCGGTACCACTGCCAATCTCAAGAACACTGTTTGTATGTTTAAATTGCTGCTGAAGTACGCTCAGAATCGCATCGCTATTTTCTTTAGCCGCGGGTGCAAAAGGTTTTTTGTGCATGGTTGAAATTAATTAGCTGGTTTTACGAATATAATCAATGAGTGCTTTGGTAGAGCAGTCACCACTAAATAATTTCTTGTCACTTTGAATTGAGGGGAGAATTTTATTGGTTAAGGTTTTGCCGAGTTCTACACCCATCTGGTCAAATGAGTTGATGTTCCAGACAACGCCTTGCACAAACACTTTGTGCTCATAAAGAGCGAGCAGCGCACCTAACGTTGTCGGTGTGAGTGACTCACACATAATAGTATTACTTGGTCGATTCCCCGGGAAAGTCATATGCGGAGATAAATCTTTAACCATTTGGTTGGTTGTATTCTGGCTTGCTAATAACGCGATAGTTTCTTTTCTAGATCGTCCCATCATCATCGCTTGTGATTGAGCTAGCATGTTAGAGAGTAAAATATCGTGGTGATTTCTATGCGTGTGATCAGCTTTAGAAAAGCCGATGAAGTCGCATGGAACAATCGGTACGCCTTGGTGTAGTAATTGATGGAAAGCATGTTGTCCGTTTGTACCTGCCTCGCCGAATATTATGGGCCCGGTATTATAATTTGCTCGCTTGCCATCTCTTGTTACCCCTTTGCCGTTACTCTCCATATCAAGTTGTTGCAGATAACTAGGTAGGCTACGCAAACGATGGTCATAAGGTAAGACAGCATGATGTGGCATATTTAGAAAATTAATATTCCAAATACCTAGTAACGCCAAAATCACAGGTAAGTTTTGTTCTAGTGGTGCTGATTGGAAATGTTTATCCATGGCATAAGCACCCGTCAGTAAGGCACGAAAATTCGGCATGCCAATCTGTAGAGCAAGTGGAAAGCCAACTGTACTCCATAGAGAATAACGCCCACCTACCCAGTCCCACATGTTTAAGATATGGTCAGAGTCGATGCCAAAGGATTTGGCAGCTTCTGG
>CAWUWP010000113.1:0-8860 GCA_963926275.1 uncultured Gammaproteobacteria bacterium | reverse complement strand
CTTGAAGCTCATGAGACGTCTAGAAAATCATCCTTCTGCGCACATGCCATTACAATGCCCATGACACTTGATACCCATACTAGAATTATGGAAGTATCGGATACGTCTAAGGATCAGAGGTTTTTTGATAACCCTTTAGTGGCCGGTGAGCCTCATATTCGCTTCTATGCGGGTTTTGTTTTGCAGTCACAGGACAACCATAATTTAGGCACGTTATGTATTATTGATCATAAGCCAAAATATTTGACCGATGATGATAGAGCTGCGTTATATGATTTTGGTATGGTAACTCAAGATGCACTTCAATCACTGAGGTATGAAGATAGGGATATTCATACCGGGCTGTATAATCGAAGAGGATTTCTCTCCGTCGCAGACTATATTTTGGCTAGATCAGCTAAAGAGGAACTTCATTCAACACTTGTTTATATCGAAATGCTGAATTTATTGAGCCTAGTAAAGGAGTTTGGTGGTTTGATTGAACGAGAGATGTTGACTAACTTTGTGGAGACGCTAAAGAGTGCATTTAGATCCTCAGATATTATTGCGCGTATTGATAGTAATAAATTTTTAGTGCTAACTTCTCATAATCAGTCTTTTGAAATTAAACGCGTCTTTATGCAGCTGAAAGAAAAAATGCAGCTCGCAAATAAAGGTAAGCAAGATGGTTTTCATGCTCAGTATAGACTTGGCAGTTTTGGTTTTGCGCCAGAGTATTTTAAATCATCTGGAAGATTGATCGACTTGGTTGATAAGTGGATGAGTGAATCACAATACTCTGAACTTCATTCACTGAAGAGTTGACTTAGATTATTTATACGTATTCGCCCGCGGCGGATCCAGAAGCCCAAGCCCATTGGAAATTAAACCCTCCTAAATGGCCAGTGACATCTAATACTTCACCAATAAAGTACAAACCTTGGTGTTTGTTGGCCTGCATTGTTTTAGATGATATTTCATTACAATTGACTCCTCCTAACGTGACTTCAGCAGTACGGTAACCTTCTGTGCCGTTAGGTTTGAAGCGCCAACTGTGGAAATGTTTGCTTATCTTGTTTAAATCAGAATAGTTGAATTGATTGATCGCTTTGTTAGCAAAGCGAGAGCTTGGGAACCATAGGTCGAGAAGCGTCTGCGCCATATTCTTAGTGATGAACTGAGATAGAATTGTTTTTAATTCTAATTGTGGATGTGAACGCTTTTTCTCATCAAGCACTTTGAGTAAATTTGTCTCTGGAAGTAAATCTATCTCTAAACAGTCACCATCTTGCCAATATGATGATATTTGTAAGATTGCAGGTCCGCTTAAACCTCTGTGAGTGAAGAGTAAGTTTTCTTTAAAGTTCATGTTGTTACAATATATATTCACTGCTAAAGAGCTACCGCTTAATACAGATAATTTCTCTAGTGATATTTTATCTGCAGTAAACGGCACTAGTGCTGCACGTGGTGGAATCACATCTAGGTTAAACTGTTGAGCAATTTGATAGCCGAAACCGGTAGCGCCCATTTTTGGTATTGATAAACCACCAGTGGCTATCACCAGAGATTGACAGTTGATATTGCCTAAATTAGTTTTTACTTGGTAGTGATTATCTATTGCCTTTATATTGTCAGCACTACAGTGTGTTCTGATTCTTGCACCAGAGTGATTGCATTCGTTTAAAAGCATTTCTAGGATATCTTTAGACTTGTTGTCGCAGAATAGTTGGCCTAATTTTTTTTCATGATGAGCAATATTATGTTTTTCGACTAGTGCAATAAAATCATAAGGTGTGAATCTAGATAATGCTGATTTGCAGAAATTATCGTTATGTGAAATGAAGTTGCTAGGTTCGCAATAGGTATTAGTAAAGTTGCAACGTCCCCCGCCTGACATGAGGATTTTTTTGCCAACCTTATTCGCATGATCGATAACTAATACTGTGCGACCTCGCTGACTGGCGACTATGGCGCACATTAAACCTGCTGCCCCAGCACCAATAATCAGTACATCAATTTCGTTGGGTAAAGGTGTCGCGTTAGGGTTGGTCATTTGATTTTGATCACTGATATTAATGTGTAATATGAGAATTCTATTTTATATAACAGATGGGAATATGTAGCATGCCTTATGTGAGTATTAAAGTAACTAAAGAAGGTGTCACTAACAAGCAAAAATCAGCGCTTATAAAAGGTGTGACTGATCTACTTGATGAGGTTGATACAGGTAACTGGGGAATGGCGGATGAACAGGTGACGATACTTAGGAAGAAACAATAACAATTAATCTGATTTATTGTTCAAGCAAGGTCTTTATCGCTTATTATATATCATGTTCTGTAAACTGTTTATTGGGGTTGTCGCCGGTTAATCGATAGCGCTCTTTACCCTTTTGATCGTAAATAAGGATAGCAGGAATGCCAATTAAATTAGTTTTCTCAAATGTTGTCATTAGATTTTCATTCATACGATAGTGGTCAAATTGAGCACTCATTGACATTAGAAATTTCTCTGCGGCAGCTAAAGACTCTAAATCCTCTCTATCATCTAAGTTCATACTGACAAATACCACCTTGTCTTTGTTATATTGGTCATGCATTTTCACCATTTCTGGGGATCTCTCAATACAGCTGACGCACCACATTGCACACATATCAACAACAACGATAGTGGGTAAAAATAATTGGCGCTTATCTATCCATTGCTGATGATTTAATGGCACCATTAAAGAGCCATCATCAGCATTGATGGTTGTATGGCTTAAAGCCAACAAGGCTAAGGACGCTAAAATAGATTGAATGAATTTATTGAACATATTTCACGGTGCATCCATGTGCGCGAGTTTCAGCAGGTTCGACGTGTGTGCTGCTGAGAGTCGCTAGTATTGTATTTTGCACATAAAATTCGCTGGGTTCACCATTGATGTGTTTTACAGAGCCATCGTTATTCATTTTCGCGGGTGAATTGTATAGTGCACCCATATAAACTAACTCACACTGCTCGTTTAATACAAAGTACTCCGGTGTTCGGGTGGCGCCCAGTGCTCTTCCAAGCTCTTGGCTTTCATCATATAAATAATCAAAGTGATAACCGACCTTCTGCGCATGCACAGCCATTGCGGGCAATTGATCATCTTCGTGATGATTCATGCTTAAGCCGATAATGCGAACGCTGTCATTACGGAATTGATTATTGAGAGCAACCAAGTATTTATCCATTCCTTTTACCCAGGGGCAATTGTTAGCTAACGAGACAAAAACGAGAATATCTTCTTTAAGTTAGTTGAAAGAAATAGTGTCGCCAGAGACGGAGGGGAGGTTGTTAAATTCTGGTAAATTGTCGCCTATACTGAGTATTGAGTTGTATTGTCCTGCGTAAGCGAATGATGATTGCAGTGAAAACAATATTAAAAAGATAGAGTAGGTAATGATTTTCATTTTATGTCCTCAAAGTTCAATAGTGTAGACAAGCTAGCCTGATGTTGATTTCTTTCATTTGTTATTAAGTTTCTTGGCTATAACTATCATGCCAATGCGATCAGATATAGAATTGATCTTTAGTCTATAAATTCTAATGTGTTTTTAAAATAATATTGTGTCTAATAAGAAAACTATCATAATCGACTTTGGGAAAATTTCTACTCCTTACTGTGGATTAGCTGAGGTGGCTTTAAATTATGCTCAGGCATTGGAAGCATTAAAGCCTGATGATTTAGAGTTTATATATATTGTGCCGAATCCATTGCTAGCAATGTTTGATGAGTGTGTTGGGGGCAACGCAATTACACCTAAGTATTCGGGGTTTAATCGTCTCGGTTATTACCTGACTGGGTGCAGACAGTTTCTATGCTGCTTACCTGATTTTGATTTATATCACCACCTTCATTTTTATTCTCCATGGGGGCCTAAGTTAAATGATGTGACGCCTGTTTTGTTAACGGTACATGATCTGCATGCGTTGGAGCGAAAAAGAGCTGAGAAACGATTACGCCGCAAGCTAGGTGAGGTTTCACATATGGCCTTCATCTCGAATTTTGCGGCGCAAGAATATACCAAACATTTTTCTTCGCTCGAAAAAAATACTCGCGTGATTATTAATGGTGTGAAACATCCACCTGTCGTTGATGAAGATGCATGCAAAGCCTGGAAGCAGAAGTACACAGACTTCTTGTTTACGCTGGGTGGCTTAAAACGTAAAAATATACACAGTTTGCTCGCTATGCTGGAAAAGAATAATCAGTTTGATTCGGTCAAAAACTTGAAGTTGATAGTGGCGGGTGGGGTTAAAGATGAATATAAAAAAGAGTTGCTAGCTGAAGCAAAGCAAAGAGGTGTTCAGGATAAGATTATATTTTTGGGTGCCGTGTCAGAACAGCATAAGTACGAATTAATTCAAGCGTGTCGAGCTTTTGTCTTCCCGTCACTTCAAGAAGGTTTCGGTTTGCCAATCATTGAGGCGTTGCATTTCGGTAAACCTGTATTTTGCTCAAATAAAACAAGTCTCCCCGAGGTGGGAGGTGAGATGGTTTATTACTGGGAGCATTTTGATGCGGCTTATATGTCCAATGTTTTGCGGCATGGACTGCAAGATAATGATGAGTCGCTAGAGCATAAAATGGTTATGCGTAAGCAATATGCAGATAGTTTTGATTGGAACAAAAATGCTCAGGAATATTTGAATTATTATAGGCAAATCTTAAGTAATCATTAACTCACTTAGCATGTCTTTTTCGTAAGAACTTCCACTTGCGTGTACTCAGGCTACGTTTTAAGCGTGCAATTTTTTGTTCCAGTAGTGGCTTTTTCGGAGCGATGATTTCTGTTCCAGCATAAAATGGCCAAAAATCAAGCACATGGTCTTGCATGCGAGCATGGCAGGCTTGGTCGTACTGGGTGGGAAATAGCTCTGTTGCAGCCTGTCCACCGGGATGTAGCTTTTTGTTCACAAAAGTCATTTCCATTACGTCGGGGACTTTGTATCCGTCGACAATAAACATGCTGGCATAATTATTGGCATGTACATTCCAGCAATGAAAGTGTTTGGTTATTTTTTCCATGACGGCAATTTTTTGTTCCAGAGATACCTGTGGATACATAGTGTTAATGCCGAGTCCAGATAAGTCATGAACTTCAATTGCAATTTGATTGCACTGTAAAAGAATATGTTCAGGCATGTTTAGGAAAGTTAACCACTCTGCTCCTTCGACATCCATTTTTAAAAATATGCGCTTATCCTGATCAGAGTTGCGTGCGATATGTGATTCAAAGGTATCACAATTATCGGTTTTTTCATGACTTATGCCTTCTTGAGTAAAGCTGAAGCCTAGCCTTTGTGGAGGGGGAGCAATTGAAAAATCATACTGGCGCACATTCGCGCTATAACGATTATGATATTGTTGGTCAAAGCTATCATTATCTTCAATACCGTAAGAATACAGCACTGTCTGGGATAAGTTCTTATGATCCATAATGACATAACCACCGTCGCCTGAGCAGCCCATGCGTACCCTGGTAGCGTGGTCTACCTGTTTAGGTCGTAAGGTATTCAATAAATCATTAATTTTCATGCGAATTTAGTTTAGTTAGTTGTTAGCTTGGGTGAGATATGCGTATAAAGCAGCTATGCATATGAACAAGCTTGCATTATATCATTAAGCGCGCGAATTATTTGCTGCGTAGCTGGTCAAGTATATTAAATCTAATGGAGGAGTGTTCCCTTAAAAATGAATCAATCAATATTAAATATATCAGCATTCATAGCCCTAGTAAGTACTACGATTGTGAGTGCCGATACGCTTTATGTCGGCGTTAATGAAAAGTATAAATCAATCGATGAAGTTCAACATGTTGTTGAAGATGGCGACACGGTTGAAATAGTCCCGGGTGTGTATCGTGACTGTGCTGTGTTTGAAGCCAACAATATTACAGTACGACCGAAAGGGTGGCCTAAATAGAAAGAAAAAGTTCGTTTTAAAGATGTTGCCTGTGAAGGAAAGGCTATTTTTGTCATAGTTGGAAATGATGTGCTGGTTGAAGGGATTGAATTTGTTCATGCTCGGGTGCCAGATAGAAATGGCGCTGGTATCCGGTTTGATGGAATAAATATTACAATAAATGATTCATATTTTCTGAATAATGAATTCGGATTTTTTGCTTCTCCTAGTCCAGACTCAGAAGTTATTATTCGCCGCTCGGTATTTGAGCTAAATGGCAAAGAACTTCCGCGATGGGGTCATGGTATTTATGATGACGGGGCTAAAATATTGCGAGTGATTGACTCTCTATTTATTAAGCAAAAAACAGGTCATCATATTAAGTCGAGAGCAAGTTATACGGAAGTGATTGGAAATGAAATCTCTGATGGTATGGATGGTAATGCTAGCTATGCTATTGATATTTCTAATGGTGGATCTGTGTTAATTGAGAATAATATTATTCAGAAAGGACCATTGAGCGATAATAAGACTACTGCAATATGTATTGCTTGTGAAGGTGGGAGAAATGAGACAAAAAGTATTGTTGTAAAGAATAATAAGTTCATCAACAACACTTCTAGAAGTGTTGTGTTTTTGAGGAACCTTACTAGCACTGAAGAGATGCTAGAAAACAATATATTAAAAGGCGGTAAAACTATTTTAGTTGATCGTGAGTATGCTGAGTAACTATTGGTTCTTTTCGACATTGTAGAAGTGCCATAAAAATAAGCTGCCAGCACTGCGCCAGGGTGCCCAGTGTTCGACAAGAGACCGTGCCAACTTCGGTGTCGGTCTCTTGTCCAGATTTTTTAAATTTTTTAGTGCTACTTGCAATGCTAGGTCATTGGCTGGAAAAATATCTTTTCTCCCAAGCGAAAACATTAAGTAGATTTCTGCACTCCATTCTCCAAATCCATGTAAGTTAGTGATGCTATCAATGGCGCTAGTATTATCTAGCGAAATAAGGTTGTCTGGATCAAATTGCCCATGTTTTATAGCTTTAGCAAGTCCTTGGATATATTCAACCTTTCGTTCTGAGAGGCCTGCCTTCCTCAATGTAATTTTTCGTCGTGCAAGAACATTAGCTGGAGTGACATCAGTCAATAAGTCTCTAACACGTTGCATGATAGCGCTAGCCGCTTGGCTAGAAAGTTGCTGATTGACAATAGTGACTACAAACGTTTCAAATCCTGCGGCTTGTACTCTGGGTTGAGGATAGCCATAGATACTCAAAGCATGCTTAAGCTCAGCGTCATGCTGAGCAATGCTAAGCAGCCCTTTTTTGATTTGTGCTTTATTCATTAGATGTAGGCATATATTGTTTATATGTCACTATATTACTAATATGAGGCATGTAAATGAAAGTATATTGTTGGTCGGTTGAACGATTACTGGTTAAATAGCTGTCTTATATTTATGAATGACAAATTTCACAAAATTTTGAGCGGAAAAATGGGTGTGGGCACATTAATTATGCTCGCATTTATTTCGTTGCCTCTCTTTTCGCAGCAGAATCATGTCAGTGTTGGCGAATTCTCAAACATGGATCTATCCGAATGGGATCAAAAATCATTTAGTGGTAAAACATCATATGAAATTAATAGCCAATCGGAATTAGCATATTTGTATGCAAGTGCTGATAATTCTGCGTCAGCATTATATAAAAAAGTAAAGGTGGATTTAAATACGACACCTTATCTGAACTGGGAATGGAGGGTAGATAATCCACTGCCAGAAATGAATGAGCAAACAAAAGCGGGCGATGATTATTCCGCTCGTGTCTATGTGATTGTTAAGCGAGGGTTTGCACCGTGGAAAACCAAGGCATTAAATTATGTCTGGTCAAGTCAACAGTCTCCCCGGAAATCATGGCCAAATGCCTTCACTGATAAGGCAATGATGATTTCTTTGAGAACAAGTTTAGACGCCAATCAACAGTGGGTGTCTGAGAGAGTTAATGTCAAACTCGATTTTGAAAAGCATTTCGGTATCGAGGTAAATTCCATTGATGGTGTTGCTATTATGGTTGATACAGATAACTCGGGACTTCAGGCTGCCGCCAGTTTTGGAGATGTGTATTTCTCGTCAAAATAAATGGCAGCAATTCTTGGGGCTAAATTTAGCTGGCCTGGCGCTGATCGCCGAATACTATTGCATCACTAACTGATTTATTGTTAGCGCCTGAATCCTCGGTTGTGAAGAAGTTCATTAGCGAATTCATTTTGTTTGCTTAATCGGAAAGCTCTGCACTTACTTTTGTCGTGTCTTGTACTAAGCGAGTGTTTTTCTGAGTCATTTCATCCATTTGATTAATGGCTGAATTGACTTGCTCAATGCCAAGATATTGTTCTTGGTTATCCGAAGCAATTTCAGACATTAGGTGATTAACTTGTGAAACTGAGCTAACGACTTGTTCTAATACTTTACCTGATTCATCAACTAGCTGATTGCCGGTTTTTATTTTGACAACACTATCTTCTATGAGACTTTTAATTTCCTTAGCAGCAGTCGCGCTACGTTGAGCTAAGTTACGCACTTCAGTTGCAACCACAGCAAATCCTCTGCCTTGCTGTCCTGCTCTGGCTGCTTCAACTGAGGCATTCAAAGCAAGTAAATTAGTTTGGAATGCAATTTCATCAATCACATTGGTAATGCTCGCGATTTTATTGCTAGAAGAGTTGATTTCATGCATTGCTTCAATGGCACTTTTCACAACTGTACCACCGTGTTTTGCTTGTTCTGCACTGGTGCTTGAAAGCTCGCTGGATTCTTTTGCATTGTCAGCGTTATTTTTAACTGTGCTTGTCATTTCTTCCATGCTAGAAGCAGACTGTATCTGTTGAACCATTCCTTCTAAGTTGATGAGAGTTTCATTGATGCTTTCACGTACTTCTGCAAATTTTC
>CAWUWP010000112.1:0-4281 GCA_963926275.1 uncultured Gammaproteobacteria bacterium | reverse complement strand
CTGCCTTATCAGGTCTCCGGTGCACGCGTGCTAGAGCAAATTGCGCATCAAATGAATGCCAAGAAATTACCGATGGTAGATGACTTGCGTGATGAGTCTGATCATGAGAATCCAGTACGATTAGTGGTTGTTCCAAGAAGTAATCGTATCGATGTGGAAGCATTGATGTTGCATTTGTTTGCGACCACTGACTTGGAGCGCACCTATCGAGTGAATATGAATGTCATCGGTATTAATGGTCGCCCACATGTTAAAGATTTGCGTACCTTATTGAAAGAATGGTTGGAGTTTAGAACGACTACCGTTACACGCCGCTTACAATGGCGCTTGGATCGCGTGAATGAACGATTGCATATTTTAGAGGGTTTGTTGATTGCCTATCTCAATATTGATGAGATTATTGCGATTATACGTGAGCAAGATGAACCTAAGCCGGTGATGATTGAGCGCTACAAGCTTAGTGAGATACAGGCGGAATCGATTTTAGAAATCAAGTTAAGACGTCTTGCTAAGCTTGAAGAGTTCAAAATAAAAGTAGAATCAAAAGGATTAAATGAGGAAAGACAGTCGCTAGAGAAAATATTAGGCTCAAATACTCGTCTTAAAAAACTTATCCGCACTGAGTTATTAGAAGATGCTGAAACTTATGGTGACGAAAGACGTTCCGCTATTGTTAGTCGAACAACAGCTCAGCAATTAGATGAAACACAATTGATGCCAGCAGAGTTGACGACAGTTATTTTGTCGCAAAGAGGGTGGGTAAGAGCGGCTAAAGGTCACGAAGTTGATCCGGTTGAAATGAATTACAAAACCGGCGATCAATATCAAGCGCATGCATTTGGTAAGAGTAATCAAATGGCCGTATTTTTAGATTCTCAAGGTAAGGCTTACACGCTACCTGCTCATAGTTTGCCTTCGGCGCGCGGGCAAGGTGAATCTTTGACGGCACGTTTCAATCCTGCTGATGGTGCAAGTTTTGTGGGTGTCATGATTGGCAATCCGAATAACTTATATTTTCTGGCAACAGACTTCGGGTATGGGTTTGTGTGTAAGTTAGGAGACCTGCATTCACGAAATAAAGCGGGTAAACGTATTTTGAATGTACCGGATAGTGCAAAAGTATTGCCTCCTGTATTGGTGCGTTCGCATAAAGAAGACTGGATTGTTGCGGTGGGTTCAGAAGGCTATATGTTAGTCACAGAGCTGTCTGAATTTCCGTTAATGTCTAAAGGTAAAGGCATTAAATTCATCAATATACCTAGTACTAAGCTTAAAGCAGGCGAGGAAAAGGTTGATCATGTTTGTCTTGTGCAAGCGGGTGAAGCACTTACCTTGTATTGCGGTAAAAAGCATAAAACCATGAAGGGCAAGGAAGTTGACGGGTATGCGGCCGAGCGCGGTAGACGAGGGCTCAAGCTGCCTAGAGGTTATCGTGTGGTTGATCGCATGATGGTGGATTTCTCCTCTGACTGATTGAATGAACTATTAAAAATTAAATTGTCATAAATTATCACTATCTCTACATTTGTTAATATTGAAATTTTAATTAGTTACTGAATAAGAGGTCATCATGTTTTCACGGTTAGGCTTATTTTTAGCAGCAAACTTCGGAGTATTAGGCGTCTTAAGTATCTCCTCTCGTGTGTTTGGAATTGATGCATGGTTAGCTCAGCAGGGAATGGCTGGTCAAATTAACGGCTTATTGATTATGGCGTTAGTCATAGGGTTTGGCGGCTCATTTATTTCTTTGGCGATATCCAAATGGATGGCTAAAAGAAGTATGGGGGTGAAAGTAATTGAAAACCCACAGAACGACAATGAGCGCTGGCTAATAGAAACAGTGCATAGGCAAGCTGAGCAAGCAGGGATAGGCATGCCAGAAGTCGGCATATTTGACTCACCTCAGCCAAACGCATTCGCCACCGGCATGAATAAAAATGATGCCTTAGTGGCGGTTAGCACTGGTCTACTGCAATCAATGTCTCAAAACGAAGTGGAAGCTGTGCTTGGTCATGAAGTGAGCCATGTCGCAAATGGTGACATGGTGACGATGGGTTTATTGCAAGGCGTATTGAATACCTTTGTTATTTTTTTTTCGCGCATTATTGGAATGTTGATAGATCGCGTAGTATTTAAAATAGAACGCGGTATCGGCCCAGGTTATTGGATAGGCAGTATTGTTGCGGAAGTGATGTTGGGTATTTTGGCAGCGATTATTGCTAAATGGTTTTCGCGCCGAAGAGAATATCGTGCTGACATTGGTGGTGCGGAATTAGCGGGTAAGCAAAATATGATTGCTGCATTACGAAGACTTCAATCTGCTCATGAGCCTGCAAATTTACCTGGTGAATTAGCAGCGTTTGGAATATCAGGGGGTGTTAAGGGTGGTTTGCAGAAGCTTCTAATGTCGCATCCGCCGCTAAAGCAACGAATTGCTGCATTAGAAAATAGCTAATACTTAAGCAGCGCTAGAGAAGTCGTAGCCTAAACTCTCATTGGGTTCGCTGAAAAAGTCACCGCTGACAAAATCAATATTGATAGACCAGATTTGAGATAATGCTTCGGCAGATTCAACGAATGGTGCAATTGTCATAGCATTCTTCTCTTTTGCTTGCTCGCAAATATGCTTAATTTCTTCTATACGTTCTTTATCACTATTCTTTAGGCTAGCCATTAACTGGAAGCTTAACTTCAGGTAGCTGGCAGGAATCATTGACAGAATCTTTTCTGGTTCTTGGCTAATTCCAAATGCATCAATGGCAATTTGACATCCTAACTGTTTTAGCCGAGCAGAAAATTCTCGTGCGTCTTTTAAATGGCTGACAATGCTTTCTTCACGCATATCAAACACCAGCCTCAACGGATTGATATTATGAATCTTAAGCTGTTTTTCTAGCCAGAGTGTGAATTGCTGATCGTTCAATGCTCCAGTGGTTAATTTTATGAAGAAAAAAGAATTGGGGCTTTTATCTGTATGTTCAACTAATTTCTTTAAAGCAGTCGACACTACCCAACGATCTAACATCGCGGATACGCCAGATCTTTCAATGCTTGGTAGTAATTCAGCGACTGATATTTTCGCACCTTCCTTACTCACCAGCTGTGTGTATACCTGATAACGATCTTCGGAATTTCCATTAATGCTAATAATCGGTTGAAACAATAATAGCAGTCGATTTTCACGAATTGCATCTTGTAGTTCTTGTGTCCATTTTTGATCGAGCAATGTACCAGTGAGACTACGAGATTCACTAGCAAAAATATAAAGCGCTTGTATTTCATTTTCCCAAGCATAATCACATGCGGATTTTGCTGCTGTCAACGCATCTGAGACATCCTCTATACTTGGTTCGAGAACAGTCGCTCCTATATATAGCTCAGGTGAAATTTTCTGATCCTTGATGGTGACTGGGTCTGTGTAGATTGCTTCTCTTAATGTCTCTCCTAATGCAACTAGCTCATCTTCATTATTCTCTGAGGTGAGTATGCCAAATGATTCGTCAGTGATTTTTCCTAGCGTTATATCTTCACTGCATACTTTCTTTAGTGCCTCAGCAATATGTGCACTTAGCTTGTCTATTGCAGCAATGCCGAAATGGTCCTTAATGGTGTCTATATTAGCAATATCAATTTGAATATAAGTGGAAGGTGCTTGGCCGGCCTGCGCAAACTCAATGGCTTCCTGAATTTTTTCAGTCAGCGACTTTCTGTGGAAGAAGCCAGTTTCATGGTCACGCTCGCTAATATAGCTTAACTGTTCTTGAAGTTCTTTTGATTCACTTGTTTGCATGTGCAATACAAATTAAACGCAGGTTTCACCTTCAACGAGAACAGGGTTGTACTCAATATCTGTGTGGAAAAATTCATCGCCTGACTTGGAATTTAAACTAGCAGTTCCAGAGCTATTATTTTTGCTAATATTTTTAAGAATAGATTTTAGTGAGGCTTGGTCGTCGGGCGCGACTAACTCGAGTATCGATAGTATGCTCGCATCTTCAGTGCCATCAATTTCACATAGTTCTAGATATGTAGTATTAGCGTATGTATGCGAACCTTCATGTATGTAGCAAATAGCATCACGTGATGTATCAAGTATTTTATTGTAGCGTTGATCTAGGTCCTCATAGTTGTCTGCCTTGATTTTTAAATCTTGAATATAGAATTCAATTTGTACAAGACGTGACGTTGCCTGTTTTAACAGCTCGCTGTCATTGGAAGGTAAGACTATGTTGGCACCGTCAGTGAATAACTGTGATTGTTGGTTAGACACGTCATCGCAAA
>CAWUWP010000111.1:0-3869 GCA_963926275.1 uncultured Gammaproteobacteria bacterium | reverse complement strand
CTACACCATGCGTACTTGTTCTCCGGGACTCGAGGCGTCGGTAAGACCACCGTGGCAAGAGTGCTAGCGAAAGCACTAACCTGTGAGCAGGGCATTACTACCGAGCCATGTGGTACTTGTGATACGTGTCAGTCGATCACGGAAGGCAGATTTGTTGATTTGATAGAAGTCGATGCGGCGTCTAGAACGCGCGTCGAAGATACTCGGGAATTGTTAGAAAACGTTCAATACGCACCCACCCGAGGGCGCTTCAAAATATACCTCATTGATGAGGTGCACATGTTGTCTGGGCATAGTTTCAATGCATTACTGAAAACGCTAGAAGAGCCGCCAGAACATGTGAAATTTTTATTAGCAACAACCGATCCACAGAAGCTTCCAGTGACTGTGTTGTCGCGCTGCCTGCAATTTACCTTACGTCATATTTCTACTGAAAAAATTGCGGGACAGTTAGAAAAAGTACTTGGTGCAGAAGAAATAAAATCAGAAATGCCGGCACTAATCCAGATAGCTGAATCTGCTGATGGCAGTATGCGTGATGCACTAAGTTTGTTAGATCAAGCGATTGCTTATTCTGGTGGTGATATCTCCGAGCATACGGTTAGCCAAATGCTAGGCACTGTCCCTAGCGAGCAAATTAATGCTTTGATCAATGCTATATGCGAATTTGATCCGGCAAAAGCCATCGAGTTAATTCATTCGCTAACGACCTTAAATGTAGATTTCAGCAAATTGCTCGATCAACTGATTGTTATCTTTCATGCTTCCGCTATTTCACAAGCGGTGCCTGAATATAAAGAACAAATTGCTTTATTTGGCGGCACTGTAAAAATGGTCGGTGAAAAAATTGGCGCAGAAGATATTCAATTGTTTTACCAGATCGTTCTCAATAGTCGAAAAGATTTATACTTAGCACATTCGCCTCGCGCCGGTTTTGAAATGGCGGTGCTACGCATGATTATGTTTAGACCGGGCACTGATAATAAAGCCCCGCATGCTAAAAGAGTGGCGACATCACCATCAGGTAAAGGCAGAGCCTCTGCTATGATGACTGAAGCACTGGAAAATAAGGAGCAATCTGCACAGCCAAGCGCAGAGTCGAAGCCAGCCGTTAAATCTCCCCAACAGCAGACGCCAACTCCTGAGCCTATTGCTGAAGTGGTTGTTACAGAGCAGGTTGTCGTACAATCCCCAGTTAAAGCGGCTGAGCAAAAAGTCCGTCCAAAAACAGCCGATCCAACAGAATGGCTGAAGATCATTGAAAAGACGCAGTTTGCTGGTGTGGTCAGAGTGCTTGCTACGCATTGTGCATTACAAAGTTATCAGGGCGATGATATGAAGTTATTGTTAGCCAGTGAACATGAAAGTTTAATGGCGGGCACAACTGTTGCTAAGTTAACGCAAAAATTAAAAGATACGTTTGGTGACGCTACCCAGGTGTCTATTGAAGTGATGGCGGAGTCTATTGATAGTCCTGCACAACACATAAGGGATCGTGAGGCGGAACGCTTAAGTAAAGCAGAAGCAAGTTTAGACCAAGACGAATTTATTCAAGCATTAAAGCGAGATATGCAGGCTGAAATAGTGCCAGGATCACTACAACCAAAACAAGAGGGCGAATAATGAAAGGTGGGTTAGGGAATTTGATGAAGCAAGCGCAAAAAATGCAAGAAGACATGCAGAAAGCGAAAGATGAAATCAAACTTATAGAAGTAGAAGGTCAGTCTGGTGGCGGTATGGTAAAAGTCACTATGATGGGTAGTCACGAAATAAAGCGTGTCGCTATTGATGATAGCTTAATTGGTGATGATAAAGATATGTTGGAAGATTTGATTGCAGCCGCAATGAATGATGCGGTTCATAGTCTGGAAGCCACCACTAAAGATAAATATGCAGACCTGACATCAGGCATGTCATTGCCACCAGGCATGAAGCTTCCTTTCTAAGGAGATTGCCAATGGCGGAACATTCCCCATTACTCACTGAGCTAATCGATTCGCTTAAACTTTTGCCCGGTGTCGGTCAAAAGTCAGCGCAACGCATGGCATTGCATCTATTAAAAGTCGAGCAAGATAAATCAATTAAGCTTGGCCAGGTTATCTGTAAAGCTGTCGAAAATATAAAACACTGTAGTCAATGCAGAAATTATACAGAAGAACAAATCTGTCAAATTTGTAATAGCCCTAATCGAAAATCGACCCAAATGTGCATCGTTGAAACGCCAACAGATTTAATGGCGATCGAGAATGGCACGACATACAACGGTATCTACTTTGTACTGATGGGAAAGTTGTCTCCCTTAGATGGCATAGGCCCAGACCAGCTAGGATTAGATAAATTAGAAGAGCGCTTACAGTCAGGCAGTCTTGAAGAAATTATTTTAGCCACCAGTTCGACCATGGAAGGTGAGGTGACTGCCCACGTGATTGCAGAAATGGTCAAAAAAAATGGCTTAAGAACCACAAGGCTTGCTCAGGGTGTACCGATTGGTGGTGAGCTAGAATATTTAGATTTAAATACTTTGTCGCAAGCGTTTGAAACAAGAATTAATTATGACTGAGGTGCTTTGATAATAGGCGCGAGTCATTATGAAATTACCCCAGATACAAAAATAGCAGCTCTGCTGCAAAAGTTTCACTCCTATGCAGCTCTTTATAATTTACCTCATTACCGCGTGACCGCCAGGTGTGGCAGGAATATTAGATATACAGGAGCAATTCCTAATGCAGACAGGAATTCAGCAATAGTAAATCAAACTTAAGAAATTAAGGTTCGCGTCAAAACCAAATCACGTCAATCATTCATATAATCGATCACAGAAACAAAAACATTCTATTATATTAATATCTCACTATGCGCTAAATTGATGCCACTAAGATTTACTTAAATCAGGTGATAGTATGAATAACGAAACCGCACAGACTCGAGATATAACAGAAACAGTTTACTTGGAAGCGATATTATTGATGGCCGCAATGACAGCAGTTTTTGTACTCGTGCTAGATGTCTTCTAGTTAAAAACAATATGGGAGTTGATGAACAAGGATGTTCAGTGTTAATGCTCTATTTTTTGGTGTCTTCAATTCTATTGTCGTAACTGCGTAACAAAATATAGATCCCCATGGCGGCGGCAATATGTTTTATGGAATGCCCGCTAAACACTGGCAGCATGTCATGTATGGCAACATCATAATGCTCAAATAATTTAGCGGCTAGGTAGGCTAACAGTAACCACCAATAACCACTGATTTTATTGAAAGTAGACTTGAATGTGATCATTATGATAGGGATAGCTAGCATCGGGAAAAACTGAACAAGGGCATAGAATCTCAAATCACCCAAACCATTTGATTCAGTAGCATGCCAATAAAAAACTGAAAACAAACCTATTGTAATTAGTGGGAATAATAATATCTTTCCTAGCTGGATAGAAATAAATTTACTAATGACTATCGAGAATAAACCCATAAAAGCTATAGTCATAGGGAGTCTATCCCATACCAATGTTTGGTTGTCTGGCCAAAAATGATAATAACCGGAGCCAAAAGCAACTAGGGTAGTTCCAAAAAAAAGCAAAGTAAGAAAGCTTGTTCTCACTAACAATAGTAAGAGAGTGGGTGTTGATTAGCTTATATAAGCCTAATAGCCCAATGATTAAAAAAGGTAGGTTAGATAACATATTTAATATATTAGGAATATTAAACAGACTGACTACGTCTGAAAAATCATGGTAGGTAAGATCTTGTGGAACCGGTGCTCGGCTTAGCAGTGCGGCTAATACTGTAATTGCGGATGCACCGATAAGTAATAAAGCTATTTTCTCTTTTTGAATGGTCACCTTAACTGGCTATCTTTACTGCCTCGTCGAT
>CAWUWP010000110.1:0-5906 GCA_963926275.1 uncultured Gammaproteobacteria bacterium | reverse complement strand
GTGGCTCGCTCACAAATACACGCACTAAGAACACTCGGTGCTAAAGAAATACGTGTCATTGCTCCGCGCACTTTGCTGCCCGCCCGTATAGAAAGCTTAGGCGTGAAAGTATTCCATAAAATTGAAGCCGGCTTGCAAGATGTCGATGTCATTGTAATGCTACGTCTGCAAAAAGAACGTATGCAGGGCGCGTTATTACCCAGCGAACATGAATACTTCAATTTATTTGGTTTAACCAAAGAGCGCGTTGCATTAGCGGCCAAAGATGCAATTGTCATGCATCCTGGGCCAATCAATCGTGGCGTCGAAATCAGTTCAGAAGTCGCGGATGGTTCTCAATCAGTAATTTTGGATCAGGTTTCTTATAGTATCGCGGTGCGTATGGCAATCATGTCAATGCTGGCAGGTCATCAGCCATGAATATAGAAATCAATAACGCACATATTGTTGACCCTGAAAACAATATCAATAAAGTCACCAACTTATATATTCATAACAAGACTATTGCCGCGCTGGGCAAGAAGCCTGCCGACTGGAAAGCAGATAGCACTATTGATGCAAAAGGCTGTTATGTATTTCCAGGCTTGGTCGACATCGCCACACGCTTAAGAGAGCCCGGACAAGAAAACAAAGCCACTATTGCTAGTGAAACTTATGCAGCGGTTAGCGGCGGCATTACTTCTGTCGTTTGCTTGCCTGATACTGAACCGGCCATTAACTCACCGGCTGAAGTCGAGTTAATCCAACAACGTACTAAGGCTACCGGCCACTGTCATGTTTATGTGATTGGTGCACTAACTTCACAATTGAAAGGGTCAATGCTGAGCGAGATGGCAGCCCTAAAAGAAGCTGGTGTAGTTGGTGTTAGCAATGGACTTCACCCAATGGCAAATAATTTAGTCTTAAGACGTGCGATGGAGTACGCATCCAGTCAAGACCTCACATTATTCTTTCACCCGATGGATCACCACCTAGCTGCAGATGGTTGCATACATGAAGGCGTGTCAGCCACTCGCATGGGACTGGCGGGCATACCCACCGCTGCTGAAACCGCCGCCGTCGGTTCATGTTTAGCTTTAATTGAACAAACCGGGGTGCGCGTACATTTCTGTCGTTTATCCACGCAACGCGCTATGCAAATGTTGGATCGCGCCAAATTTGACGGCGCACCCATCAGCGCCGATATAAGCGCTCATCATTTATTTTTAAGCGATATGGATATCACTGACTTTGATGGCAATTACCATATGCTACCCCCATTAAGAAGTCGTACAGATGTCGCTGGTTTAAGACATAAATTAAATAGCGAAATCATTGTCAGTCTATGTTCAGACCATCAACCTCACGAACGTGATGCAAAGCTAGCACCATTCGCATCAACTGAACCTGGCATTTCAACGTTAGAAACATTGTTACCGCTGGCACTACAATTAGTTAAAGATAAGGTTGCTGAGTTAACTGATATTATTTCACTGCTCACTTATAAACCTGCTCACTTAATCAATATCAAAGCGGGTAACTTATCTCCTGGACGACCTGCCGATCTGTGTATTTGCGACCCCACTATTGAATGGCAATTAACAGCAGAAACCATGCATAGTCGTGGCAAAAATACGCCTTTTCTAAATAAAACATTGAAAGGTAAAGTTACTCATACCTTTGTTAATGGCAAACTTGTTTACGAAATCAAATCATGACCAACGCTTCAATATTCGCCGAAGATGCGCGCGTGCTAATCCATGATGCGTTACCGGCATCACAGTACTTACTCCGTTTACATACACCTGAATGTGCTAAGACCGTTCAGCCAGGTAACTTTATTCACTTAAGTTGCAGCCATGAAAAATATAGTTTGAAACGACCTTTTTCAGTCTTGCGCAGTTCAAAAAATGAAGGCTGGATAGAAATCCTATACAAGGTTGTTGGTTCAGGCACTGACAAACTAGCCCAAATAAAACCCAATGATGTACTTCACTGCCTGGGGCCCATTGGTAATGCGTTCACTCCATCAAGTCACACGAAGAAACCTTTATTACTCGGTGGCGGCGTGGGCATTCCACCCATATTATTCTTTGCCGAGCAACTGAAAAAGAATAATAATATCACCCCAATGGTTATTATGGGTTCGGAGATTCCTTTCCCATTTAAAGTACAACCGTCAAAAATATTAATTGACTCAATGCCTAACGATACAATTGCGTCGATGGCTTTACTGGAAGACTTAAATATCCCATCGCGATTAACGAGCAAACAAAGTTATGCTGGTTGCTATGATGGTTATATCCATGAGCTTGCAAACATTTGGTTACAAAATTTAAGCGATCATGAACGCTCAGATATTGAGATTTTTGCATGTGGTCCAACGGTTATGCTTAAAGCCGTTGCTAAGCTTAGCCAACAGTTCTCACTTCCTTGTCAACTGTCTTTAGAAGAGTATATGGCTTGTGCTGTCGGAGGTTGTGCGGGATGCACTGTCGAGACTATTAATGACGCTGGCCAACGTCAGATGAAACGCGTATGCGTTGATGGACCTATTTTTGATGCTAACGCTGTTTTTCTTAATGATTATTTGGATGGCTGATCATCACTGAACATAGATTTCACCGAATCAAAAAAGTCATCTTCATCATCATTTTCGATGGCATCCTCATTCAGATCATGATCTAAGCTCACATCTGAAAAAGACTTCAATTCTTCTTGACCTTGACTATCCTCCTCTAATCCACTCAAATCAGGCAGAGGCGCTGAAGGAGCGATTGGGTTAGAGCCTTCATTATCACTACCAAAATCATCTACACTCAACATTAAATCTTCTTGATCATCATGTTCCCCAACACTTTTAACACCACCACCAAAGTTGATCTGCCATTCTAAATTACTGCGCGAATCAGCAAAATGAGTGCATCATCCATCGTTATCCGTTCTGACTTGTACAATTCATGCAAGCATTGATCGAAAGATTGCATGCCAACCGCCGCTCCTTTCTCCATAATTTCTTTAATATCACCAAACTCACCTTTACGAATCAAATCTGAAATGTAAGGTGTGTTGAGCAGTATTTCTACCGCTGGGATTCGCCCACCATCAGTGGCTGGAATAAGGCGCTGGGAAATAATACCTGCTAGATTCAATGACAAATCCATCAGAATTTTATTTCTAGCATCGGTTGGGAATAAATTAATGATTCGATCTAATGCTTGGTTAGCATTCACTGCATGCAATGTGGTTAAACACAAATGTCCAGTATCGGCATATGACATTGCTGCTTCCATTGTCAAACGATCTCGCACCTCACCAATCATAATCACATCAGGTGCTTCGCGCATTGCTTCGCGCAAGGCATTATCATATGACAACGTATCTAAACCAACTTCTCGCTGGCCAATAATCGATTTCTTATGCGTGAAAATATATTCAATAGGATCTTCAATCGTGAGGATATGACCACTTTTCACATGATTACGATGCTCTATCATTGATGCTAGTGTGTTAGATTTACCTGATCCCGTGGATCCCACAACCAGCACCAAACCATTCTGCTTCATTACAATGCTGCGTAAAACTTCAGGCAAGCCTAATTAGCGGTACCTGGCTGCAATGGTGTTTTAGATATCTTCTCAGTCACACCATTTAGCTTCATACATACACATGCACCTGTGGTGAAAAATAAATCAGATGCGGCTTTTTCAGCCATGAGTTTTAGATATGGGCTTACTGTCATTATCTTTACAACGCTATTGTTATTTAATTAGCCTATCAGGCCAGATTCTGCGGCATCTTCTTCAACTGTGAATGATTCTAATCCATCAAGCAAATCTGTTGCTTTCGATCGCTTACCTTCCAGCTTCAAACGCAAGCGCAAGTCATTGACTGAATCTGCATTACGCAGCCCATCTTCTACGGTAATCAAGTCTGCTTCGATCAAATCAAATAAATTCTGATCGAATGTCTGCATTCCAAGCTCTCTAGACTTAGCCACAAGTGACTTCATTTTAGGCACATCACCTTTAAAGATCAGATCTGCCATCAATGGAGAATTAATGAGTATCTCAATTGCTGGTACACGACCATCAGAGTCTTTAATGGGCAGCAAACGTTGCGACACAATTGCTTTAAGGTTGAGAGAAAGATCCATCAACAGCTGCGAACGTCTTTCTTCAGGAAAAAAGTTAATGATTCTATCTAGTGCTTGGTTAGTACTGTTAGCGTGCAAGATAGCCAAACAAAGGTGGCCTGTTTCTGCAAATGCAACGGCATGTTCCATGGTTTCACGGTCACGAATCTCGCCAATCAAAATAACATCAGGCGCTTGTCGTAAGGTGTTTTTTAATGCGATTTCAAATGTTTCAGTATCAACGCGAACCTCTCGCTGAGTCACAATACAATTACGATGCTTATGAACAAATTCAATCGGGTCTTCAATGGTGAGAATATGCTCATACTCATTTTACATTTTTATGATTAACCATTGCAGCTAAAGTAGTTGACTTACCCGAACCCGTAGGGCCAGTCACCAACACTAATCCACGTGGATAACTTGAGATATCAGCAAAGATTTGCGGACAGTCTAATTCTTCAAGCGTGAGAATTCTGGTAGGGATCGTTCTAAACACCGCTCCCGCACCACGACTTTGATTAAAAGCATTAACACGAAAACGTGCCAAGCCTGGAATTTCAAACGAGAAATCGGTCTCTAGAAATTCTTCATAATCTTTACGCTGTTTGTCATTCATGATGTCATAAACCATAGAATGAACTTCTTTGTGCTCCATTAATGGAACATTAATTCTTCGCACATCTCCGTCGACTCGAATCATCGGCGGAACACCAGCGGAAAGATGTAGGTCTGAGGCTCCATTCTTAACAGTGAAAGCCAACAGCTGTGATATATCCACTTAGACTCCTTTCAATTTACGCTATACAATCCGATGTAGTTTTTAATTTTAGAAACAATCACACACCTAAGTGTAGGACGAATTCAATCCATAGACGCCTATTATATAACGTCACTCGTACGATTCGCGCAATTAAGCAGTAATATGCGACAAGCAAACACATTGTAACGATAAACAGAGTCGCTGCAGTACGCACTCATGCACCATTTGTAAATTTTGACAGAACCCTCTTATTTCTTACGCCGAGAATATGACGAAACAAAATCCAGCCCACAACCTTATCGTAGTCCGCGATAAAATTACCCAAGCCTGTCAGCGTTATCGCCGTATTCGCGAGCAAGTATGTTTAATTGCGGTGAGCAAAACACGTAGCGTAGAAGAAATACGCAGTGTAGCAGCGCAAGGCCAGATTCACTTTGGTGAAAACTATGTCCAGGAGTCTGTGGATAAAATAGGTGAAATTACCGATATTGAGCTAATCTGGCACTTTATTGGACCTATTCAAAAAAACAAAACCAAGCTGATCGCTGAAAATTTTAGCTGGGTACATAGTATTGATAGAGAATCCGTTGCGGTGCGACTCAACAATCAGCGTCCATCGGCATTGCCTGCTCTAAATATTTGCTTACAAATCAACATTGATAACGAAGACAGCAAATCAGGAGTTACGCCAGCAGCACTTTTACCTCTTGCTGAAACAATCCAACAACTGCCCCATCTTAAATTACGTGGTTTAATGGCTATTCCTAGTGCTAGTACTGAATTTGACCAACAATCCGCTTCATTTCAAAAGATGGCAACGTTACTTTCCGAACTCAACCAACAGGGTTGTGAGGTAGACACACTGTCAATGGGGATGAGTAATGATTTTGAAGCAGCTATCGCTTGTGGCTCAACCATGGTGCGAATTGGTACTGCAATATTTGGCCCACGCCACGACTCATGAAACAATACAATTATGAACAGTTCTGACTATCATTCTATTTTAATTATCGGTGCCGGCAACATGGG
>CAWUWP010000109.1:0-6982 GCA_963926275.1 uncultured Gammaproteobacteria bacterium | reverse complement strand
CTTGATGAGCCAACCAATCATCTTGATATCAGCACAATAGAATGGTTGGAACATCAAGCAGTAACAACTCAGGCTCAGAGACTAATGCCTTGCCCAAAGCCACACGACGACGCCAACCGCCAGAAAGCTCATTAAGCTTTCGTGAACCGGGCAAATTAAGCTGAGAAATAATTTTGTCAACTTGCTGATCTATACTCCAAATACCACTGGAATCAATTTGATGCTGCAATTCTTCTAGCTGCTTCATCTCCACCTTATTCAAGGTCGAACTGGATAAACGATGATATTCATCTAGTAAATGTTGTTGTTCTGCCATACCTTGCTTAACAACATCTCGCACTGTTTCCTCGGAAGTGGATAATAATGTTTGCTCTAGCTGACTAATACGCAAATGACGTCGCTGTTGGATTTCCCCATGATCTGCTTCGTATTCACCCGTGATTAATTTAAGTAAGGAAGATTTACCTGCGCCATTGCGACCAATTAAGCACACGCGCTCTTTTGGATCAACCACAAAATTAGCTTCTTTCAATATTGGCGAATCACCAAACTCAAGTGACAGCTCTTGACATCTTAATAGGTACATTTAATTTTTAATTGTTGATTTCTAAAAAAATAATTTTATTGATACTTTTTGCCTTGGAAATTAATCCACCCACCTTCATGGGAGCCATGTGAATCGGCATGTGTCCAGTGAACAACGCCTCCGCGATCATTCCATTCATATTGACCATAGATGGTAATGGGTTGATTTGTTTCGATGGGCACACGAGGCGCAACATCAATATTATGTGCAATCAACACGGTATAACTGTTATTGAGCTCAACGATAAATCGCTGATGGCGACTGCCTTCGTTATCATCAGATAGTTTTTTTTACAATAAGACCATCAAATTCAACCATCACCCCAGACTGTCGATTTTCATACAAGGCCTCTATCGTCGATGAGCCCTGCTGATCGGATGATGCTCCCAGAGATTTAAAATACTTAGAGCCAAAGAACAAAGGAATAACCGCCACTGATGCTGCAGTAATTACCTGACGATTCTTTTTTGTCATGGACGCCTCTCTTCAATATCCTAGTTGATTTATATTCTTGTTAAATCCTAAGGTGTATTATTCCACATAAATTAATCATCACTAGATATATAAGCAAATAAACTCATGCCCATTCGAATTGCCAGAAAAGTTATTGGAGCAGTCATTCTTGGCGTGGATAAAATCACATCGCCTAACTCGCCCAATCGTAGCATCCAAGAACAAGCCCTAATTGATCAAAAAACCAACGGACTAATCATCTACGAAATGCTTGCTTGCCCGTTCTGCGTAAAAGTTCGCCGGGAAATAAAGAGACTGGGACTAAACATCAAACGGATCGATGTCAAAAAGAATGCTGAAGCTATGGATACCTTAATCACCCAAGGCGGAAAGTTTCAAGTCCCTTGCTTACGCATTGAAACTCAGCAAGGCGTCGAGTGGCTATATGAATCAAATGATATTATTAAACATCTTCGTGACATTTAAACACTTTATTTAATATCAAATTGAATCTTTCATAATTAGACACACGTTCAAACACTACCAACTCAAAACCATCTTCGAATTTAAGCAACACACCGCCACTTTCCAATGACTGGCGCGCTATTTTATCTTTCTTTTCAAAACCACGAATCGCTTTTAACTGCTCCCAATTATACTCAGCCAAAAGCATTGATTGTTTATACACACAAATGCCTCGCCCCTGAACTGAAAACTCATATAGAGAACGCTGCACATATAAATCTTTTAGTAGCATCAAAATACTGATTGTTAGCGACCAATAAATTACAACTTTAATAAGAATTGTCTGTGTTGCAGGCTCAGCAAAGTAAGCAACAGGTGCTAACGCAATAGATGTGACTAACAGCGACCAAGGTAACTGTGAAAACAAGCCATAAAAACGCAACCTCAAACCATAACGGTATGAACCATTCATGGTATTTCTCTCCTTCCTTCTGCACATTGCCAAACAACTAGTGACAATGCATATGAAATCAATAATTTATTATTTTTATTTGCGACATTACACTGATGTCTGTACTTGACACTAAAGCATTACTCTCAAACCCGCTGAGAGTTACTAGTCATTTTACAAGAAACCTCGGCATTAATCTGCTCTCTAATGAACTACTTATTCCTGACAGAATAATTATTGATTTGCTTCTACGCTCATTTACGGTATTAATAATAACTCTGGCAAATTATATTTCATTCTGGAGGACAGTATGAAAGATCATAATCCTCACGATCCTGTCAATATGATGGGTGAAGCTTACAAATTGTTCGTGGAAAAAACCATGCACGACCTCCATATGCGCGAAGGCAAAGGATCGACTAAGCCATCAAAGTTTATCCATCGCGTTATTAAACCTAATATTGCCCTCACCCAAAAGTCATTTTGGATAGAAAACAAAAAATACATACTAAAAAACTCTGCCTTAGAATATCTCAGACATGCAGGAGATGACACCATCATTACACTTAGGCGATTAAATCAAATACCAAGCCTAGTTGACAAGCCTGATGAAAATAACGCTCCCAATCAATGGCACGGCGATAATGCTATCAATGCCTCAATATATTCGCCAAAGAATAATACCCGTCAATACAAAAAGTGTAAAAATAAAACTTTTCGACGCCTGCAGTAAACTCACACACCTAGAAGTAATATTGAGTCAGCATGAATTTAGAAGGAAGTGCGAGAGATCAATGTCTTCAATGTTTCGTTGCAGACAAGAAGAGGAAGTTAAGAATTTCCCCTCACGCAACAAAACTTAATACCATAAAAAAAGCCCCTATCAGACAATCTGATCGGGGCTTTTTTTTCAAAGATTCCGTAAAAAGACTACTTTTTCTCTTTACGCTCTTTGGCTTCTTTAATTACCTGCTCGGCCACATTATTTGGACAAGGGCTATAGTGAGAAAACTCCATTGAGAATTGACCACGCCCGGATGTCATGGTTCTCAAGTCACCAATATAACCAAACATTTCAGCCAATGGGACATCGCATTTAACCCGCGTGCCCGTCACACCAGGCTCTTGTGTTTTGATCATGCCACGACGGCGGTTTAAATCACCAATCACGTCACCGACATGATCTTCAGGAGTAAACACATCTACTTTCATGATCGGCTCCATTATTTGCGGACCCGCCTTTGGCATAGATTGACGGAAACCACCTTTAGCAGCCAACTCAAATGCAATTGCAGATGAATCCACCGGGTGAAACGCACCATCAACTAACGTGACTTTAACATCAACACATGGATATCCAGCTAACACACCTTCGCCCATCATCATTCTAAAGCCTTTCTCTACAGCCGGCCAAAACTCACGCGGTACATTTCCACCGGTAACTTTTGATTCGAACTGCCAACCTTCACCAACTTCACCAGGCTCCATCACGAAATCAATTTTACCAAATTGACCCGCACCACCTGATTGTTTCTTGTGTGTATAACTATCTTCTAATCGCTGAGTAATCGTCTCACGATAAGCAACTTGTGGCTTACCAACCACGACTTCTACGTTATGCGTACGCTTAAGAATATCAATCTTAATATCCAGGTGAAGCTCGCCCATTCCTTTAAGAATGGTCTCACCACTTTCTTCATCAGTTTGAACATAGAATGAAGGATCTTCTGCAATCATCTTGCCTAGCGCAACGCCCATCTTCTCAGAAGCGGCTTTATCTTTTGGTGACACGGCCATTGAGATGACTGGATCAGGGAAGACCATTGGTTCTAGTGTCCCTGGCTTAGTTGGGTCACACAGCGTGTGGCCTGTCTGAACGTTCTTCATACCTAGCACAGCAACAATGTCACCTGCCGCAGCAGAAGCTAATTCTTCACGCGACTCTGCATGCATTTCTACAATTCGACCAATACGTTCTGTTTTACCCGTAAAGGTGTTTAATACATTAGTGCCTTTTTCAATTTTACCTGAGTAAATGCGAATAAAGGTTAACGCGCCATAACGGTCATCCATAATCTTAAATGCTAACGCACGTAATGGACCGTCAACATCGACGACTGCCACTTCACCTGTTTCGTTACCTTCCAGATCAACTATTGGTTGAGGAGGGACTTCTGTTGGGCTTGGCAAATAATCAACCACAGCATTCAGTACTAACTGAACACCTTTATTTTTAAATGCTGAACCACAATAAGTTGGGAAGAAATCTAAAGCGATAGTGCCTTTACGGATACAGGCTTTAATTGTTTCCTCGCTAGGCTCTTCACCATCCAGATATTTTCCCATTGCTTCGTCATCTTGATCTAACGCCGCCTCTATCATTTCTTGACGGTGAATTTCCACATCGTCAACCATATCTGCCGGAACATCCTGGATTTCGTAGTTCAATGGATCACCTGATCCATCCCACACCCATGCTTTGCGAGTCAATAAATCAACCACACCCGTAAAGTCATCTTCTGTCCCAATAGGCAATGTCATCACTAACGCATTAGCGCCTAATACTTTTCTAACCTGTTTTACGACACGATAGAAATCTGCACCCAAACGATCTAGTTTGTTAACAAAAATTACCCGAGCAACTTCAGAATCGTTTGCATAACGCCAGTTTGTTTCTGACTGAGGCTCAACGCCCCCTGAGCCACAAAAAACACCCACGCCGCCATCTAATACTTTTAGCGAACGGTACACTTCAATAGTGAAATCGACGTGTCCCGGAGTGTCAATAATATTAAAACGGTGCCCATCCCACTCACAGCTTGTCGCTGCTGACTGAATGGTAATACCACGCTCGCGTTCTTGATCCATGAAGTCGGTAGTCGCTTCACCATCGTGAACCTCACCAATTTTATGAATCTTTCCAGTGAGACTTAAGATACGTTCAGTGGTCGTCGTTTTACCAGCATCAACGTGTGCGAAAATTCCGATATTTCGGTATTTGGATAATTCAGTCATAACAGTAATCTTTAAAAAAGTATTAAATAATGGGGTATCAAGGTGGGCATGCCCGCTCCCTGTGGGACGCGCGATAATACTACAAGTGGCGATCTAACACTAAAGACTTTTACAGCTATTTTGGGTGGGTGATTAGTTAACTCAGCAATCAGCTAATCTTATAATTTATATGTGTATTAAATACATATACTTACGAGACCTCTGCCAAATCTGGAACTCAAAATTCAATTGTTATTAATTGTTCAGCCAGCCGTTCTCGAAATCGGTATTCGACCGGCTGATTTATCAGCAAAGCAAATGTCAGCCATTCACCCTCTCGAAGCACATAACCCACATAGCAACTAATACCGTTCAAAGTGCCTGATTTAGCCCTAATTCCCTTATTTTGAGTAGGCATTAAGTCGCTATAAGGAGCAAATCTTTGGGCGACTTGAGCCAGCTGATGGGCACTCAAGCGGTTATTTCTCGACAATCCAGCCCCATCATAGACCGCAAATTGCTGCCATTGAAACTCGTGTTCAACGAACTCTTTGAGCCGCTGCCTGGACTTATCTAATACCGCAGGGGCTGCAAATTTTTCAGCACCCAACATCAAAAAAAGCTGGTTGGCGATAAAATTATTTGAGAATTTAAGCATTGCCGCAATCACTTCATCGAGCGGATGGCTATTATAATGAGTAAATAATAAAGTCAGTTTTCGTGGCCCACTTCCGCTGGCGCGAGTTTGTTCAACTCGAATGTTTGCATTCGTTAATTTTTCAGACAACAACTCAACAAAATACTGCGGTCCACGTCGTGCATGCCCGAGATTAATTCGATGTTTGCCATTTGCCAGCCCTTTAGCCAATGATTTTGCCATACCAGTAATGGGTGTTTGCGCTTCGCCACTAGTGACCACACCATTAACAACATTAACTTCTATAGTATTAAAGTTCGCTGCCAACGCGCTGGCAGAGGCGTCATAAGGATTATTGCTTGTAGCTTGCTTCGTATCATTAAGTGACTCATCAAAATAACTTAAATCCAACTGAATACTTCTGATTGATTGGATATCCAGTTGTTTCAGCTTCTCGACTATTAGGTCAATTTCTTCAGACACTAAAAACGGGTCACCCAAACCTTTCACCACCAAAGTATTATCAGACTCTTCAATATAGAATTCTGTGGAAAATCGATGCTCACGACCCCAGTGCTCAAGCGCCATTAACGCAGTCAGCAATTTAACGGTTGATGCAGGAATAAACATTTGCTCAGCTTGCTTTGAATACAAGGGTCTACCATCAGCACTCAGCACCAACAACGCTGAAGCATCCATCTCATTCAATGAGTCTATGGCTGACCCGGCATAACTTTGAGTACAACCCAACGTCAAAACAAACAAAACACATCTTAGAAATTCCATAGCACTTATCAATTTAATGTTTAATAACAAAATACAACTTTATTAGCCCTTAGAGAGAACATCTACTTATTTTATAACAATCATCTGTATAATTTGCTTCCATCTTCCTTTTAGCCATTACCCAACTAAAAATTATGTTACACCCACAAAGTAGCGAATATGAAAAAATCCTACTCAGCAGCCCTGGCTTGCTTGATGTCCGCGCACCCATCGAATTCAATCAAGGGGCATTTCCATACGCGATCAACCTGCCTTTACTTAATGATGATGAACGTCATCTAGTCGGCGTTTGCTATAAGCAAAATGGCCAAGACAAAGCCATTGAGTTAGGTCACAAATTAGTGAGTGGTGACCTCAAACAACAACGCATCGACGAGTGGATTACGTTTGCCAAAACTCACCATAACAACGCTTACCTCTATTGTTTCCGCGGCGGACTACGCTCCAAGATAACGCAGCAATGGTTACATGATGCAGGCATCGAGATGCCTAGAGTCAATGGTGGCTATAAAGCACTAAGACATTTTTTAGTCGAACAATTAGAACGCACCGATAGTCAATTTGGATTCATACTATTAGGCGGGTTAACCGGTTCTAGAAAAACTCAGTT
>CAWUWP010000108.1:0-36127 GCA_963926275.1 uncultured Gammaproteobacteria bacterium | reverse complement strand
GACTTGAGATAACTAAATAAGCCACCAAGAGCAATAAAAGCAACAACAAAAGCAGCAACGATTAATAAGAAATGTAAAAATAATCTCAATTGACTGGTGATGGGTGTGCGTAAGATATCTACTTGGGGCTCTTTAATTATCAATGTAGTAACAACACCGATGATCATAAATCCTGACATGCATAAGTAGGCCAGTTGCCAAGAAGCAAAGTCGTAGCTATTTTCTTCACCTACCCATGCACTTATTTCTAATGCGCCAGCACCAGCGAATAACATGCCAATTCGATAACCCGCAATAGTAATACCAGCTAATAATGCTTGTTGGTCATTTGGAGCAATATCAATTCGATAAGCATCAATCACAATATCTTGAGTGGCGGATGCAAAGCCTAGTAATACAGCTCCAGATGCAAGCAAAATAAAATTCAAATGAGTTTGTTGAGGATCCCATAACGACATCCATATTAGGGCAGCAATAACTGTCGCTTGTGAGACAAGCATCCATGAACGACGCCTGCCAAAGCGCGAAGTTAATATCGGAATAGATAAACTATCTACAATAGGTGCCCATATGAATTTGAACCCATAAGAAAGTCCCGCCCAACTTAAAAAACCAATAGTGGCACGTTCAATGCCAGCTTCTCTCAGCCATACAGAAAGCGTTCCGAATACTAAAAGTATTGGTAGACCTGAAGAGATGCCCAGGAAAAATAAAGCAACTGTATTTGAACGGAGATTATTATTCATAAATTCCGCGAATTAATTACAATGAAAGTTTGTAATTCAAAATAAGTGGTGCGTGATCCGAGAAGCGTTGATCTTTGTAAATGGACTCTGAAGTGGCCAATCCTTTTAAGCCTGGCGTAGCGATTTGATAATCAATTCTCCAGCCGACATTATTTGCCCAGGCTTGTCCTCGATTTGACCACCAGGTAAATTGATCTTGCTGTTGATTAACTTCGCGAAAGGCATCCACATAATTTTCTTTATTGAAAAGATCATCCAGCCAGGCACGCTCCACTGGTAAGAAGCCTGAATTCTTTTTATTTCCTTTCCAATTCTTTAAATCGATCTCTTTATGGGCAATATTCCAATCCCCACAAATAATGTATTCACGTTTGCGTCGTTTAAGAGACTTTAAATGTTGCATAAACACTTCCATGAATCGAAATTTGGCCTGTTGCCTTTCTTCGCCTGAAGAGCCAGAAGGTGCATAGAGAGACACAACCGCGATATCGTCAAATTGTACTTCTAAGTATCTGCCTTCATTGTCAAATTCTTCAACACCTAGTTTAGTAATAACTTTAGTGGGTTTTTTGCGACAATAAATAGCCACTCCACTGTAACCTTTTTTCTGTGCATCAACGTAATAATGATGATAGCCATGAGGGAAGAAACTAGGATCTGCTTCTAATTGGTGAAATTGTGCCTTGGTTTCTTGAATACACACAACATCAGCGTCTTGTTGGGGTAACCAATCAAAAAAACCTTTTCTGGCCGCAGCTCGAATGCCGTTGGCATTCAACGAAATTATTTTAGTAGTCGACAATGGAAAATAGGTGAGATTGTTAAAAGGAGACGCTTACTTTAGCATGCTGAAAAACAACTATCATTAGACTTGAAATATTATGAATGCAGCATCATTTGTGGAATTTGCTCTCGAAAACGAGGCATTACAGTTTGGAGAATTTACACTAAAATCTGGACGCATTAGTCCTTACTTTTTTAACGCGGGAAAATTCAATCAAGGCGCGGCCTTTAATGCCTTGGGTCGGTACTATGCCAGCACCCTGATCCAGGCGGGAATATCATTTGACCTACTGTTTGGCCCTGCTTATAAAGGCATACCGCTGGCTACGGCAGCCTCGATCGCCCTAGATAGCCAATATCAGCGTTCAGTGGGTGTCACATTTAATCGCAAAGAAGCTAAAACCCATGGTGAAGCAGGAAAGTTAATCGGTGCTCCGCTGGCGGGACGAATAGTCATAGTCGATGATGTGATTACGGCCGGAACAGCGATTCGTGAGAGTATGGACCTTATACAAGAGGCGGGCGCCGAGCCGGCCGCAGTATTAGTTGCACTTGATCGTCAAGAAAAGGGTCCTGAAGGTAAAAGTGCCATTCAAGAAATTGAAAAAGCCTACAATATTCCTGTTTTAGCCATCGCAAAATTACAGGATTTGTTGGAATTCGCCAAAACTCATGACGATCTTTCCAGCCAACTGGAACAATTGACATCCTATCGACAAACTTATGGCATTGATTGAGAACTCCCTGGAAAATTAATGATCCAATCGAAAGTTTCAACTAGGAATACCTTGTTATAGTCACGAACAATATGCGACTTCATAAAACCATAATTTTATTACTGATATCCACTGTTGTGTCGAGCAGTTTTGCCTACGCAAAATATTATCGTTGGACAGATGAAAATGGCGATACTCAGTACGGAGACCAAGTGCCAGCGGATGCAGCTGATAATGGTCGAGTTCGAGTTAATGAGAGTGGGCAAGTGGTTGAGCAAATTAGCCCAGCAAAATCTTCTGAAGAGCAAATACGTGATGACGAACAACAGCGAATAAGTAAAATTGAACGCCAACTTAAAGAAAAGCAGGATAATTATGATCGAGTGCTGTTAACGACCTTTAATAGCGCTGAAGAAATTTTACAAGTCCGTGATGAAAGAATTAGTCTGGTCGAGCAATCAATTAGTATCTCGCGTGAGCGTTTGCGTAAGCAGCAAATAGAGCTGGTTAAGTTAAATGACAGTCGGACTCGGTTTATTGATAGAGATATGGAGCCGCCTGAGTGGATTGAAAATAATGAGAATAAAGTATTGAGTCGAATGATGGGTATAGAACGATATATCAGTGAAAGAGGTTTAGAGCTGGAGAAACTTCGAAAGCGCTTTGGTGAAGATTTAAATCGTTATAAAGAACTCACAAAACGTTCAGTTACCTCTCGATAAGCGTTCCAATACCCTGGTCAGTCAATAACTCAAGTAACACGGCGTGTTGAATACGACCATCAATGATATGTGCAGTTTTCACGCCTGACTGTAAGGCATCAACGGCACACCGTATCTTCGGCAGCATTCCACCATGAATTATTTTTGATTCAATCAGCTCGTTCACTTGTGACGGCGACAACCCAGTGAGTAACGTGTCTCCATCCATAACGCCGGTGGTATTGGTGAGTAATATTAATTTCTCACTCTTAACGACAGCAGCAATACTGGCAGCCACAGAGTCTGCATTAATATTATAGGTTTCTCCATTATCGCCAACACCAATAGGCGCAATGACGGGAATGATATCGCTTGCAATAAACGTATTGAGTATCGCAGGATTGATTCCGCTTACTTCACCAACATGGCCTAAGTCAATAATTTCTGAAGCACTAGCCGTAACATCTGAAGAAGATAAGGTGAGTTGCTTGGCGTGAATTAAATCACCATCTTTGCCAGACAAGCCGACAGCACTACCACCCTGCTGATTAATCAAGTGAACAATTTCTTTATTGACCTTGCCACCAAGTACCATCTCAACAACATCCATGGTCTCTTTATCTGTGACTCGCATACCATCAATAAACTTAGATTCCTTACCTAGGGCCTTTAATAGTTCGCCAATTTGAGGGCCACCACCATGGACAATGATAGGCTGTATGCCGACTTGCTTTAGCAGCACGATGTCTCGTGCGAAACTATTTTTTAAATGAGGCTCGGTCATGGCGTTGCCGCCATATTTAATAACGATAGTTTTACCTGAAAATCGTTGGATATAAGGTAAAGCTTCGCTTAAAACTTTTGCGGTATTGATGGCGTCACTAGAATTCATAATTTTTTAAAAAGGTAAATTAATCGTTGAGTCAACTGAAAGAATCTGAGTCTTAAAATTATCTTTTAGACGTTGTAATTTTTCTTCACTTTCGGCTTCAAAGCGAAGTACCAATGAAGGTGTTGTATTTGAAGCACGGACTAAACCCCATCCATAATCGAAATCTGCGCGAACCCCATCAATAGTCAATAATGTCGCGCCAATAAAGGTTGACTGAGCTACGAATTTTTTAATAAATTCATGCTGAGCACCGTCAGTATCTAGAGTAATGGTTATCTCGGGAGTGCTGACATCATTAGGTAATTCAGCAAATATTTCACTGACAGGTCTTGAATCTGCCGCAAGAATTTCTAACATACGTGCTGCCGAATAGAGACCATCATCAAAACCATACCAACGCTCTTTGAAGAAAATATGACCACTCATCTCACCTGCTAACAAAGCACCCGTTTCTTTCATTTTATTTTTGATAAATGAATGCCCCGTCTTCCACATGGTGGCTTTGCCGCCTGCTTGCTCAATATAGCTAGCTAAATTACGTGATGACTTTACATCAAATATAATTTCTGCTCCTGGATTTCGCGATAGTACATCTTTTGCATATAACATCATTTGACGATCAGCCCATAAGACTTCGCCGTTTTCATCAACAATGCCGACGCGATCACCATCGCCATCAAAAGCTAAACCCAGATCTAATTTGTGATCAATGACCGTCTTAATAAGGTCTTTTAGATTCTCTGGTTCACTCGGGTTGGGGTGATGATTTGGAAAGGTACCATCAATATCACAGAATAATTCATCGATATTACTGCAACCTAATCCGTTAAATAATTTAATGGCAGTGGGTCCGGTAACACCATTACCGCAATCTATGGCTATCGATAGTGGTCGCTTTAATTTAATTTCTTTACAGATAGTGTCATGATAATCATCTAATACATTAATCTCTTCAATGCTGCCATTGCCAGTTCTGAAGTTTGCTTGTTCGATGCAGGAGTAGATCTCTTGAATCATATCGCCAAATAAAGTCTTTTCACCCATGACCATTTTAATGCCATTATATTCTGGTGGATTATGGCTGCCTGTGACCATTAAGCCTGAACCTGTAATGAGAGAGTGCGTCGCGTAATATAGAACCGGTGTAGGGACTTCACCAATGTCGATAACATCTACACCGGTGGAACGTAACCCTTTAATTAAGTTATCAGAAAGTTCTTTACTGGTGAGGCGGCCATCTCGTCCAACTACCACTTTTTTGCAATCTGGGTAAAGCGTGCCAATGGCTTTACCGATAAGAAGAACGACATCAGGGCGTAAGTCAGTTTTAACTACACCTCTAATGTCGTATGCGCGGAATATGCTGGAGGTTAGGTCCATTGTTTTGTACTCAGGTTAACTATTTAAATTTATTACTGTTTGCCGGTGTGGCCAAAGCCACCTTCACCACGTTCTGTTTCAGTGAAGTCATCAACAACTTCAAAAATTGCTTGAACAACGGGCACAAAAACCAGCTGGGCAATACGATCCCCTGGTTCAATTTGGAATTCTGTTTCACCTCGGTTCCATAAGGAAACCATTAAAGGGCCTTGATAATCCGAATCTATTAACCCGACTAAGTTTCCAAGAACAATGCCATGCTTGTGACCTAATCCAGAACGCGGAAGTATCACTGCAGCTAATGATGGATCATCAATAAAAATTGAGATACCCGTCGGGATCAAATGTGTTTTACCAGGCATGACGGTCATTGTTTCATTAATGCATGCTTGTAAGTCTAAGCCAGCTGAACCGCGAGTGGCATAACTAGGTGTTGGAAATTCTGTTCCAATACGGCTATCTAATATTTTAAGTTTAATTTTATTTTGATTGGAGATAAGTGACATTTGTTTGAGATGTTAGTTTTTAAAGGTGGTCAGAGATGTGTTTAATTACTTTTCGAGCAAGGTCTGATTTACGAGCTAAAGTTAAAGATACATGAGCGTCATGTGAAATAATTTCCAATGCATTAAAATCACTGTCAAAGCCCTGGTTAGGTAATCCAACCTGATTAGCAATAATCATGTTGAGTGATTTGTTTTGTAATTTTGTTCTCGCATTTTCGATAAGATTTTCTGTTTCTGCAGCAAAGCCTACACAGAATAAATTAGGCTGAGATAATTTTATTTCTTTTAATATATCGGGAGTGCGTGTTAGCTGCATAGAAATTAGATCCTCATTTTTTTTGATTTTTTGCTTGTCTATGTTGAGCGGCTGATAGTCAGCCACGGCAGCAGTAGCAATAAATAAGTCAGCATCAGTACATTGTTGCATTACAGCGGTATGCATTTGCTGTGCAGTTTCGACATGCACATAATTAATACGCTTATTTTCTTGCAAATGTGTCGGCCCACTTATGACGGTGACTTGAGCGCCAGCCTCCATGGCCGCATCTGCGATTGCGTAACCCATTTTTCCAGATGATCGATTACTGATAAAACGAACCGGGTCGATAGGTTCTAATGTCGGTCCTGCAGTAATCACCACTTTTTTAGCGGTGAGGCTATGATTAGTAAACAGAGAAATGCATTGAAGTACTAATTCATCAGGATCTAGCATTCTTCCTTCGCCAGTTTCACCACAGGCTTGAACCCCTTGCGCCGGCCCAAATATTTTTACTTCACGCTCTCTTAAGGTAGTTATGTTTTGTTGTGTCGCAGAATTCATCCACATAGCTTGATTCATGGCCGGAGCGATTGCTAACGGGCCTTGGTGAGCGAGACAAAGAGAACTGACAAAACTGTCGGCTACGCCATTACTGATTTTGGCAATGATGTTAGCAGTGGCGGGTGCAACGATAATGGCATCTGACCAGCGTGCCAAGGCAATGTGATCCATACCGGCTTTATCAAAGCTACCATTATCAGAGCTATGAACGGGGTAACCTGATAGTGCTTGAAAGGTCAATGGGGTGACAAACTTTGTTGCACTTTCTGTCATAACAACACGTACTTGTGCACCAACCCTTTGTAGTGCACGCACAAATTCGGCACTCTTATAGGCAGCGATTCCGCCGCTAACGGCGACAAGGATATGCTTGTTTGTAAGTTTCATGACAAAGAAGTGTACCAGAATCAATACTCAGATCGTGAATCTAACCCTAGTTTTATCACTGATGATACGAAATTGGCCAGTAAAAAATCGCCCAAGAGAAAGGTTGATTAATGATGGTTGTGACGTGCTCTCCGATGCAGAATTGTTAGCAATTATCCTGACAACAGGAACGTTAGGTAAAAGTGCAGTGGTGCTAGCACAAGAACTGCTAGTCCAGTTCGGAGATCTGCGTAGCTTGTTGGCTTGTGAAAGTGGTCAGCTGCAAAAAATTAAAGGGTTAGGCCCAGCGAAGTTCGCACAAATTTCTGCAATAAACGAGATTGCACAACGTAGTCTGAAAGAACAGTTATTATCCAAACCGATGATGAGTGGATCAAAAGATACGGCTAATTATTTGTTGTCTAAAATGCGTGATTATAAAAATGAGGTATTTGCTTGTTTGTTATTAGATACGCGTCACCAACTCATTCGCTATGAAGAGCTTTTTGTTGGCTCAATCAATTGTGCAAGTATTTATCCACGCTAGGTGGTGAAGCTAGTATTAAACACAAATGCAGCGACGGTCATCTTTGCTCATAACCATCCTTCTGGGAATAATCAACCCAGTACTGCGGATAAGCAAATCACTAAAAGGCTGAAACAAGCATTAGCGCTTATTGATGCGCCCGTGCTTGATCATATTATTGTTGGCGAAGATATTCTTTCTATGGCGGAACACGGGCTAATGTAATTACTTGGCTTGAAGCTTCATATCGTTTTCAATGTCTATCAATGAATTAACTAATTGGTCGATCTGTTGCTGAGTGTGTTCACTAGATAATGTGATGCGTAAACGTGCTGTATTTACTGGTACGGTTGGAGGGCGTATGGCAAGAACTAACAAGCCATGTGTTTCTAATTGTTTGCTGAACCATAAAGTTTGTTTGTTTTCACCGATGATAATCGTTTGGATTGCTGTGATTGAGTCTAGTAGTTCTAAGGTAGTAACAGATAAGGCTTTACGAAAGTATTGAATATTTTCATGTAGTCTCTGTCTGCGTTCAGGCTCATTAATAATGATATTTAAACTTTGAATTGCTGCCGCAGCTAAGCTAGCAGGAGCAGCAGTGGTATAAATTAATGTACGTGCTTTTTGAATAATAAAATCAATAGTATCGTTATCACCTAAAACAAACGCACCACTACCACCAAAGGCTTTGCCAAATGTGCCAATTAAAATATCTACCTTAGAAGGTTCAATGCCTAGATGTTCTAAACTGCCTTTACCTTTCGAGCCAAGCACACCGATTGCATGGGCATCATCAATAATTAATTTATCGTTAGTATTTCGTTTTAGCTGATGGAGCTGTTCTAGAGGAGCAATACTTCCTTCCATACTAAATACGCCATCACTAACAATTAAGTGTTGCTCGGATTGACTACTAGCGATAATTTCATTGGCATGATTAATATCACGATGTTGATAGCGTTTTAACTGCCCACCAGCATATCTTGCCGCATCAATCAGGGAAGCATGGTTGAGTCGGTCCTGTAAAATCAAGCTATGGCGAGTACTGAAAGCAGAAATAACACCCAGGTTAGCGAGATAGCCTGATGAAAATAATACGCAGCGAGGATAGCCTAGGAATTCTGCCAGCTGTTCTTCTAGTGAAGCATGCAGCGAGGTATAGCCGGTGATAAGTTGAGAAGCGCCAGTGCCAACACCAAAGTTAGTAATAGCATTTTTGGCTGCCAGGCAAACACGGGCGTCATTAGCTAAGCCTAAATAATCGTTACTGCAAAAAGATAAAAATTTCTTGCCATCAACAACTACCTCAATGTCCTGAGGACTATTTAGTTGTCGACGTTGCCTATAAGCGCCTTGCTGTTTTAAGTTAGCCAGATGTTGTGAAATTGAAATTTGCACTGCCGCAGTTGCTAGTGGCTTGCTTGTGCCTCTAAGCTCATACCTAAGCGTTCAAATAAATTGGTATCTTCATCAATATCAGGATTTGGCGCAGTTAATAGTTTTTCACCAAAAAACACTGAATTGGCACCGGCATGAAAGCAAAGGGCTTGCATAGCATCATTCATAGACTCGCGTCCTGCAGACAAACGAATATAAGTGTCGGGCATTAACACGCGTGTTGCCGCTATCATGCGTACAAACTCAATCGGGTCAAGTTCATCAGTGCCGTATAGAGGCGTCCCTTCGATTTGTACGAGCAAGTTAATGGGTACAGATTCAGGTTGAGGGTCTAAGTTAGCTAACTCCAGTAATAAGCCAACACGTTGCTGACGGTTTTCACCCAAGCCCAAAATACCCCCTGAACATACATTAACCCCTGAATCTCTTACATGTTTTAAGGTATCCAATCTGTCCTGGTAGTCACGAGTGGTGATGATATCTCCGTAAAATTCTGGTGAAGTATCAAGATTGTGATTGTAGTAATCCAGACCGACTTCGGCTAAGCGTATTGATTGTTTTTTAGTCAGCATGCCTAAGGTGACACAAGTCTCCAATTTTTCGGACTGCACCTCTTTAATCATTTCAATCACAGTTTCAAGGTTTTTATCGGTGGGGTTGCGCCAGGCGGCACCCATGCAAAATCGGGTCGCTCCCTGTTGTTTGGCGTTTTGGGCAGCCGTTCTTACCTCATCCAGAGAAAGTAAGCGTTCGCGCTCTAAGCCTGTGTCATAACGTGCGCTTTGTGGGCAATACGCACAATCTTCAGGGCATGCGCCTGTTTTGATTGAAAGTAGCGTGCTAGCTTGAATGGTGTTCGGATTATGATGAGCGCGATGAATACTCTGAGCTTCAAATAATAAATCGTTAAATGGCTTAGCAAAAATATCGCCGACTTCTTTCTTATCCCACATTTTTGTACTCATTAACCGCTCACTTTTGAAATATTTAGGTACAGGAGTCTAAACGCCTACAAGCACTTGTCAAATGAAAGGCATCAATAAATTTAACAAGTTAATGTCAATAGCAACCAGGATGATTTATCCCTGGGTATGTTGTGTCTGTGGATCTCATAATAAAGGCCAATCAGGAATATGTGATCTTTGTATTAGCCATCTTCCATGGTGTCGTCATGAATGCTTGTGTGTGGCGTGCGGATTACCGATAGCAGCCAATAAGAGTTCAGCTAAAATTTGTGGGGAATGTCAAAAGATACCACCATATTATGATCATATTGACGCTAATTTTTGGTATCAGGCACCTATCGATAAGCTAATCTCAGGATATAAATATTTTAATCAATGGGAGAATGCGCACACATTAATTGAATTATCATTAATGTCATTTGCTCAAGTTTCAAAAACAGGGTTGGTGTTACCTGTACCCAGCCATCCTGCACGAGTTCGCCAAAGAGGGCTCAATGCAGTGTATGAATTAATTAGGCTACTCCATAAACAAGTAAAGTTTAATTACGATTTAACTAGCGTATCTCGTACTCAATACACGCAAACACAAGCCGGTAAAACTAAAAGCCAACGTAGAAAAAATGTCAAAGCAGCATTTACAATTGAGAGGCCAATTAATAATGATTATGTCATTATTTTTGACGAGGTGGTGACTACCGCAGCGACAGTGAATGAACTTAGCCGTTGTTTAAAAAAATCCGGTGTTAAGCGAGTAACTGTGTGGGCGATTGCTCGTACTAAATAGGTAGCCAATAACTTGCAGCAATGCCTAATAATATAATAAGACCCACATAATTATTATTTAGAAAAGCATCAAAACAGTCACGAGGTTTTCGAGCATAGATTAGTAGCTGTTGATAAAGAAAAAATAAAGTGACTAGAAATAAACTACAAAAATACCAGTAACGTAGATC
The DNA here is from genome assembly GCA_963926275.1 of uncultured Gammaproteobacteria bacterium. GTDB lineage: Bacteria > Pseudomonadota > Gammaproteobacteria > UBA4575 > UBA4575 > UBA1858. Next base: position 25,372 of record CAWUWP010000108.1, on the reverse strand, counting down.
TGCTTGTGTGCCCACTGCAATTAAAGCGAATACAACAAAGATCTGTAATAAACCTATAATAGTACGATCAGCCGAGCCAAATAAAATTGCTGTAGATTTTACGCCAATTCTAAGGTCGTCTTTACGGTCTACCATGCCATACATAGTGTCGTAGGCTGTCGTCCAAATGATGGTTGCTATGAAGAGCAGCCATCCCCACTTTGGTGGATAGGTGTCTGTGATGGCAACAAACGCCATCGGAACAGCCCATGCGAATGCTAGGCCTAAATGCACTTGGGGTAGATAATGTAAGCATTTGGTAAATGGGTATGATGCAGCTAATGTAATGGCGACTAAAGAAAACCATAGTGTTAGCTTGTTTAAAAATAACACCACTAAACAAAATGCAATCAGAGCTAAAATTACAAATATAGAAACAGCTTCTAGTGAAGATACTTTGCCAGTAACGAGCGGGCGATTGTTGGTTCTTTCAACGTCGCCATCAAAGTTTTGATCTGCAAAATCATTGATCGCGCATCCGGCTGAACGCATTAAAATTACCCCAAGTATAAATACAACTAAAATTGTTAAATCCGGTTTTCCTTCGCTGGCAATAATTAATGCCCATAGTGTCGGCCAAAGCAAAAGAAAAATTCCAATAGGCTTGTTCAAGCGAATTAGCTGAGCGTAGGCAGTTAGCTTAGATTTTAAAGACATTGAGTTGTATTTGTGATTATCGGCTTATTAATTGGCATGATAGCATTACCATAAATAATTCAATAACACGCCAAACTATGACAATAAGAAAGTTTCATACACATGCTCCTAAGGTACATAAAACTGCTTACATCGATCCTACTGCTTTAGTCATTGGACAAGTCACGGTGGGTGCCGATAGCTCAATTTGGCCGATGTCAGTGGTTAGGGGTGATATCAATACTATTACGATTGGTGAGCGCACTAATATACAAGATGGTTCGATTCTGCACGTCAGTCATGAGGGTGAATTTAGTCCCGACGGCGCCAGTATGACGATTGGAAATGACGTGACAGTTGGGCATTCAGTGGTTTTGCACGCCTGCACATTAATGGATTGTTGTTTAATTGGTATTGGTACAGTGATATTGGACAATGCCGTGGTGCATAAGCATGCCATGGTGGGCGCAGGTTCGCTGGTGACTAATGGAAAAGAACTTGAGGGGGGTTATTTGTGGATGGGTCGACCGGCCAAGAAAGTGCGCAAGTTGAGTGAGAGAGAAATAGAGTATCTATCCTACTCAGCCAGTCATTATGTGAAAGTAAAACAAATGCACGAAACTGCCGAGGATTAACTTTCAGGGCGGAGCATATTAAAGACAGGCTGGGTGCAAGGCCGAAAGCCTCTCCAAATATAATATGACTCAGCAGCTTGCTCAATTAGCATTCCAAGCCCATCAAGTGATTTCTTTGCGTTTAGTGTGGCTGACCAATTAATAAATGCGGTGGGTTTGTCGCTATAAGCTAAGTCATAACAAATGGTTTCGGTACCGACAATATTATCTGGAATCGGAGGGATGTCATTATCTAGACTTGCGGAAGTGGCATTGATAATTAGGTCAAATGCTAGGTCATCTATATCTTCATAAGCACAACTACTAATGTTTCCCGCGTCTGAAAAAGTATCAGCCAATGCATCAGCTTTAGAAACGGTTCTATTAGCAATTAATATTCTGGATGGATTCTCCTTCAATAGCGGGAGAAGAATGCCGCGTGTGGCACCGCCGGCACCGAGAATAAGAATGTTTTTATTATTTAACTGAATGTGCTGATTATTTTTTAGATCGGTTAATAAACCAACGCCATCTGTGTTTGCACCAATCCAACCTATCTTTGAGTCAAAGCTAATGGTATTTACTGCACCTGCTGCCTGTGCATATTCATTCAATTGCTGGCATTGTTGATAAGCAACAATTTTAAACGGAACCGTGATGTTTAAGCCAAGACCGCCATGACGGATAAATTCATTAACGCTTTCTGTGAATTTATCTTTATCAGCAAGAATACGCTGATAATTAATATAGGTATTTTCTTGCTCAGCGAAAGCCGTGTGTATGAGAGGAGATTTTCTAAGTTTTATCGGATTGCCAATCACTGCGTACATATTATTCACCAGAGGATTATCAACAATAATTATTTAGTGTGTAACCAGCGAGCAACATCTTTTGCATAGTAAGTCAGAATGGCGTCTGCTCCTGCTCGTTTCATACTCAGCAATGCTTCAAGGACAGATGATTTTTCATCTAACCAACCATTCTGAGCGGCGGCTTTAAGCATCGCGTATTCCCCGCTAACTTGGTAGACGAATGTGGGAACACCAAATTCCATTTTTACACGTTGAACGATATCAAGATAAGGCATCCCTGGTTTAACCATGACGATATCTGCACCTTCATCTAAGTCGAGTTGCACTTCTCTTAATGCTTCATCGCTATTAGCAGGATCCATTTGATAGCTGTTTTTATTTCCACCACTTAGATTACTCGCTGAACCTACCGCATCACGAAAAGGACCATAGAAACTTGAAGCGTATTTTGCCGCATAGGAAAGGATTTTAGTGTTGACAAAGCCTTGCCCCTCGAGTTCTGTACGAATGGCGCCTATCCGTCCATCCATCATATCTGAAGGAGAAACAATATCTGCACCGGCCTGTGCATGAGATAATGCTTGCTTTACGAGTACCTCTACCGTTTCATCGTTGACTACGTATCTATTTTCATCAATTAAACCATCTTGTCCGTGAGAGGTGTAAGGATCTAAAGCTACATCAGTAATCACACCAAGCTCCGGTACTTCTTGCTTGATCAAACGCACAGCACGTTGTGCAAGCCCTTCTGGGTTGAATGATTCTTCAGCGGATAAGGACTTCTTATCATCAGGAGTGACGGGAAAAAGAGCAATAGCGGGAATACCCAGTTGGTAAATAGCTGCCGCTTCTTTACGTAATTCATCTAAGCTGACACGCTCAATACCAGGCATCGAAGCGATGGCTTCACGCTGTCCCTTACCTTCAATAATGAACATGGGGTAAATTAAGTCAGACGTGGTTAATACATTTTCCTGCATTAAAGCACGGCTAAATTTCGAGGCGCGCATTCTGCGCAGTCTGATATTGGGGAAATAACTCACTAAATGGTCCTTAGTGTTGGTTTAACCAGTCTTTTGCGTGTAAAAAATTGTTATAGAGTTCGGCTTCAGGACTGCCAATTTCTGGTTGCCAATTATACTCCCATCGAACTTGCGGTGGCAGTGACATCAGGATGGATTCAGTACGCCCACCTGACTGAAGGCCGAATAAAGTGCCTCGGTCATACACCAAGTTAAATTCAACGTATCGGCCACGTCGATATAACTGGAATTGACGTTCGCGATCACTAAAGGCTAAATCTTTTCGTTTTTCTACAATGGGTAGATAGGCAGGGATGAAATGATCGCCAATACTGCGTAAAAAAGAAAAGCTTGTCTCGAAGTCAGGTTCATTTAAATCATCAAAAAACAAACCTCCGATGCCGCGAGGTTCATTTCGGTGCGGAAGATAAAAGTAATCATCACACCATTTTTTATATTTATCATAGGTATCGTTACCGAACGGATCACAGGCATTTTTAGCTATTTGATGCCAATGAACAGCATCTTCATCAAATCCATAATAAGGGGTTAGATCAAATCCACCACCAAACCACCAAATTGGGTCTTTATCTTTAGGTTGAGCAAGAAAAAAGCGAACATTACAGTGGCTAGTGGGCGCATAAGGATTATTGGGGTGCAGCACTAGTGAAACACCAGCAGCCTCAAAACTACAGCCAGATAACTCGGGTCGTTGAGTAGTCGCAGCCTTCGGTAATTGACTGCCACTGACACGTGAAAAATTAACACCAGCTTGCTCAAACACAGAGCCATTTCTTAATACACGACTTCGCCCCCCCCCACCTTCTTCTCTTGTCCAGCTATCTTCAGAAAATTTATTTCCATCGACTTGAGACAAGGCATGACAAATATTGTCTTGTAATGACTCTAGATAATTAACGACATCTGCTAAGTTTGGAGTGTTACTCATAAATTTTCCTACCCACGTAAAATATTGCTGCTGCTCAAATCAATGATGGTACTAGATTTCCCAGTGCCGGGCGTTTGATTCTGGTCAATATAATCAATGTTAGGCCCAAATATATTACGTGCATGTTGTGTGTTTATACAAATGGGTTGAGTACTTATATTCGCACTGGTCGATACTATCGCACCCACCTGATCACAAATTGACTTAACACCAATATGATTAGTTATACGAACAGCAATTTTGTTTGTATTCCCAATAAGCTGTTGTGACACATTCTTTTTGGCAGCAACCAACCAAGTGGTAGGTTGCTGGGTAACAGTAGCTAATGTGCTTAAAGAATCTTCATCTACCTGGATAAAGTCGTTTAGTTGATCAAGTGATGAAGCTAATAAAATAAAACATTTTTGATGGTGACGGTGTTTAATTTTACTTAAACGCGTCAATAATTTATTGATAGGTAAACAGGCTAGGCCAATGACTGTATCGGTCTGATGGGCAATCACACCATGATTTTGTAAAACAACAGCGGCTTGATTGTGTGATGAGTTGGTCATCAACAAATATCTTTGGATTACTTAGAAGACTTTTTCTTTTTAGCAGTTTTGCGCCGCGCTTTGCGAGCTGGTGCTTTAGCAATCATTTCTTTGCATTGCTCAAGTGTTAATGATTCTGGTTCTACATCTTTTGGAATTTTTGCGTTCTTTTTTCCATCAGTGACATAAGGGCCATAGCGTCCATTAAGAACCTGAATACCCTCTTCTACAAATTCATTTATAAACTTGTTAGCGTCTTCTTCTTTTTTGACCGTAATGAACTCAAGTGCTTTTTCTAAAGTAATCGTGTGTGGGTCTTCGCCTTTGATTGATGCGTACTTAGTGCCGAACTTAACGTAGGGGCCAAAGCGACCAAAACTGGCAGCAATTTTCTCACCATCTTCTGTTTCACCTAAGTCACGTGGTAGTTTAAATAACTCCAACGCATCTTCCATGGTGACAGAATCCATCTTTTGGCCTGGGCGTAATCCAGCAAATTTTGGTTTATCTTCATCATCCTTAGTTCCAATTTGAACAAAAGGACCGTAGCGACCCATGCGAACACTCATCGGTTTGCCTGACTTGGGATGCATACCAAGGTCACGTGCCTCTATTGCTTCTTCGCGCGTGACAGAAACTTCTTTATCTTTAACTAATTCATCAAACGGATTCCAAAAAGCTTCCATGACGGGAACCCAGTCTTTTTCACCGCGAGATATTTCATCTAGCTCGTCTTCTAGGCGTGCTGTGAAATCGTAGTCAACATACTGAGTAAAGTGCTTCGTTAGAAAGCGTGTGACTAAGCGGCCGATATCAGTTGGGAAAAAGCGCCGGCTCTCAATTTCTGCATATTCTCTATTTTGAATAGTAGAAATAATCGAGGCATAGGTTGAAGGTCGGCCGATACCGTATTCCTCTAACGACTTAATTAAACTAGCTTCAGAAAATCTTGGTGGTGGCTCAGTAAAATGTTGCTCACTACGAATTTCTTCTAAGTTGATTTCATCACCAACTTCCATCACTGGAAGTAATCTTTCATCACCACTATCGTCGGCTTTATCGTCGGCGCCTTCTTGATAGACAGCCATAAATCCTGCATCTTTTATCGATGAACCTGAGGCACGAAAGATATTATCTTTATTACCACAGTGAAGTTCGACGGAAACCGTATTTAAAGTTGCGTGAGTCATTTGACTGGCAACCGTTCGTTTCCAAATCAAATCGTAAAGTTTGTACTGTTCTGCTGTTAAGTGTTCCTTAATCTCTTCAGGTATTAGCAACGCTGAAGTTGGGCGAACAGCTTCGTGAGCTTCCTGGGCATTCTTAGATTTAGTTTTATAGACTGGCGGTTTGGCAGGGACTGAGTCTTTGCCATAGCGTTGCTTAATAAGTTCGCGAATCTCTTCTACGGCTTCGTTAGCTAATACCACAGAGTCAGTACGCATGTAGGTGATAAGACCAACGGGGCCTGCGCCTAAATCGATTCCTTCATACAGTTGCTGGGCAGTACGCATAGCTTTTTGCGCTGAAAAGCGTAGCTTGCGAATCGCTTCTTGTTGCAAAGTAGAGGTGATAAATGGGGCGGTAGGATTGCGACGTCTTTCTTTTTTAGCCACTTTGCCAACGATGAGCTTTCCATCAGCGGCTTTAGTTAATGTTTTGTGTGCTGCTTTCGCTAGCTTTTCGTTGTTGATGTCAAATTGACTGAGCTTATCTTTTTTATAGTGCGATAACTTGGCTTGGAACGGCTGTTTTTCTTTTTACAGTCAGCTTCAATAGTCCAATATTCTAAGGCTTCAAATTTTTCAATTTCATCTTCACGTTCGCACAGAAGTCTTAAGGCAGGGCTTTGAACGCGACCTGCAGATAGTCCCCGTTTAATTTTTTTCCACAATAACGGAGATAGATTAAACCCAACCAAATAGTCGAGTGCTCGCCTAGCTTGTTGCGCATAAACCAAGTCAGTTGCCAGTCCACGAGGATTATCGATAGCATCCTGAACGGCGGACTTAGTGATTTCGTGAAATACAACTCGATGAACTTCTTTATTCTCGAGCAGACCTCTTTCTTTTAATAATTCGGATAAATGCCATGAAATGGCTTCGCCTTCTCTATCTGGATCAGTCGCGAGATATAAAGCATCACATTTTTTTAGGGCTTTGCTAATGGCGGTGACGTGTTTTTCGTTACGTTCAATTAGTTGATACTTCATCGCAAATTGATTTTCAGTATCAACAGCGCCTTCTTTAGGCACAAGATCACGGACGTGCCCGTAAGAGGCCAGCACAGTGAAATCTTTACCCAAATATTTTTCGATTGTCTTGGCTTTGGCCGGCGACTCTACGATGACTAGGTTCTTACCCATTTAGAAACTACAGAAGTATAAAAGTGGTTGGTACTTTAATGAATGTGAGATGAGGATAAATCCATAATTACGTCTTCCAACCAATTATAGGGCACATCCGTACCGGAAAGGTTATACAACACGATAAGACAGACCCATCGAAGTTGTTCAATATTAATTTCATCCGCTTCTAATGCCATCACTCTATCAATAACAAGTTCACGACTAGCGGCAGTGAGTATGCCCATCTGCTCTAGCTCTAATAAGTAGCCTTGGCAATCTAGATCTATTTTTTTCAGTTCCCACGGATTATAGACCCGGGTAGATGTACTCCCAGGTGATGATAGCTGCAGGTCGTCATTTGAGGTGGGTAAGTCGGCCAGCCAATTAAAAGCCTTTTCAACATCACCGTGATCAAATCCAACTTCAACTAACTCTTCAAGTAACGCCTCACGATTGAACATGGCGTCAGCTTCTTCAAAGTAGCTTTCAAACATGTAGGTTAAGACGTCAAGAACATTTTCTTTCATGGTTCAAATCCGTTGCTATGCGCGAATATAGTGTCCAAAGGCGTCTGAGGTTACTCGGCCGCCAATTTCTAGCTTCATTAGCATGGAGGAAACTTGTTCTGGGGTCAATCCACTTTTTTCAATAAGCAACTCAATCGTTATTGGGGTGTACTCGAGGCAAGCGAGCAATATATTAGATTCATCACTCAATGGCGGCTGATTATTTGTACAGGATGAGTTAACAGCAATAGAGGGTGATAGGGTGGGAAGTTCTGAAAATATATCTTCAATGCAGGTCGTCAGCTTTGCTCCTTGCTGAATTAAGTCATGGCACCCGCCATTAAGTGGATTATTAATCGGCCCAGGGACGGCAAAAACCTCTCTCCCCTGCTCAAGGGCATATCTAGCTGTAATCAGAGACCCACTTTTAACTGCGGCTTCAATCACTACAGTGCCGTGGCATAGGCCACTGATGATTCTGTTTCGTCTAGGAAAATGTTGAGGTAGAGGTTGTAGCCAATAGAGAATTCTGACAGCAATAAGCCTTTGGATTCAATATCAGCGGTTAAAGTACGATGTTCGCGTGGATAAATAGTGTCTAAACCATTACCAAGAACAGCGATAGTACTAGCAAGATTTGAGCTCAATGCGCCCTGATGGACTTTTTTATCAATACCGCGTGCTAATCCACTCACTATGGAAATATTTGATGAGGCTAGCTGGGATGAGAAATTATAGGCTAAAGATTTCCCCAGTGAGCTTGCTTTTCTGCCTCCGACAATCGCGATGCTTGCGGGGGTATTTAGCAGCGCTAAATTTCCGCTCGCGTACAAAATAGGTGGGGGCAGATATATTTGCCTGAGTAAATTTGGATAAGATGACTGTGAGATTAAGACAATATGATGTTTAGGGCTAGAGTTGAGCCAGCGAATATCCTCGAGATAGCTATTTGAACGATGATTAGTAATGGCGTTAGCCACCTTTTCAGGCACTCCTTGTTCAACTAGCTCGCTATAGCCAGTATCTAATATAACGCTGGGTGATGAAATTTTACTGAGTAAATAGCTGAATGTCTTTGGGCCAATCCCTGGGATATGCCAGAGTTTAAGCCAATCTTCGGTTTCAATCATGGTAAGTAAGCTCCCCTGAATTAACCGAAGAGCTTACTTAGCTAGCCTTTTTGCGATAGTGTCAAACGCACAATATAGCTAACAATATTTTTGGATAGCTAACGAGCAGTGACAATATCACCGTTTCTAACTGGGCGATTAGCGTCCAGAACAAACAAGTAACTTAAGTTATCGAACACGCGATAAACAAGGGCATCTGCAGTATGGTCATTGGGTAGAGTAACTGTCTCTTCTTGACCTTCTTTTGCATAAGGATCAGTGACTATCTCGCCAGCTCGACTAATAGCTAATAAGTGGCCTTTTTCAATGCCTTGATTTTTGCCAAGATTGACTGCAATCACTTGATAAGTACCGACTTGTGAAATCGCATCGTATAAATAAATGACATAGCCCTTGTTCTGGAGGGTGAGGATAAAATGTGCTGTCGCCATCGATAGTATCAGCGACAAGTATTCGATCTCCACGCAATATCTCTCTACTTGAGTCAGTTAGATACAATGAGGCAGGTTCGCCTTCTTTAACAATTTTACCATCACCAACATGAATGGCTTCATAACCTAACAACTCATCGGTAATAGGGTCCTTGAAAACATCTCCAGGCCTATAGACGTTGTAGGAACTATCTAGTGATAACTCTGCTGCGTCTCTGACATAGACTAGGTCGTTAGATCCATAGATTAGTCTACCGCCTCTTGATGCGATGATATGGGGAGATGCCTCTAGTTCATCCAAGCTAACCACTAACGGTCGAGTTAAAAATTGCTCAATTGCCTGAATAGGAATGACCTGTCGAGTTGCTTCAATTGGTTCTCCTCGCATTATCGGCGAGAGTCGCTCGATACTGGACACTCTATTATCGCCATTAATGGTTAAATAAGGTTGTCCACCGACATAAAATACGTTAATTACATCCCCAGGATAGATTAAATGAGGATTTTGTACCTGTGGGTTCATGTACCATATTTCTGGCCAATACCAAGGCTGATTGAGGAATTTACTAGACAAATCCCACAAAGTATCGCTCAGGGGCAGAAGTTTTTAATGTTGCTTGAGTACTCTGTGGTGGGGTCGGTAAGTCTTCGATATCCACATCAGCATTATCCACTTCGTACACCGTGGAAGAGGATGTATCGTCTTCCATAGCCATGGATTCCTCTACCATGCTTCAGCCGTACCTGAGGTGTCTGTTTCTTTAAGTGTGGTGCTACATCCTTGAGATATAAGCAATAGGCCTAGTATAAAGGGAGATAATTTATAAATTTTATTAAGATTTTTGCGCATTGGACTTTACGATGGTTTAAAATATTAGCGTTAATAAGATCTGAATTGTAGACCTAAGATATTTATTTAACAAAGTGAAACTTGTTTAATCAACTTTTATAACTCAATGGCACTACTAGAAATATTACACTTTCCTGATCCTCGATTAAGACTTAAGGCGTTGCCAGTTACTCAGGTGGACGATCAAGTGCGAAAAATGGTGAAGGATATGCTCGAGACCATGTACCAGGCCCCAGGTATAGGCTTAGCCGCGACTCAGGTCAACATACAGCTTGAAGTAATCGTGATTGATGTGTCTGAAAATAAAGACCAGCCTTTGTGTTTAATTAACCCCAAAATTATTGAATCTGACGGTACAGAAGTGATGGAAGAAGGATGCTTGTCTGTTCCCGGATTTTATGAAAACGTGACACGGGCAGAAAAAGTCAAAGTACAAGCGCTTAATGAAAGCGGAGAATCCTTCGAGCTAGAGGCCGAAGATTTGCTAGCCGTATGTATTCAACATGAAATAGATCACTTGCAGGGTAAGTTATTCGTAGACTACCTATCGCCATTGAAAAGGCAGCGGATTAAGAAAAAGCTGATTAAATTAGAAAAATCAGGTGAACTGACAAATTCTAGCCACTCATCAAACGCAATTTAACCCCAGCATTATTAGCTATGGGCCAATCGATACATTAAAGACACTATGCAAAGTTTACGCATTGCTTATGCCGGAACGCCTGAATTCGCCGTACCCGCGCTTGAAGCAATTAAAAATAGCGATCATGAGCTAGTAGCTGTACTCACTCAACCAGACCGAAAATCTGGTCGAGGCCGTAAGATCTCAAAAAGTGCTGTAAAAAAATCAGTAACTTCGTCTAAAGTGTTAATTATTCAGCCGGAGAATATTAATGATGACGAAGAGATAATTTTACTATCTGAGTTGAAAATAGACTTAATTGTAGTTGCTGCCTATGGACAAATATTCTCTCAGCAACTGCTAGATTTGCCTCGCCTCGGATGTATCAATGTTCATGCGTCACTATTGCCAAAATGGCGAGGTGCATCACCTATCCAGCATGCAATATTAACGGGAGATAGAGTCACTGGTGTGACTATCATGCAGATGCAACGGGCCATGGATGCAGGAGATATATGGTTTCAGTCTGAGTGTGATATAGGAAATGAAGATACGGCACAAAGTTTACATGACAAATTAGCAAACTTAGGGGGTGAGGCCATTCTTGAAGCGATCAAGATTGTCGCTGATGGCTCCGATAAACCACGTCCGCAAGATCCAGGTGGCATCAGTTATTGCACAAAACTGAAGAAAAGTGATGGTTTGATTGTGTGGAGTGAGTCAGCCGAGCAAATTTTGCGAAAAGTGAAAGCCTTTCATCCTTGGCCTGGCACCTATAGCTTATTAAACGGACGAAGGCTGCGAATTACAAAAGCTTACCTGGGGATAGAGAATACGCAACAAGCTACGCCAGGAACAATTATAGAAATATCCAAGCTAGGAATTAGTGTGGCTACCGGTGAGAAAACACTGATAATTTGTGAACTGGTGCCGGAAGGCAGTAAGTGTGTATCTGCAACTGACTTTTCAAATTCAAATAGCCTGGAAAACCAAGTGCTTGGCGAAAACAACGATTAAAACTATGGTGACGATTTTAGTGTTTTAATTAAGACACTAGAGATGAATTTTGGCAAGATAGAGACAACTTGGGCAGGATAAAAATTTAATGCGCCTACCATTCTCATTCGGACTCTTATTTATTATTGCATCAGTATTGCACCCTTCTTCTGTGCTCGCAGGTGAAAATATTACGGTGAGCGGCTTATCCTCAAAAATCTTCGAGAAAATTATTAGAGTCGATTGTGACGTTAATTATGAATTAGATGATCGAGTTAAAGAGGCGCTAAGAAATGGAATAGAGATGACCTTTATATTTGAGGTCGAAATACGACAAGAAAATATCTATTGGATAGACCTATTGATTAGCCATTTTCAGAGGGAGTTTCAGATTAAGTACCATGCACTATCTAAACAGTTTGTAATGATAGAAATGGAAAATCACAAAGAGCGTAGCTTTCCAGACTTATATTCCGCATTTTACTATCAACATCAAATACGTAACGTTGAACTCGCTAATGTAGGTTTACTCGATATAGAACAAGACTATTATTTCAAAGCACGAGCACGATTAGTTTCCGAAAATCTACCCTTGCCATTACGCATAAAAAGTTATGTGTCGACAGACTGGCGACCATCAAGTGGATGGATTAAATGGCCGATGTAAGAAAAGTATTAGTACGGGAACGATGGTTGTTAGCCATTATGTTTGCAGCATTAGTTGCTGCAATTTTACTAATGGCGGATGCTACCCAGAGCGTAGCGTACTTTGGACGCTTACATAATCTGCTATTGCCAATAAATACTACGTTGCTGGTCGTGTTTATTGCATTAATTGTTTATAACATTAGTCGATTAATTGGTCGATTAAGACGCCAAGCACCTGGTGCAAAATTAACGTTACGTTTAGTTTTGTTATTTGTGCTTACAGCAAGTATGCCAGTATTTATTGTCTACACCTTTTCAATCTGGCTGTTAGAGCGTGGAGTGGATAGCTGGTTTGATGTAAAGGTAGAAAGTGCTTTGCAGGATGCAGTTGATCTAAGTCGCGCATCACTAGATTTACATATAAGAACCTTGCGTCAACAAGCAGAACCACTGGTAACAGAATTTGTTGATGCAGATTCATTTAATGCTACTCTACTAATTAATGATTTACTGGGTACTACGGGTGCTGCGGAAATAGCACTGTTTGATTCGAATAATCAAATTATTGCTTCGGGTAATGCTGAGCCAAGTGCGGCAGTACCTCAACTTCCGGCTGAAAGTGTGTTGCAACTAGTCCTACAAGGTGAGAGCTATGTCACGCTGGATCCGACTAGCGACGCAAGACTACAAATCAGAATGGTCTATCCTGTGCCATCTGATTTAGCGGTCGGAGAAACTAGGTTGCTACAATTTTTATACCCAGTCTCAGACCGAATAGGTAATCTTGCTGCAAATGTTCAAGACGCATTTGGGCGGTACAATGAATTAATTTATTTGCGTACACCACTCAAACAGAATTTTATTCTAGTGCTGACGTTGGTGTTGGCTTTAGGTGCGTTATTTGCTGTATTTGCGGCATTCTATTGGTCACGAGTGTTAGTCGCACCTATTCAAGAACTTGCCGAAGGCACTAAAGCGGTAGCAGCGGGGCAGTACCATAAAAAATTACCGGTTAGACAACATGATGATTTAGGTATGTTGGTGGTTTCGTTTAATAGAATGACAGAAAGACTCACGGTTGCTCGTGATACCACGATCATCAATCAACGCATCATTGAAAATCAACGCACTTACCTGCAAACAATTTTAGAACACTTGTCTTCCAGTGTGATGAGTTTGGATAGCTCATTTGCATTAAAAACAATTAATGCTGCGAGTAGTGAGATTTTCAATATCAATATGAGTCAATTTATTGGTAAGCAATTTGTTCAGATAGGTATAACACATAGCTTCCTCAAGGACTTCTGCACATTAGTGGCTAGTAAAATTAGAGAGACAACAGAAGAGTGGCAAGTAGAAATGGAGGTTTTTACACCACAAGGCAGGAAAACAATTCTATGTAAGACCGTCAAGCTGCCGAGTGAAGAAGAATCTCAACGTGGTTGTGTCTTGGTATTTGATGATGTGACAACATTACTGCAAGCTCAAAGAGATTCAGCCTGGGGAGAAGTGGCAAGACGTTTAGCGCATGAAATTAAAAATCCATTAACACCCATACAATTATCGGCAGAAAGGTTACGTAGAAAGTTGCTACCCAATCTTGCACCAGAGCAATCTGAATTAGTTGATCGTGCGACTCACACCATTGTTCAGCAAGTGGAATCAATGAAATTGATGGTCAATGATTTTTCTGATTATGCGCGTATGCCAACGATGGAGCCGACCCCGCTAGATATAAATAGCTTAGTGTTAGATACAGTTGAGTTATATAAAGGTGATCGAAAGAGCGTGGATATACAATTAGATTTAGACACGAATTCACTCAGTATACGTGGAGATTCTGTAAGGCTGCGACAAGTAATACATAATTTAATTAAAAATGCGATTGAGTCAATGCCGGACGGAGAAAAGTGTACTTTAACTATCAATACCTTCCCATTTGAATACACAAACGCTAAGTATGCAGGCATCGAAATTGCGGATAATGGACCCGGGTTTCCTACGGATGTATTGGGACGAGCTTTTGACCCTTACATGACGACAAAACCAAAAGGTAATGGCTTGGGGTTAGCCATAGTTAAAAAAATAATAGAAGAACATAATGGTGTAATTAGAGCGACAAACCAAAAACAAGGTGGCGCAGCCATTAATATACGTTTTCCCCTGTATGACTATGGTATCAAAAAAGGTCAAGAAAAATTGAGAGTAGAAACCACATGAATACTGAAAGAATACTCGTCGTTGATGATGAGCCTGATATCTGTGGTCTGGTCAGTGACATATTAACTGATGAGGGTTATCAGGTTAGTGCGGCAGAAACTGCGGCAAGTGCTCGACAACAGGTTTGTCAGTCTGAGTACGATCTAGTTTTATTAGATATCTGGATGCCAGATGAAGATGGCATTACTTTATTAAAAGATTGGAAAGAAAATAAAACTATACAATGCCCTGTGGTGATGATGTCTGGACATGGAACAGTTGATACTGCGGTAGAGGCTACGCGCCTGGGTGCTTATGCCTTTGTTGAAAAACCACTAACAACGGCAAAACTGATTCAAACAATTCGGAAAGCTTTAGATAGCCGTAATAAGCAAGAAGATATCAACACACTTGCAAGAAATGTAAATAAGAATTTTGTGACGCCAGTTGGCACAAGTGCAGTCATGAAAAAATTGTTAGAAATTAGTGAGCGTTGCGCAAAGGTTAATACAAATTTACTCATTTCGGGTGAAGTAGGTGCCGGCCGATACACCATTGCTAGGCATATTCATGAATTGAGCGAGCGAGCGGGCAAGCCATTTGTGATAGTTGGCAATGAACAATTTGGTATGACAAGAATCGATGAATCAACATGGTCTAAACTTAAAACGCAGTTAATAGATTCAATTAAACTTGCTCAGGATGGCACTATATTTTTTGAAAATATCGATCAAATAAAACAAGTAGTACAAAAAAGATTTATAGATCTATTGCAGCAACTTTCTGCAGTACAAGTGTTTAAGCGTTTCAACGTAAAAGTAGCGGCATCAGTATCTTCGGGTGCGGTGCCAATATTGGTTGATCTACAAACAACATTAGCGATGACACGTATCAGCGTGCCGGCTTTAAGAAGCCATAGTGAAGATATTCCTGAGTTGGTCAATCTAATAATTGATAACTTATGCACGACTGATAACTATAATTATCGAAAGTGCTCTATTGCTGCTCAAAACGCATTTTTGCATTATCAATGGCCGCGAAATATCGAGGAATTGAGAGCAATCATTCAAGAATTATTGGTGACGGGGGGAAGTGAAGAAATTAGCGTCGATGATGTAAAACAAGCACTCTCAAACCGGCCTAGCCTGGGATCAAACAAAGCCAGTAATGTTGAAAGTTTGCTAGATATGCCACTTCGTGAGGCGCGCGAAGCATTTGAAAAACAATACTTATTACATCAGTTAAAAAGGGTTAATGGCAGTGTCAGTAAGCTAGCTGAATTGGTGGGTATGGAAAGAACGCACCTATATCGAAAACTGCGTTCCTTAGGTATTGGCTCAAAAGACTCAAGTTAACGGTGTTTGTTAGCATCGAATAAAGTTACAATTTGCTCCAAATTTGATCTCATAATAACAATGAAAATAATAATTCTTGGTGCTGGACAAGTCGGAGGATCATTAGCGCTAAGTTTGGCTAACGAATCCAATGATATAACGTTGGTTGATAACGATCCAAATGTGCTACGTGAAATACAAGATCGTGCTGATTTGCAGACTATTACCGGACATGCGTCATACCCGAGTATTCTAGAGCAAGCAGGTGCTCGTGACGCAAATATGATTGTTGCGTTAACCAATAGCGACGAGACAAATATGGTGGCATGTCAAGTTGCTTATACGTTGTTTCATACGCCTACAAAAATAGCCCGTGTACGAACAGCAGATTATTTGGACTATAAAGATTTATTCGTTCAGGAGGCGTTGCCTGTTGATGTATTAATTAGCCCTGAATTACTAGTGTCTAAATATGTACAAAATCTAATAGAACACCCTGGCGCGCTACAGGTATTAAATTTTGCTAATGGCAAAGTTCAATTAGTAGCTATTAAAGTCAATGATAATAGCCAAATTATTGGGAAATCAATTAGTAAGATATTTGATGGTATGAAAACCATGGATACATCAATAGTCGCTATGTACCGCGGTGAAGATGTACTGATTATTGATGAGGACACTATAATAGAGGCCGGTGATGATTTGTTTTTTGTCTCGCCAACTTCGCAAGCAAAAAAAGTGACCACCATGCTGCAAGGATTAGATAAGCCAAATCGTCGAGTGCTAATCGCAGGTGGTGGGAATATAGGTTCACAGTTAGCAGAAATGTTAGAGCCACATTTTAGAGTCAAGATTATTGAGCGTGATGCAGATCGAGCACGAGTACTATCAGAGACATTAGATAAGACTATCGTATTGTATGGAGATGCCGCTGATGAAAATATGCTGGTAGATGAAAATATTGATAGTGTTGATGTGTTTTGTGCACTGACTAATGATGACGAAGCAAATATTTTATCAGCGATGCTTGCAAAGCGTTTAGGTGCAAGAAAAACTATGTCATTAATTAATCGGCCTAGCTATGTAGAGCTTGTTGAAAGTGGCATGATCGATATCGCTATCTCACCTCAACAAGTCACTATTGGTGCGTTGTTAGCACATATTCGGAAGGGCGATGTTGTTGCCGTCCATTCACTACGTAAAGGTTCCGCTGAGGCGATTGAAGCGGTAGCGCATGGTGATTCAAATACGTCAAAAGTTGTAGGTCGAAAGATATCAGAATTAAAGTTACCTCGCGGAGCTGCCATTGGCGCAATAGTTCGTAATGAAGAAGTGCTTATTTCAAAACCTGATTTAATTATTGCACCTGAAGATCACGTGATTATGTTTTTAGCAGATAAAAACAAAGTAAAGAATGTTGAGAAATTATTTCAAGTCAGTGCGACATTTGTTTAAGTAGTAAAGTTAAGTATGCAATATTCAGTCATCCAGCGTATTTTAGGTCAGTTGTTGATGCTATTTAGTATCACCATGCTGCCTCCCCTAGTGGTTGGATTATATTATGGAGAGTCTGATGCTGTTAATAGTTTTGGCGAGGCTTTCGTTGCAACATTATTGACGGGGTTAGTTTTATGGTTGCCATATTGCAAACATAAGGGAGATCTAAGACTAAGAGATGGTTTCCTTATTGTCGTATTATTTTGGACGGTGCTTGGCACCTTTGGCGCATTACCATTTTTGTTTTCGGACGCTGTACATATCTCAATCATTGATAGCTTGTTTGAATCAATCTCAGGATTGACAACAACAGGGGCAACGATATTGACGCAGTTAGATACACTGCCATATTCAATATTATTTTACAGACAGCAACTTCAGTGGTTAGGCGGAATGGGTATTATTGTTCTAGCTGTTGCAATATTGCCGATGTTAGGTGTTGGGGGAATGCAGCTATACAGAGCAGAAACGCCTGGCCCAGTAAAAAACAGTAAGCTAACACCAAGAATTACCGAAACCGCTAAAGCCTTGTGGTATATCTATTTATCACTGACGATTCTATGCGCCCTATCTTATTGGTTTGCAGGCATGAGTATATTCGATGCAATAAGCCATAGTTTTTCAACCATAGCGATAGGTGGATTCTCAACGCATGATTTAAGCATCCAGTACTTCAATAGCCCCACTATTGAATGGGTCGCTATTGCATTTATGCTGGCATCAGGTGCGAATTTTGGACTGCATTTTGTTGTATGGCGAAATCATTCTTTGTTGTATTACTGGCGTGATGCAGAATTTAGAATGTATATCTCAATACTTGCAACAGTGAGCTTGATAACCATCTTAGTATTATTTATACATCAATCAAACCCGCAATGGTTTTCGATATTGACTAAATCAATATTTCAAGTGGTATCGATTGGAACGACCACGGGTTTCACCTCGACTAATTTTTCTCTGTGGCCAACAGTATTGCCCGTGTTATTAATCATGACGAGTTTTATTGGTGGTTGCGCAGGTTCAACTGGGGGTGGAATGAAAGTAATTCGTATCTTGCTTTTATTTAAACAAGGGATGCGCGAGATAATGCGTCTAATCCATCCGAATGCTCAATTTGCAGTGAAGTTGGGTAAGAAACCAGTCGACAATCGAGTTGTAGAAGCAGTATGGGGATTTTTATCAGCATATATTGCTGTATATATTGTAATGATGTTACTGCTCTTGGCATCAGGATTAGATCAAGTGACAGCATATTCCGCGGTGGCTGCCACTCTGAATAATTTAGGCCCTGGGCTTGGGGAAGTTGCTCAAAACTACTCGAGCATCAATGGGTTTAGTAAAATAATATTATGTTTAGGCATGCTGCTGGGGCGACTCGAAATCTTCACCTTGCTTGTAATATTTACACCCGTATTTTGGCGGCGTTAATAACTAATGAAGTCCATCACGGATAAGTGGAATAAAATTTATTCTAAGCAACGCTGTAAAGACAATACTGCTAGCAGCGTTGTTATCGACAATGCTCATCTTCTGCCTGGGGCTGGAAAGGCATTAGATCTTGCTTGTGGAATGGGAGCCAATGCTATTTTTCTTGCTGAGCATAAACTACAAGTTGATGCTTGGGATGTCTCTACTGACGCATTGAAGCAATTAGAGAAATACTCCCGAGAAAAAAATCTAACCGTCAATACAAGTATTCGTGATGTAGAAAGAATGCCACCTGAAGTAGATAGTTATGATGTTCTAACCGTGTCGCAATTTTTACATAAACCTACATTTAAAGCACTACGTGATAGTTTGCATATTGATGGCTTATTATTTTACCAAACATTCACATTAGAAAAAGTATCTCAGGAGGGCCCAACGAACCCTGATTATCTACTCGCAAAAAACGAGCTTCTTGATTTATGTGAAGGCATGGAAATATTAGTTTATCGGGAAGAAGGAGTGCAAGGAGACATTCAACAAGGTTGGCGAAATAAGGCCATGATAGTGGCGAAGCGTAAAAATTAACAAGGTCGCTTAACTAACTCGTTTAGTATGGGTAGCTGTCACTTGAGGCCGGATTTTTAAATCGCTTATATCCCCACACATATTGTTCAGGCGCAGTATTGATGAAATTTTCAATACTTTCATTTAATGCATTGGTTGCCTGAATAATATCTTCACTGTATATATCTTTAGATGCTTCGTAATAGTAAGCATCGTAGCGTAAACTTTTTTGAGGGTTTCGCAAGGCGTAACAAAACACAACTGGGCATTGTAATTTTTTAGCTAACTTGCAAACCAAGGTGCTGGTGTAAGTTTGTCTTCCAAAAAAACCAGAATAAACACCGCCATTTCCATCCGGTACTTGGTCTGGCAATATTCCTACGCTACCCCCATTTCTGATATGTTTAATTAAATGTTTAGCATTTAATTCATGAGTGCTTATCACTGTGCCGCCTGTGCCGCTTCTGCCTTGGCAAGAAAGCATGGTAATATGATCAGACTTAGAAGGCGCATATAAAATAAGTAAATCGCTATTAGCTGCTGTCAATAAACCTATGAATTCCCACGATCCAAAATGTGGGGTAACAAATATTGTTCCCTGTTGGCTAGCACGTTTTAATAGCTGATGATTTTTGATGTTGCCTAGTAATGAGCCTAATGCTTTCTGCGGGTGACGCCATAACCAAAAACTTTCGACAAGTGTTTTGCCATTTTCTTGCAGTGTTTTTTTTAATAACTGTTGTTTGTCAGCTTTGCTGAGACTGGAAAAGCAAATATTGATATTGACCTGGGCAATGTGCTTGTTACGATTTTTAAAAATGAATAGTAACGAGCCTATAAGTTTACCTAAGCGATGATGCGCGCTAAGAGGCAAATAGGATAATAGACCAAAAATTAATTTAATGAGCAAAGTGTTTAATAGTGATTGTGATGGAAATACAGTTAACTAAGCGTTTGGTCGTTAGTATTATTTTTACTAATTAATGGTCGCATGGCAGATAACAAACTGTTGTAAACACCAGGGTTGCTCTTCTCTTCATTGTTTAATAATTGTTTGAAATAATATCGCTGGGTTGGCATCTCAAAACAGGCCGGACAATTTTCAGCAATCACGGGTAACTTAGCATCTTCTGCAAATTCCTGAGTTTGTCTTTCACGCGCATATACCAACGGGCGGATGACGCGGAGGTCACCTGCATCAATGACGTAGTTAGCTTTCATCGTGTTTAATTTCCCTCCATGAAAAGCAGACATTAGAAAGCTTTCCGCAAGATCATCTAGATGTTGTGCAAGAGCAATGACGTTATAGTTTTCTTTTCTGGCAGTACTATAAATAATGCCTCGCTTCATGCGAGAACAAAATGAACAAAAAGACTTGTTGTCCATATGTTTATCAGCCAATTCTAAAATGGGTTCGGATTGATAAAAATAGGGTACACCTAAAGATTTTAGATAAGGTTTTAATGGCGAAGGATCAAATGATTCTGACTGGGGGTCGACCGTAATCACGCCGACATCAAAAGAAATCGGTGCATGTCTTTTGAAATGTAATAAAATATGTAAAAGGCTTAATGAGTCTTTACCACCGGATAGCCCGAGTAATACCCGGTCATTGGGTTGGATCATTTTATAATCAGCAATGGCTTTGCCGGCATGATGTAATAATGATTTTGGTGGTTTTGTATATTGCATGTGACTTACTTAAAAAAGCTGAATTATTTAAATGTTAACACTATATCCAGAGATATCCTCACGCAAAGAAATTTATCTATCGGTATCAGATAAACATGAATTATGGATTGCTGAGTATGGAAACCCACAGGGAATTCCTGCTGTTTTTCTGCATGGGGGACCAGGCGCTGGTTGTGAAAGCTACCACCCTAGATTCTTTGACCCAGAAAAATATCGAATCATTCTTTTCGATCAGCGTGGGTCAGGTCGGTCCAAACCGCATGCAAGTTTGCAAGAAAATACCACTCAACATCTAATCGCTGATATTGAGAAAATACGCGATGAGCTAAATATTGATAAGTGGGTCGTGTTTGGAGGTTCATGGGGATCCACATTAGGGCTGGCCTATGCTCAAGCTCATGCCAATAACGTATTAGGCTTGGTCCTGAGGGGAATATTCCTTTGCCGACCGGAGGATATAGCCTGGTTTTATCAGCAAGGAGCCAGCGCAATATTCCCAGATTATTGGCAAGACTACCAGGCAGTCATTCCCATAAAAGAACGCAATAATATGGTGAAAGCTTATTATCAGCGTCTAACTAGTGATAACAAGCAAGAACAACTAAACGCGGCTAGAGAGTGGTCAGCTTGGGAAGGTCGCACATCAACACTGCATCCAAAGCAAAGTGTAGCTGATCATTTTGGTGATGATGCAGTGGCGCTAAGTCTGGCCAGAATTGAATGCCATTACTTTATGTATGGATCTTATTTAGAGCCAAATCAGTTATTACGCGATGCTTATTTGTTAACTGATATTCCCGGCTATATCGTTCATGGTCGCTATGATGTGGTTTGCCCTATCACGCAGGCCTATGCGCTTCATCAGGTGTGGCCACAGGCAGAATATTATATAGCCCCTACTAGTGGTCATTCTGCGAGTGAGCCAGAAATTGTCAGTGCATTAGTGACAGCAACTAACGAGCTGGCGACACGATACTCATGATAGGACTGATACAGCGAGTGTCTGCTGGACAGGTGAACATCAATAATCAGACGGTGGCAAAGATCGAAACCGGTATTGTTGCCTTAGTTGCTGTGCAATCTGGCGACACGACAGAGAAGTGTGAGCGTTTATTCCATCGCATCATGAATTTCCGAATATTTCCGGATAATGCTGATAAAATGAACCTTAGCCTACTAGATAACCATGGTGGTTTGATTATCGTGCCACAATTCACCTTGGTAGCGGATACTAAGCGCGGCAACCGGCCTAGCTTTGGTAAAAATGTATCTGCTGAGATCGGCAAACAATATTTTCAGCAGTTAATTACTCACGCTAAAAAAGAATATAATAATGTTCAGCACGGTGTATTTGGTGCCGATATGCAAGTGACATTAACCAACGATGGGCCAGTTACCTTCTGGCTAGAAGTGTAAATTAGCACTACAATCAGAATCTAAATATAACTGTTATTCACACAATAAATCACTATGTCTTCACGTGCTGCAAAAATTGATCGAAACACTTTAGAAACTCAAATCTCTGTTGAATTAGAAATTGACGGCAGCGGTAAGGGTGAGCTCGATAGTGGCGTGCCTTTTCTTGACCACATGCTTGATCAAGTTGTTCGTCATGGCCAGTTCGATATCAAATTGAAGGCTAAAGGCGATTTGCATATTGATGCGCATCATACAGTTGAGGATGCGGGAATTACTTTAGGCCAGGCCTTTAACAAAGCCATGGGTGATAAAAAAGGTGTGCGTCGTTATGGACATGCTTATGTGCCGTTAGACGAGGCGTTATCAAGAGTAGTGATAGATTTCTCTGGTCGCCCAGGGCTTGAATACCACGCTGATTTCCCGCGTGCTCGTATTGGTGATTTTGATGTGGACTTAGTCATTGAATTTTTACAAGGTTTTGTCAATCATGCTCAAATAACAATGCATGTTGATAATTTGCGTGGTTGTAATGCCCATCATATTGCCGAAACAATCTTTAAGGCGTTGGGAAGAGCGTTGCGTGTTGCGTGCGAGATGGACCCACGTATGACTGATCAATTACCTTCTACTAAGGGAGCACTATAGCGAGCTATTTTGATTAAGTATTAAATTTTACTTAATTTTAGTCGTTATATTTACATTATGGAAAAAGTAGCCATTGTTGATTATGGAATGAGTAATCTACATTCTGTATTCAGTGCTTTAACAAAAGTATCGAATGGAAAATTCGATATACAAATTAGCAAAGATCCTGGTGTTATCAATAACTGCGATCGTGTGATATTCCCGGGACAAGGTGCAGCAGCAGATTGTATGCGCCAAATTAATCAATACGGCTTGGCGGAGTCGATCCAAAAAGCCGCTTCAGAAAAGCCATTCTTAGGCATATGTATGGGCATGCAAGTATTGCTAGAGCGTAGCCAAGAAAACAATGACACTGAGTGCTTGGGTTTGTTGAAAGGTTCAGTAAAATCATTTTCCAAAGCTTATGAAAAAGAGCAAATAAGTGAACTTAAGATCCCTCATATGGGTTGGAATACAATCAATCAAAAGTTGGACCATCCAATATGGGCAGGTATTGAGCAAAACAGTTACTTTTATTTTGTACATAGCTATTACGTCAGTCTTGCAGATTCAAAACAATCCGCAGGCGTGACAGAGTATGGAATTGAATTCTCTTCAGTACTCGCAGATGGTAAGGTATTTGCTATGCAATGCCACCCAGAAAAAAGTGCTGATAATGGCTTACAATTACTAACCAACTTCCTCAACTGGAACGGCAATTAAACAGAGCTAATAACTGACATGATTATTATTCCTGCGATTGATATAAAAGAAGGCCGCTGTGTACGTTTACGTCAAGGCCGAATGGAAGACGAAACAATATTTGATGAAAACCCGATTGCAGTAGCAGAACGCTGGATTGAGGCGGGGGCTAAAAGATTACATCTGGTAGATTTAGATGGTGCTATTAGTGGTGCTCCGCGCAACTTTGACATCATTAAATCAATCACAGCGAATCATCCTGATATTCCTATCCAAGTCGGTGGAGGAATACGTGATGAAGATACTGTTCAAGAATATTTAGAAGCGGGTGTTCAATATGTGATTATTGGAACACGCGCAGTGACTGCTCCGCATTTCGTTAATGATTTGTGCCTGGAATTTCCTGGACATGTAATTGTGGGACTCGATGCTAAAAATGGAAAAGTGGCGATAGATGGCTGGTCAAAGTTATCTCATCATGATGTAGTGGATTTAGCACAACACTTTGAAACCGATGGCGTCGCTGCCATTGTGTTTACTGATGTCAGTCGTGACGGAATGATGCAAGGCTTAAATATTGAGTCAACGGTGGAACTCGCTGAAGCAATACATATCCCCGTCATTGCCTCTGGCGGTGTGACTAACATTGATGACATTAAAAATTTGTGTGCTACCGATGAAGAAGGAATCGTTGGAGTAATCGTGGGCCGAGCATTATATGAAGGCACTATCGAGCTTGCGGAAGCCCAAGAAATTGCCCGTAAGCACATGACATAAAACTAATGTCACTCGCAAAACGAATTATACCTTGTCTTGATGTTGATGCAGGACGCGTTGTAAAAGGAGTCAAATTCGTAGACATTCGCGATGCTGGCGATCCAGTAGAAATTGCTAAGCGCTATAACGCTGAAGGCGCCGATGAAATTACCTTTCTAGATATTACCGCAAGCTCAGATAATAGAGATACCATAGAACATGTGGTTGAAAAGGTCGCGTCGCAAGTATTTATTCCTCTGACTGTTGGCGGGGGTATTCGAAGCGTCGAAGATATTCGTCGAATGTTGAATGCAGGCGCAGATAAAGTCGGTATCAATACAGCGGCGGTACATAATCCGGAGTTTGTTCAAGAAGCCTCACAAAAAGTTGGTTCTCAGTGCATTGTTGTGTCAATCGATGCTAAAAAGGTGTCAGTACAGGGCGAACAAAACAAGTGGGAAATTTTTACTCACGGAGGACGCAAACCAACCGGTATTGATGCTATCGAATGGGCGTTAAAAATGGCTGAATACGGTGCCGGTGAATTGTTATTAACCAGTATGGATCGTGATGGTGTGAAAACGGGTTTTGATTTAGGCGTGACTCGTGCGGTAAGCGATGCTGTGAATATTCCGGTGATCGCCTCTGGTGGAGTAGGAAACCTTGAGCATTTGGCTGAAGGTGTTTTATTGGGCCATGCTGATGCCGTATTAGCGGCGAGTATTTTTCACTTTGGTGAACATACCGTGCAAGAAGCCAAGCAGTATATGGCCGATAAAGGCATTGAGATGCGCATCGACTGATTCGCTCTTGTGATTTGTCGATATTGAAAATAGCCTCGTCAGTTTAAAGCTGACGGGGCTTTTTTATGCCTGTTAACGTTTATGCTTGTGAACTTTAAGAGTGTAAACGTTAAGATAAAAGCCTTAGCGTATCTTCTGCGCTGGCATTTGCTTGGCCTTGTACGGCGGTTTGTACTTGCTGTTTAACCTGTTCAATCACCATTTGGCTCACGAGCTCTG
>CAWUWP010000107.1:0-3995 GCA_963926275.1 uncultured Gammaproteobacteria bacterium | reverse complement strand
ACCAATAATTCTATTTTTTGCTGCTTACAAGCTGTATTCGCTCATACCCGCACCGATTATAGAATCAATCAATCGCTTAATGCCTTTCACATTCACCCCAGGCAATGAATCAGATTCAATATACTTTGCAACCTTAGTCGCCATTGTTGTCGCTGGAATTACCGTATTAATCCACTTCATCAGACACCGCGGCTTCAATAAAAACCAAACAATCACCTTTGTACTTTTCCTTATCTTTGGAGGAGCCACTTTATTCTTACATGACCCAACTTTCATAAAATGGAAGCCTACCGTCATTAATCTAGTGTTTGCATTAATATTCCTAGGCAGTGCATTCATAGGCGAGAAGCCTCTCGCACAAAGATTCTTAGGCAATGCAATTGAAGCACCCAGAAGTATTTGGAACAAACTTAATGCGGCTTGGATTATTTTCTTTGTATTTATAGCAGTAGTTAATCTCTATATCGCCTACAATTTTAGCGAAGAAATATGGGTGAATTTTAAATTATTTGGAATGATAGGGCTTACTATTGCGTTTATCATTATACAAATGATTATATTGAGCCGGTATATTACCGTCAAACCTGAAGAGTAACCCCGAAAAGCAAATTAGAAGAGTGAACTAAACATGTGGTATGCGATCATAAGTGAAGATGTTGAAAATAGCCTAGAAAAACGTAAAAGCGCACGTTCAATGCATATTGAACGTCTGCAAGATTTAGCCAATGCGGGCAAGTTACTCACCGCCGGCCCACACCCCGCGATTGATAGCGAAGACCCAGGCGAAGCAGGCTTTACGGGTAGCTTGATTATTGCTGAATTTGATTCTCAACAAGACGCTCAGACTTGGGCGGATGCTGACCCATACATCGACGCGGGTGTTTATAAACAAGTCACCATCAAACCATTCAAGAAAGTACTCCCTTAACTACTACACTTAACACACACTACACAGGAAAAACCTATGCATCGTTTATTAGTCCTAGTCGTTATATTAAGCGTGTTTATTCTTACAGCTTGTAATGAAGACACTTCGAGCACCACAGATAGCAACGCAGCTAACGCTAACGTTCCTGCAGACCAAATTGCTGCAACAGTTAACAGCACAGTAATCAGCAAAGACGATATAAAGAATTTCAAAGAATTGAAAGGAAACCCACAAATACCTGATGATAAAATCTTAGAAGAAATGATTGCGACAGAACTACTTCGCGAAGAAGCAATAAAAGCAGGTATTGCTGACAAGCAAGATGTTCGCTTTCAACTTAGATTACAAGAATCAGAACTATTAGCGCGTTTATTGATGCGTGAAAAATTTGGCTCAATTAATTTTTCTGAAGATGAGTTAAAAGCAGCTTATGACAAACAAACGAACGACAGTGAAAATCGTGAATTTAAAGCCCGACATATACTGCTAAAAACTGAAGACGAAGCAATAGCAGTCATTGATGCACTTCGAAATGGTGGCGACTTTGCTGCACTTGCAACAGAACGCTCAACTGGCCCTTCTGGCCCTAGCGGTGGCGACTTAGGATGGTTCCAAGCGTCACGTATGGTGCCTACATTTGCAGATGCCATTAAACTAATGAATAAAAGTGACGTATCCGTAACTCCAGTTCAAACTGATTTTGGCTTTCACGTAATCAAACTAGACGATATGCGCGACATTGAAAAACCTACTTTTGAATCTACGCGTGATGAAATTCAGCAATCACTCATTAGAGAAGCAATTAATAACTATATTCAGGAAGTTCAATCTGCAGCCACTATTAGCAAAAGCTAATATACACACAAAATAGTTGCACTTGAGTAAGGATTATTCGAGAATGTCTGTTGTAGCCTTTTATCAAGAAGTCTACAACAACTTTACTTGGTACTAACCGAGAAGGAAGCAAATGAGTAATACAACAGAAATGCCGCAGGACTCAGTGTTACGCAGACACTGGCAAGCATCACATGAAAATCAAGCGAATAGCGCGCAATCACAATCCACCTCTAATAGCAGCACTATCCCATCAAGTGGATTTTTTTCTTGGCTAAAATCTTTATTTAGCTAGCTTGTAAAATAAAGACACACACAGATGTGTCAACTTGCGCGAAAATTATTTTGCGCATACTTTATAAAGCTATACAACAATCGCCCATCTTCGCAGAAATACGTGTGGGGAATGGTGGTTAGTTGTGTTGATTGCAAACGAACACCGTCGCTAACAGGCGTGCATGAATAAATATTTTTAACTTCGGTAAAGACGATGTCTTCATCTTTCTCAAAGCATACCCGCTGATTAGTAATTAATAATTTTCCTTCACCTAGACTCTGACGCTCAAGCGATTGCTTGTTTTTTTTCGGCAACAAACTTTCAAACAACTGCATGACCACCGACCATTGCTGTTTATTTTTCGTCGGTGTCAGTTTCTCCATCGAACTTTTATTAAAACACCACCAGAGCTGCTCATTTTTTCTGAGATCGATTGAAAAGTTTGCCGGATTACAGTTGCTCTCTGGTAACTGTTGGTTCCGCAATGTCTGTATCGCCAATAAATTCTGTTGCTGTGATACAAAATGCTTATTCACAAACAATGACTCATCTGGCGCAAGCTCATCAATCACTTCTATCCATGAGGGAATATCGAATGTAATACTTTTATTTTTTTCAATATGGTGCTTATAAAAATATTCCAGAGATCGATTCAATGTGCGTTGCCGAGCTTCCACAGCAAATTCATACTTAGATATTTCATCAGTGATTGTATTCACCAAAAATTCAGGCGTTTTTTTACCCAAGCCATCAAGCAAGACCGCTGCAATCACTTGCTCAGAATCATTATATTTTTTGAAACAGTTTTTATGCAGGGAATAAAAAAGGCCTGCCGACTTTCCACAAAGTATGCAGGCCCCCATAATTACTGACGACTATACTAAAAAATTAACGACTTACTCGTCGTCAAGCCCGTCATAAAGATCTAAATCTTCAGAGGGCGAACCATCATTAACCAAGAAATCTCTACGATCCAAATAAACTTCACGAATAAATGTGTATTTATCTGTTGATATCCCCTCAACTGTTTCTTCTAATGACAACAAATCTGCTCTTACGCTAACAACATTCAATGCGGCAACAGCAACACGCTCACCAGTTTTGATATCAACGTAAGTAAGTGGGTTTAATAGCACTCTATCTACCACTAATGATGGTGAATCTCGTAAAGTAGAAGGACCAAATAGTGGCCACATAATATAAGGACCCGTATCCATCCCCCAAACACCTAGTGTTTGGCCAAAATCTTCGTCGTGCTTAGTCATCCCAATTCTGCTTGCCATATCAAAAAGACCTAACAACCCTATGGTGCTATTAACCGCAAAACGGCCAATATCAGAAAACGAGTTAGACACTTTCCCTTGAAGCAAATTATTAACTGCAATACTGACATCATCTATGTTGTCAAAAAAGTTGCGCACACCATTTTCAACAAAATCAGGTGCGATGGCTTTATAGCCCTTGGCAGCAGGCTTCAGCAATGCTCGATCTAAGCCATCATTAAAACCATACATGCTTCGATTAAACCCTTGCCATGGGTCGCGTTCATCAGCAACGTATTGCGTACTTGCGCAACCACTAAGCATCATCACTGCGCATGCGAACAAAACCACGCATGACTTAGATATCCCTTTTTTTGACACTGACATCTCCCTCATATCAATCTAACCCTATTGTTTTTTATTTTATTTTTTTGCGAGTGCTTGTATTCGCAGTCTTAGTGCATTGAGCTTTATGAAGCCTTCGGCATCTTTTTGATCATACGCGCCTTTGTCATCTTCAAATGTGGCGATTGTCTCACTAAACAGACTTTCTTTCTCTGACTTGCGTCCGGTGACGCTAATACTACCTTTGTAAAGCTTTAAACGCACCTCTCCAGTCACGCTTTTTTGCGTCTGATCGATAAGCGCTTGCAATGCTAACCGCTCAGGACTCCACCAATATCCATTATAAATA
>CAWUWP010000106.1:0-17345 GCA_963926275.1 uncultured Gammaproteobacteria bacterium | reverse complement strand
AATACAAAACCGATAGGAATATACACTGAGGTGGGTTCCCCATCGAATCGGGCATTAAATGTGACTGCATCATCACCGATATCAAGATTTTGTGTCGCGGTTGGGCTTATATTTAAAACGATCTTACCTTCTTGCTCATATTGACGTGGCACATGAACATTGTCGTCCTTAGTATCGACGAGAAGGTGGGGAGTCATACCGTTATCTAGAATCCACTCAATCATGGCGCGGACAAGATAGGGACGTTTAGAAGTCATTGCCTAGCCTTTATACTCAAGATAAGACAATGATTGCGGGTTTGCTACTATCAACAAGGATTAGATTTACGACTTAAATAGGTCGCATTTCAAGTTCTTCTTCCGTCAAACTACTGCGGAATGAAGGACGATCAAATACTCGGTTACCATAGTCAACAATGGCTTTTGCTTCAGGTGGAAGATGTATATTCAAGCTAGGCAATCTCCATAACAACGGTGCCATAGAGCAGTCAACCAAGCTAAAATCATCACTTAAGAAGTAAGGCTTAACGCTAAAAATTTCAATCGAACTTATCAAGCTATCTTCCAGTATCTTACGAGCCTGTTCACTCGCCTCTGCATCACCATTAAGAATGGTATCAGCCGGGCGGTACCAATCTTTCTCAATATGAAACAAGGCTAAACGTGATTTAGATCGTGACACAGGATCAACCGGCATCAATGGAGGATGCGGAAATCTCTCGTCAAAATATTCCATGATCACGCGAGAGTCATATAAAACCAAATCTCGATCTACCAAAGTAGGCACCGAGTTGTATGGATTTAATTCTGACAAGTCTTCCGGTTTATTATTGTGGTCTATCTGAACAACATCAGCCGTGATGTCTTTTTCCGAAAGGACTATTCTAGTTCGATGACTTTGAATGCAAGCAGGGTCTGAAAACAAAGTCATCACTGATCTTCGGTTAGCGATTAACGCCATATAAATTCCAAGGTTTAGTTAATTTTTATTATTAGTGGATGTCTTTCCAATAATCACGCTTCATGAAGTAAGCAAGCACTCCAAGCGCAGCAAGAAAGAATAGCACACCTACACCTACACCTTTACGTTTAAGCTGAGCTGGCTCTCCCATATACACTAAGAAGTTGACCAAATCAGCAATCATCGCGTCGTATTCTTTAGGAGACAGCATGCCTGGGACGTCTATTTCAAAGGGTGAAGCATGACTATCACCGTGGCCTCCGCCATGGCTTTCTTCTTTGGCTTCACCGTGATGATCATCGTTGGCAGCCAATTTTTGAAGGCCCTGATATTCCCAAAGCACGTGTGGCATTGATGTTCCAGGGAATTGCAGATTATTGACACCGCGCGTGGCAGACTCATCAACATAAAAAGACTTCAAGTAACTGTATATCCAGTTGGCACCACGTGATCTTGCTTTTACACTTAAATCAGGAGGGGGTGCTCCAAACCATTCTTTACCTTGCTCGACGGTTAGCGCCACCGTCATGGTGTCACCATATTTTCTACCCGTGAACATCATGTGATCGCGCATATTATCTTCACTAATACCTAAATCATCAGCAACACGATTGTAACGACTGAAAGAAGCAGAGTGACAAGATAAACAGTAGTTTACAAATGTCTTGGCACCACGTTGCAATGACTTTTGATGATGAACATCAACATGCATTTCAAATAGTGGGCCACCACCCGCTGCAAAGCTGGCCGATGAAGACGCAAGAGCTGCTACACAAATTAATTTGACAATATTCTTCATGAAGTAACCCTCTCTGGAACTGGTTTATCTTTATCTAGGTTGGTAAACGCCGCACCGATCAAAGTGACAAACAGAAAAGCAACAGGAATGATCCATGTTTTCCAGGTTAAGTCTGCTATTTCTGGATTATTTCTGAATACGTCATACACAGTGATCAATCCCACAAAGATGGTGAACCACATAATGTAATAGCCTGCTGAACGTCGCGTGCTGTAAATAGCCAGCACTGCAAAGAACAAGAAGTACAACTCAGAAAGTCTTAATGCCATCTGCGATGCCATTGGTGTCACTGGCTTTACGCCGTAATAACCTAGCCATACAAATGCTATCAAGAAAACAAACAAGTTCACTTTATACAAAGCACTTCGGTAACGTATCGACTTAACCACATTTTTATCTATCCATGGCAAGAAGAACAACACGAATACCGCTGCACCCATGGCAACTACACCCCAGAATGGATTCGGTATCGCTCTAAGCACTGTATAGAACGGCGTGAAGTACCAGACGGGCGCTATATGGTCAGGTGTGGCTAATGGATTTGCCGGCTCAAAGTTTGCGTGCTCTAAAAAGTAACCGCCCATTTCAGGAGCAAAGAACACAACCACTGAAAATATGAATAAGAACACTACGGTGCCGACAATGTCTTTCACTGTGTAGTAAGGGTGGAATGGAATACCATCCAACGGAATACCATCAGCGCCTTTATTTTTCTTGATCTCAACACCGTCAGGATTATTTGATCCAACCGTATGTAAAGCGGCGATATGTGCAACCACTAAGCCTAATAAAACAATGGGCACTGCGATCACATGTAAAGCAAAGAAACGGTTCAAGGTGGCATCTGATACGACAAAGTCACCACGAATCCATAAGGCTAAACCATCACCTATCACCGGAATTGTTCCGAAAAGGTTAACAATTACTTGTGCACCCCAGTAAGACATTTGTCCCCAAGGTAGCAAGTAACCCATGAAAGCTTCTGCCATTAAACATACATAGATCATCATGCCGAACAACCAAATTAATTCACGTGGTTCTTTAAATGACCCATACATTATGCCTCGCAGCATATGCAGATAGATAACAATGAAGAATGCCGAAGCACCAGTTGAATGCATATAACGCACTAACCAGCCCCAATTGACATCTCGCATGATGTATTCCACTGACGCAAATGCTAATTCTGCATCAGGCTTGTAATGCATCGTTAGGAAAATGCCAGTCACAATTTGAAGTACTAGAATTAATAATGCTAGTGATCCAAAGAAGTACCAGAAGTTGAAGTTCTTTGGTGCGTAATACTTAGAAAGATGCGCTTCCCAAAATTCGATGACAGGCAATCGAGAATCGACCCATCCAATAATTCCGCCTACTTTATTAGTCATTTATGCAGCCCCTTCTTCAAGTTCGCCAACGACGATTAAATTATCGCTAAGGTATTTATATGGTGGGACTTCAAGGTTTTTATTTGCAGGCACGTTCTTATATACACGTCCCGCCATATCGAAACTTGATCCGTGGCATGGGCAATAGAACCCTCCAACCCAATTTGGACCTAAATCTTCTGGCGCTAATTCTGGTCGAAATTTCGGTGAGCAACCCAGATGAGTACAAATTCCCACCAATACAAGCACATCAGACTTAAGTGATCGCGCTTGATTACGTGCAAATTCTGGCTGTTGGCTTAATTCATCTGAATTAGGGTCGCGTACTCTTTCTTCGGTGGAATCGAGTAAAGAGACCATCTCATCAGAACGGCGTACGATCCATACGGGCTTGCGACGCCACTCTACTTGGATCTTTTGACCTGGCTCTAGCTTGCTGATGTCCACCTCTACAGGGGCACCTGAAGCCAATGCGCGAGCACTTGGGCTCATAGTTGATACAAAAGGTACCAATGCAACGGCTACACCTACCGCACCCACCACACTTGCACTCACCGTCAACATTTTCCGACGACCCGTGTCTACAACGTGCTCCGACATGTAAATCTCCTTATCAATTACCTAATAACCTGTATCTAGTTAGCTTTCTTGCACCATGGAATAGTCCTTACACAGCGAATCATACTCTGCCACCTAAAAGCGCGGTAGGATGGCGTAAGTAGTAAAAAACGTCAAGGCAAATTCAACCATCCTGGTCAGTTAAGCCGGATTTATTTCATCAAAATAGCGGTGCTCTAGGCTAAATTTATCTGCCAAGTGCTCTGACATGGCTTGAACCCCGTAGCGTTCAGTAGCGTGATGGCCTGCCGCAATGAAGTGAATATTACACTCACGTGCGATATGCACGGTTTGCTCAGAGATTTCTCCTGTCAAATAAACGTCGGCTTGGCGCTCAACGGCATCATCAATCATGTGCTGCGCACCGCCTGTACACCAAGCAATTCGTTGCACTTGGCGAGGTCCGCTATCTATATGCGTGGGTTCATTGGCTAAAATTTGTGCACATCTACCCACAAATTCTTCAATAGCCAAAGGTGCATCCAGCATTCCTACATTGCCAATCGATGTTTTACTGGTTTTCTGTAGCGGTTCTAGCTCAGAAATGCTTAATCGATTAGCTATTTGAGCATTATTCCCGACGACTGGATGAGCATCCAAAGGAAGATGGTAAGCCAGCAAGCTTACATCGGCACCCAATAGCGCTTGTAATCGGTGCTTTTTCATTCCTACCACCTGCGCACGCTCATTCTTCCAGAAATAGCCATGGTGAACAATCAAGCAATCGGCCCCCCATTCCACGGCTTGCTCAATGACGGCTAAACTTGCCGTCACCGCGCTGGCTAGTTTGACAACGTTGTGCTTACCTTCAACCTGGAGGCCATTGGGGCAGTAATCGTGAAAACTGGCTATACGCAAATAATGATCGGCATATTTTGTGATTTCAGCTAATTTGCTCATGGGATAATGCAGGAGAATATACCGATATAATAACAGGGGTGCGTGCTGACGTCAGGCACATCGCATGATAATGTAACTACCCCATGGTGCCTCGCAAATTTCTCATATTCATAGCTCAATCTGCTGCCGTAGGAATAATTGCAGCAGCAATTTTAATATTCTTATTACCCAATACTTGGCTGCAATCAGGCAATAACGACTCAAGCCCCTATGCTTTTAACTCAGCAAATTCGGGCCCCTACTCTTATTCTGATGCGGTGTCTAAAGCAGCCCCTGCCGTTGTTAATATTTACACTAAAAAACTGGTCAAAGGCACACGTAAATTCTCAACTAATAATCCCCAGTTAGAGAGCATGTTGAGAAACATGTATGGAAGAAATTTAGACCGCACAGTCACCAGCTTAGGATCGGGTGTCATTGTCACCGCACAAGGGCACATTCTGACTAATAATCACGTCATAGAAAATGCCGAAGAAATTGAAGTTTACTTGCGCGATGGACGCCAGCTCAGCGCTAAAGTTGTCGGGGCAGATCCCGAGACAGACCTTGCCGTATTACAAATCCCCACCAACGAAGTTCCTAGCATTACATTTGGCACTTCACAACCGCTCGCTGTTGGTGATGTGGTGCTTGCGATTGGTAATCCATTTGGCCTGGGACAAACCGTGTCACAGGGGATCATCAGTGCAACAGGCAGAGACCAACTAGGGGTCAATGTGTTTGAGAATTATATTCAAACCGATGCCGCCATTAACCCAGGTAACTCAGGTGGCGCACTGGTTAATGCTAACGGAGAGTTAATTGGAATTAATACACTTACTTCTTCTAACAATGGCACCTCGGTAGGCATAGGATTCGCGATACCCATTGTGGTCGCCAAAGAAGTCATGGCGCATATGATTGAATACGGACGCGTATTGCGCGGCTGGATTGGCGTACGCATGCAAAACATTTCTCCGCAACTATCAGAATCTTTTGGCTTAACAGAAAGCGGCGGGGTACTCGTCTCTGGCATTGTACGCGACGGCCCAGCACATAGCGCTGGCTTATATCCTGGCGATATTATTATTTCCTTGAACGATCAAGTCGTGACGGAAGAACGACAGGTACTGAATGAAATTATTCGTTACCGTCCGCAGCAAGAACTCACTGTCAAAGGTATACGCAATGGCACACTCAAAGAATGGACTGTAAAAGTTGGCCAGCGGCCTATCTATGGCGCATCAACATACTGACAATAATTCACTGCAGCCTTGCCACTATGCAGCACATCGCTAGCAACAAAAAAATTGTAAACTTATCGCTTCAATTACAATCATAGTATTTATCAGCCTTGAAAATACTCTATAACAACCATAATAGTTATGAACATCACAAAGATAAGAATTTTCACCATTATCGTTACCTCCCTAATAACTTGCTCATCCAATAGTTTCAGCAAACAGCCTGCTCCTGTCATTGCCGGCTGGGTAGAGAACGTGCGTATAGAAAATTAGTCTCACGACATCAAAGCCAAGTTAGATACCGGGGCTAAAACATATTCTATTTATGCCATCGACATTAAACCCTTCAAGAAAGATGGAAAGCGCTGGGCAAGATTCACTTTACTGCTAGTGGACAGTCGAGGCAAAGAACACAAATTAGATCTAGAAAAACCTCGCTTACACAAAGCCAACATAAAAAACCATGATGGCGTCCATGACCAAAGATACGTGGTCAATTTAGATTTATGCTTTAATGGTCGCAAGTTTTTGACTGAATTTACATTAGCGGATCGCAGCGAATATACATATGGCTTATTACTGGGTAGACAGTTTCTAAAGAAGTCCGCCATTATTGATCCTGCAAATACATTTTTAACACTCGCATCTTGCGAACAAACCAGCCCTCAATAACACTTACTGATACTTAAAGTTAAATTACTCATGCACCGAACCCCCGTTATATTTTGGTCCGTATTATTTGTTTCCATAGGATTGGCAGTTTTTTTACATAAAAGCATTCAATTAGATTTTCCTTTATCCGCAGATAAAGAAACAGAAGTATGGACGGTACAAGCTCGACTGAGTTTTGATGCCAACAAGCGTAACGTAAAAGCGATGCTCTATATTCCAAATGTAACACCTGGCTATTCCAAACTTGAGGAATATTATATTTCTGGAAAGTTTGGACTGAATGCCAAGAAAAATGATGATAATAAAACTGCAAACTGGGCTATAAGAAAAGCGCAAGGCGAGCAAACTTTATATTACCGTACCACGGTCACTAAAACTGGCGCCGCATCAAAATGGACAGCCATTCCAGATTATCCACAAGCCCAATAATTTGAAGAGCCTTACGCGACCGCCATCGCGAAAATCATTGAAGACGTTCGCAGTCAGTCTGCTGATACCTATTCATTTACATATGATTTAATCAGTCAACTCAAATCATCCGATGC
Source organism: uncultured Gammaproteobacteria bacterium (assembly GCA_963926275.1). Classification (GTDB taxonomy): domain Bacteria; phylum Pseudomonadota; class Gammaproteobacteria; order UBA4575; family UBA4575; genus UBA1858. Next base: position 10,240 of record CAWUWP010000106.1, on the reverse strand, counting down.
CAATGAAAACATTTCATTGATACGCGGCCTGGCAGACTCGAACTATGAGATTGCCGACTTAGTCATTAAATTACTTCCAGTGGCACATATCCCAACACGTAAATTATAGGCAATTGGCTTAGCCGATTCCGTCAACAATGCACACCCTAAAGTATTCATTCAAGCATACAATGGAGATGAATGGCTGACGTTTGACCCCAGAGATGGCAGCGCAGGCATTCCCAAAAATTACTTAGTTTGGAAGGTGGGTGATGCACCATTTTATAAAGTGCAAAACGGGAAAAATGTTGGCCTAGAATTTTCAGTCACAAAATCTTACATAGAATTACTTGATGTCGCCAAAAAAAGTGCTAAACAATCAAGCTCTTTACTTGGTGGTTTAACTTTATTTGCATTACCGGTACAAAGCCAAAACACATACAGCCTATTACTGATGGTTCCACTAGGCGCGCTGTTAGTTGTGTTTATGCGCACCTTCATTGGTATACAAACATTCGGCACCTTTATGCCTATTTTAATCGCGGTAGCTTTTCGCGAGACGCAATTACTTTGGGGGATCGTACTTTTCACTGGTATTGTTTTTGTAGGATTACTCATTCGCTTTTATTTAGAGCACTTACGTTTACTACTCATCCCCAGACTGGCGGTGATTCTGGTTATCGTGGTGACACTCATGTTGATCATTAGCTTAATCACCAGCCGACTAGGTATTGACAGATTACTATCTGTGTCTTTATTCCCTATGGTTATTCTCGCGATGACGATTGAACGTATGTCTATTGCATGGGAAGAAAATGGAGCGCAGGCAGCATTATTTCAAGGCCTTGGCAGTTTAATAGTCGCTTGCTTTGGCTATTTGCTAATGACTAACGAACATTTATATTACTTGATGTTTGTGTTCCCAGAATTACTACTAGTTATTTTAGGTATCTGCTTAATCATGGGCCGATACATAGGCTATCGACTTAGCGAACTAATTCGCTTTCGCGAAATGAAATCTATCTCTAACGACAAATCATGATTGGTTTTATCAGCCCGAAGAAATTGCGCCAGCAAGGCGTACTGGGGATGAATCAGCGTAACACTGATTACATTATGCAATACAACCCGCGCCATTTATATCCGTTAGTCTATGACAAGTTAAGAACAAAAAGCTTAGCTATCAGTGCTGGCATTGAAGTCCCTAAGCTTTATTCTAAAATAGAATTTGACCATGAAATAAAATCACTAGAAATGCTGTTAGAGCAGCATGATGATGTGGTTATTAAGCCGGCTCATGGCAGTGGAGGCAATGGCATTTTAGTACTGGATGGTAAAATTGGTAAATTCTACCGGACCGCAGGTGGCGACTTAATTAGCCTAAATACAATTAAGCATTACGTGTCTAATATTTTATCTGGAATGTATAGTCTAGGCGGATTATCTGACATTGCTTTCCTTGAGTATCGCGTCAAATTCGATCCCGTGTTTGACAATATAAGTTTTAAAGGTGTCCCTGATATTCGAATCATTGTTTTTCAAGGCGTGCCTGTTGCTGCCATGATTCGCTTACCTACAAGCAGATCAGGCGGAAAAGCCAATCTTCATCAAGGTGCGATTGGTGTAGGCATCAATTTAGCCACTGGCAAAACTACTCATGCAGTTATTGGTAACCATGCGACGACAACACATCCCGATACTGCTCATGTAATTAATGACCTGCAAATACCTAAGTGGCAAAAAATATTAAAAATCGCCATCAGATGTGCCGACACAGTAGGTCTAGGCTACCTAGGTGTCGACATTGTTCTAGACAGCGAACTAGGTCCGCTAATGCTAGAGCTAAATGCTAGACCCGGATTAAATGTACAACTCGCTAACCAGCAGGGTTTACATCGAAATCTTGTTAAGGTCGAACAACTTGACAAAATCCCTCAATCTATAGATGAAAGAATCGCACTTTCTGAAACATTCCTGCTAAATTAATCACCATGCGATTGCCTATTAATTTCTCCAACATTCCTTGCCCATCTAAACTCACATTATGTTTAGTCACACTGCTGATTTTTAGTGCGGAATTATGTTTTGCCGAAGCTAAATTAGAAGCGATAAAAACCGACAGCAGTACAAGTGAGCAAAGCGAAGAAGCTGAAGCAACGACTGTCGCCCCCAATTTAGACTTGAAAAAAGTGGCTCCACTTCCAGAAGCTGTCGCTGAGTCTGAAGACATCAAAGAGCCAGAGACTAACAATAACGTCGAAAATATCGGCATTAAAGACGATGAAAAATCTGTAAAAGATACACAACAAGAACCCACTCAACTGAAGCCACAAAAAATTGCTCGTGAAAAACTAGTTATCCTCGGCTCTGAAATACCAGAAAATTCATCAACTCGATTAGCTTGGTCACCACAAATCACTATATCCGGCAGCTTTACCGACTCCCGTGTTAGTCATCAATGGTGCGAAATCGGGGCCCACAGTGTGCTTAACCAGTGCCATTCATGGTGACGAATTAAATGGCATTGAAGTCGTGAGACGCGTGATGTACGACATCGATCCCAGCAAGTTGTCTGGCACTTTAATTGGTGTACCGATTGTTAACTTGCAAGGTTTTCAGCGCACCTCTCGCTACTTATCTGATCGACGCGATTTGAATCGCTTTTTCCCAGGCGAACCGAAGGGAATCTTAGCCTCTAGGATTGCTCACTCTCTTTTTACCAAGATCATCAGTCATTGCAATTATTTAATTGATTTACATACAGGCTCATTTAGAAGAAACAATCTTCCTCAAATTCGTGCAAACATGTCTGATCTTAAAGTTGCTGAGTTTGTCGGCAACTTTGACAAGATTGCCGTGGTTCATCATGCCGGGGGGGCAGGTATGTTGCGCACTGTTGCCAATCAATCTGGCATTGTTGCCGTGACTATGGAGCTAGGTAAATCACTGCGTATACAAGAAGAGCAAATTGATGCCAGCACGTATAGTGTCAATATCCTGCTGGACAAAATGGAAATGTATACGCGTGCATTTATATGGGGAGATCCTAGACCTACTTTCTATGAGTCACTTTGGCTGCACGTTGAAAGTGGTGGAATATTATTTAGTGAAATGGATCTTGGCGATCGTGTTTCATTAGGTGATGTACTTGGCGTAGCAACTGATCCAATCACTAATCAAAGCACCGAAATTGTCTCACCTGTTAACGGGAATATTATTGGCATGGCTGTTAACCAAGTCGTGATCCCCGGATTTGCTGCTTATCATATTGGTATTGAGTCGACACGAGAAGCGATGATAAAAGCTGAGGCTAATGATGAATCGATCGATCCAGAGTAATTAAACTAAGGTGCTCAACCGGAATATAATTATTTTTTTAATGCGTTAATAAATGCTTCGCAAAATATCTTATTCTCTTCTTTAGAGCCAACAGTGACTCGCAAGCATTGGTCCAACCCTGTTTGCTTGCTAACATTTTTGATGAGTACTTTCTGTTCAAGCAATCGGTCAAATACTTCGCTCGCGTCACTCGTCAGCACTTTGATCAGAATAAAGTTAGCTTCACTGTTATAGGGTTTAACACCCTCCATCGCAGATAATTGGCCAAACAATGAGCCACGCAAGACTCGAATTGTTTCTGCCTGCTCTGCAAATAACTCATAATTGTCCAGCGCAAATTCCATTGTTAGTTGAGTCAGCTGATTTATATTATAGGGCAGACGAATCTTATTAAGCTCAGCTATCAATGTACTATCTCCGGCCAGCCAGCCAAACCGTATCGCGGCCAAGCCCAACTTAGATGCAGTCCTCAGCAATAACATATTGTTATTGTTTTTAAGATCGTTGGTAAAGCTATCTGCAGCAAATGGACCATAAGCCTCATCAATAACAACAATCCCCTTGCTGTTATCCATAATTGCTTGAATATCGCCTCTGTTCCACGAATTACCCGTTGGATTATTTGGGTAAGCTAAAAATATTAATGCCGGATCATATTTCTCAATGGCAGTTAGCATTGCCGCCTTATCCAATTCATGATTTTCATCAAGTGCGACAACATGGCAATCAACACCAATCATTTCTGCGATCATTCGATACATAGAAAAACTAGGACTAACGGTCAGAATACACGCGCCCGGCTTAGCCACAGCCAGCACTAGCAACTGAATTAGCTCATCAGAACCATTGCCCAACAATATATCGCTAGCATCATGCGGACCAAACTGATGTTTAAGCTTTTGCTTTAAGCCTTCAGGATTAGGCTCAGGATATCGATTGACTTGTGCATGACTTAATTGCTCAAGCCACTTAGTGCGCATCGCAACAGGCCAAGTAAAAGGATTTTCCATGGCATCCAGCTTAACCAAACCGGTCGCATCAGGCACTGAATATGCCTGTAATTTAGTTAGCTCTGGTCGCAACCGAGATAAGATATCTTTAGTCATATTGTATTATTTAACCGTGCCTCTAAATTCTGCAGACCTTGCGTGGGCAGTCAAACCTTCGCTATGCGCTAAGGTACTCGCAATACTACTAAGTTTAGAGGCGCCTTTATCCGAACAATTTAAAATGGTCATTCGCTTTTGGAAATCATACACCCCGAGTGGTGACGAAAATCTCGCTGTCGCACTAGTCGGCAACACATGATTGGGTCCCGCACAATAATCACCAAATACTTCTGGCGTGTGGTGGCCCATAAATACTGCGCCCGCATGCTGAATACTCTCTAACAACTTAGCAGGGTCCTGCACAGACAACTCCAAATGTTCCGGAGCAACTTGATTACTAATTTGCGCGGCTTGTTGTAAATTATCTACTTTCACAAAACTGCCAAAAGTGTCAACTGCTTGCTTAATAATGTCGGCACGTTCCAAGCTAGGCAGCAATTGATTCATCGCAGCTTCAACTTTGTTTAACATATCTTCTGACGTTGATATTAACGTGGTGCGCGCTAATACATCGTGTTCTGCTTGAGAGAATAGATCCATTGCAATCCATTCTGGATTTGCTGAATCATCACATATCACTAACACTTCAGAGGGCCCTGCAATCATATCGATGCCCACTTTACCAAACACCATTCTTTTCGCAGTGGCGACGTAAATATTCCCAGGCCCAACAATCTTATCAACTGCGGGCACTGTTTCAGTGCCATAGGCAAGTGCTGCCACCGCCTGCGCACCACCAATACGAAATACTCTATCGACACCCGCAACAGCGGCAGCGGCAAGTACGGTTAAATTAATTTTGCCATCAGGTGTGGGTACGACCATGATAATTTCTGGCACACCCGCGACTTTAGCGGGGACTGCATTCATTAACACAGAAGACGGATATGCTGCGGTACCACCCGGCACATAAATACCAACACGATCTAATGGCGTTACACGCTGCCCTAATAAAGAACCGTGTTCATCTTTATATTCCCAGGATTCAAGTCGTTGATGCTCGGCATATTCTTGCACACGCTGATGCGCTTGCTCTAATGCATCGCGTTGAACAGGATCGATGGCGCTTAACGCTTGTTGAAGTTGTTCTTGAGATATTTCTAATTGCTTGGCATCAGCAAGATCTAGGCGATCAAACTTATGCGTAAAATCCAATAATGCGCTATCACCTTTTGCACGAATTTGAGTAATGATATCTTGCACAACTTGCGAGACATCTGATTCGTGTTCGGTATTTGCGGCTAGAAAATCGCAAAATTGTGTTTGAAATGATTCCTGTTGCGAGTTAAAGCGTCGAATTGTAAGCATATGAAAACAATGTCCTGTCTACGCTGCTACAGTAGCTTTTACTAGGCGCCGTGCTTGCACGGCTTTAGCAAATTGCTCTAGCAACTGTTCTGTATCTGCCCAGTTGATACAAGCATCAGTGACACTTTGACCGTAAGTTTCTGCTTTTCCATCAACCACATTTTGGCGACCTTCAACAATATTACTTTCAATCATAATGCCAAAAATTCTTTGCTCACCGGCAGATAATTGATTACATATATCTGCACCTACATCTTTTTGTTTGTCATGTTGCTTCAAACTATTAGCATGACTGCAATCCACCATGACACGTGGCGACAAACCTGCTTTATCTAGACTCGCACAAGCGTCTTCGATACTTGATGCATCATAGTTAGTGCTTTTACCACCCCGTAAAATCACATGACAATCTGGATTGCCAGCCGTTGAGAAAATTGCTGACTTGCCTGCTTTAGTCACCGAAAGAAAGTGGTGTGGCCGTGTTGCAGAACCAATTGCATCGACTGCGACTTGCAAACCACCATCTGTGCCATTCTTAAACCCAACTGGACAGGACAGACCCGATGCTAATTCACGATGCACTTGGCTCTCCGTGGTACGCGCGCCAATGGCGCCCCAACTCACTAAGTCCGCCACATATTGTGGACTAATAAGATCCAAATATTCTGTGCCAGCGGGTATACCCATGTTATTTAAATCTAACAATAATTCTCTAGCTAATCTCAAGCCTTTATTGATTTCAAAGCTGTTATCTAGATTAGGGTCATTGATTAAGCCTTTCCAGCCGACTGTTGTACGTGGCTTTTCAAAATACACACGCATCACAATCAATAAATCATCTGACCACATATCTCGCTGCTTTAGTAATTGCTTAGCATAATCACGTGCAGCATCAGGGTCATGTATAGAGCAAGGACCCACCACCACCACTAGACGATCATCTTCGCCATGAAACACTTTTTGAATTTCGTCGCGCGCATGATGTACGCAACTAGAAGATTCGTCTGACAGAGGATATTCTGCAAGTACCTGGGTCGGTGTACTTACTTCCTTCATTTCTATAATTCGTAGATCGTCAGTTTGGTATTTCATGTTATTTTTCCTGTTTACTTTTTTCTTTTAATTTTTATCTATTGCTTTACGAAATTGTTCAACAATTTCTTGCAGTGTATCAAATCTAACTTTTAAAGACGCCTTATTCGCTACCAGGCGAGAACTGATGTCTTCAATGTGCTCAAGCGGTTGCAATCCATTTGCACGTAATGTGTCTCCGGTATCAACCAGATCTACGATCAGATCAGCAAGACCTGTTAACGGTGCTAATTCCATTGAACCATATAGCTTAATGATTTCAACTTGCTTTCCTTGCTGAGCAAAATACTGCTGGGCTGAATGCACATATTTAGTGGCTACTTTTAGCCGGGTCCCTGGGTCAGGTAAGTCAGAATTGCCTGCTACCATTAATTTACATTTACAGATATCCAGATCCAGTAATTCATACAGACCTTCACCCTGACTTTCCATCAGCGTGTCTTTACCTGCAATACCCAAATCTGCTGCTCCATATTGCACATAAGTCGGCACATCAGTGGCGCGAATCACGACTACTCTGACATTGGGGTTTTCTGTATCGATCAGTAGCTTACGTGTCTTATTCAGATCTTCAACAGGCGCCATACCCATGCGTTCAAGCAATGGCACTGTTTCTTCAAGAATACGACCCTTAGAAATTGCTAATGTAATTTTACTATTCATTTTACTAGACCATTTAACGAAGTCATTTAACTGGGGAGCCTTTGTATATTGGCACCCAATTGAGCGAGTTTTTCTTCAATACATTCATAACCACGATCAATATGATAAATCCTATCCACAATAGTTTCGCCTTGCGCCGCAATACCCGCTAAAATCAAGCTCGCTGAGGCACGTAAATCTGTTGCCATGACAGGTGCACCCGTTAGATTATCGATCCCGGTAACAATCGCAGCATTGCCTTCTACGCTTATTTTAGCACCCATCCTTTGTAGCTCTTGAACATGCATGAATCTATTTTCAAATACAGTCTCAACGATCGTCGCCGTACCTTCTGCCACTGCATTTAAGGCTGTGAACTGCGCTTGCATGTCAGTCGGGAAAGCGGGGTATGGTGAAGTTCTGACACTAACACTTTTGGGACGATTACCCTTCATATCTACCTGCACCCAATCTTCACCGGTATCCACATAGGCACCACAATCTTCAAGCTTCTGCAGCACCGCATCTAAAGTGCGCGGAGCGGTATGTGTGACTTTCACACAGCCTCTTGAAATTGCCCCAGCGACTAAAAATGTGCCCGTTTCTATGCGATCAGGTAATACTGTGTAATTACATCCTTCTAGCCGTGTGACACCATGGATGGTTAAACAATCGGTGCCCACACCCTCTATATTAGCGCCCATCGTTATTAGGCAATTCGCGAGGTCACTCACTTCTGGCTCACGGGCAGCATTCTCAAGGACTGTCGTACCTTCTGCTAATACAGCAGCCATCATTAAATTTTCTGTTCCCGTGACAGTGACACAATCCATCACAATACGGGTGCCCTTAAGGCGTGATGCCGTGGCTTTAATATAACCACCCTCTACTTTAACATTTGCACCCAGCGCACGCAGTCCTTCAATATGGAGATCCACGGGACGCGTGCCAATTGCACAACCGCCTGGAAGCGATACTTCAGCTTCTCCAAAGCGAGCCACTAATGGACCCAACACTAAGATAGACGCACGCATGGTCTTGACTAAATCATAAGGCGCAATGAAGTGTTTGATAGTGCTGGCATCAGACTCGATATTCATACGTTCATCGACAGTCAATGACACACCCATATCTCCCAACAAACCCATGGTGGTCGTGACATCCAAAAGATGCGGCACATTGCCAATAGTCATAGGGGTATCCGCCAATAAAGATGCCGCTAGTATTGGTAACACAGCATTTTTAGAACCCGAGGCTCGTACTTTCCCATTCAGTGGATGCCCACCGGATATTAAGAGTTTTTCCATTAATTTAATCTAGCCGAAGAATTTGAGTTGCCAGCTTACAACGCTGTTAGAGAAATAGAAGAATTATCTGACTTTAAGCAGAATAAAATAGCTTTTCTAATTGGTTATTTTCGATTAGCACCGCAAGCTGGTCTGATTTTCCATGTAATGCAAATTTTTTATCTCGGAAATTAGCCCAGCGTGCCCAAGCCACTAGCAGGGCTAACCCACCGCTATCAACTTGCACAACATTACTCACATCAATATTGATGGATGATGCCTCAGTGGATGGAAATAATTTTTTTGACTGCGCCCATAAGTCAGGCACAGTCTCAGTAGTCAAATCACTAGTGACTCGAAAAGTACCTGCTCCTAGGCTTTGCAATTCATTCATTGGCTAAATGGACTATCAGCTCACGTTTGTTGATGCTAAACGCTCGATCAACGCATCTAGTGATGTCTCGCTAATTTCCTGAGAAAAACTAGTCCGGAAATTCTTAATTAAACTTAAACCATCAACCACCAAATCAAACACTTTCCAAGAATCATCTTTTCTTCGAAACACATAATCTACTTGCAATGGTGTTCCGCTACCAATACTTAGCTGAGACTTTACGCGATGGCGCTTACCTTTTTTATCACCTTTATAAGGAAATACCTTCACTTTTGCATCTCCATAATCTGCGACGGATTTTGCATAAGTACGAACCAGCATAGATTTAAACTGAGCGATAAATTGTGTTCTTTGTTCCTCGCTAGCTGTTTTCCAATGCTTACCAAGAATTAGTTTTCCCATTGATTGCAAATCAATCACAGGCAAGATCAAATCATTGATTACTTGATTAACATAGCCTTCTTCGCTCTTAATTCTGTCTGACTGTTCATTGATTATTTTTAATAATTCAGTCGATGTTTGCTCGATAATTTGCTCTGGCGTTTGCTCTTCCGCACTTGCCCAGGTTGCTAAACTACAAACAGCTAATATTAAAATAGTGATTATTTTTTTCATTAAATTTCCTTAAGACTTAGCTAGTACTCGCATTTGATATAAATTTACTTATTATTTCTTCTAGAACCACCGCTGATTGAGTGAATTCAATTTCATCACCGTTACTTAGAGTATCGTCCTCGGCACCAGGTTCCAATGCAATATACTGTTCCCCTAATAAACCTGCGGTATATATACTGGCCGCCGTATCCAATGTGAAATAATCATGGTCATTATCTACGCGCATTGTGACCTTGGCCTGTAACCGTTGCCGATCAAATACAATCTCACTGACCTGTCCAACACGCACGCCCGAGACAGTAATCGCGGAACGTACTTTTAAGCCACCTATATTCTCAAAATAAGCGGTTAGATAATAGCCATCCTTAGAAGAGAGAGAACCAAAGTTACTCACGCTCATTGCTAATACAAATAGCGCGGCCCCTCCAATTACTACAAATAATCCTACGGCTATTTCCATGAATCTTGTTGTCATA
>CAWUWP010000105.1:0-8868 GCA_963926275.1 uncultured Gammaproteobacteria bacterium | reverse complement strand
GCAAACTGCTTGATTTCATTGTTAAAAATGGCGCTAGGGTGCAAACGTGAAAAGTCCTTTAATGTGTAAAGCCATTGTGTGTTCAGGTGGATGTACCGCTGCTTGGCTTTTGATTTGTCAATCACGGCCTGCAGAGTTTGCTCGTAGCCTGTTAGCGTGAACGCGTTATTTTCAGGCCACCAAAACGGTTTTTCACAGAAAATGTGTAAATTATTTTCTGCGGCAAGCTTTAGGTAGTCAAGATGTGACCCGGGAGGAGAGGCGATGACAATAATATCAAGTGTATGTGACTCAATTAATTGGTTGAAATTTGAGTATCCCTGAGTATCAATGCCGTAGTGATTAGATAAATCCGTGAGCGTTTGATTGATTGAGCGTTCGCTGGTACCGACAATGCCTGAAATTTCATGACCAATATTAGCAAATGTACGAGCAATATAGGGGCCAGTGCCTTGGTGTCGTCTTGCGGCACCAATTATTCCAATTTTATATGACATCAGGAATAAATATCTTAGATGGGTGATAATTGTTTATAATTATGCGCCGAATTATGCGCTTAACACGACAATTCTATCATGCCCAATCTTGTACTGCCGACCGAGATAGATATTATCCAAGAGCTAGGTTCTGGGCGTCGTTCTCAAGCGTATCTGGCAAATTATCTTGGTAAGACTGCTGCTGTAAAAGTGTATAAACCAGAATACATAGAAAAGTATCAAGCACGCTACAAGGTCAATATTGGTGAATTTGAGTTTTCACGCAATAAAATCGCATTTGAAGCCAGCTCGTTAACTAAATACGTGGCAGAGCCATATCAGTTATTTAGCCCAGAGCAGGGTTATGATCTCGCCTTTGTGCAAGAGTATGTGGATGGTATTTGGTTGGAAGAGTTAATGGAACAATCTTGTGGGCTTCCTGAAACAGTATTGAGATCGGGTTATTATATAGTTGAGCAAGCGGCCAAACTGGGCTTGTATGATTTAGATATCCCGCCAGGTAATATTCGTCTCAGGCAAAATGACAGCGGCGAGTGGATCCCAAAGCTATACGATTTTAATTTAATGCCGCAGCATATACGTCCACCCAATCCGTTTATGGCCATTGGCTTTAAGTTGGGATTGCGGAGTAAGAATCATCGAGATTATCGCAGCCTTAAGCATTGGGATTATCTTGGCAAGCAAGCCAGTAAAATAAGATAAACCAGAAAAGATCAACACATATAAATAATACATATGCAAAATTCTTACCCTAAAGATTTACCGAAGTGGTTATGGTTGTGGTTACCAATCATGGTGGCTTTGTTTCCTTACGTGATGCGATTGATTGATGTTCAGACAGATAGTTACGTCTTTGGTGAGCAAGGCTTCATTGAAAATTACACCTTTATTGTTTTATTTATCGCCATTATATTAGGGGTGTTATCGATATTAAATATGAAGTCATTTGAATTTCCATTTTTTAGGATTTGGATGACAGTGCTAGTGCTGGGGTGTATCTATTATGCTGGCGAAGAAGTGAGTTGGGGTCAACATTGGTTTGGTTGGGGAACACCAGAAGGATGGATGGGAGTGAATGACCAAGGTGAGACTAATCTTCACAATACCAGTGCTTTGTTAGACCAGGTGCCACGTATGTTGTTAACCATTGCAGCTGTTGTTGGCGGTGTGATAACCCCAGTTTACCTTCTGATCCGTAATAAAGTGTTCAATACTGACGAATTTTTTGGCTGGCTATGGCCAAGCTTTGTCAACATTCCTACCTGCTTGCTGGCCGTATTCGTTAGCCTGCATGAGAAGGCTTACAAATTGTTTGATACCACAGTGCCTCATATACTAGATATACGAGCGGGTGAAACTAAAGAATGTTTACTAGCGATGTTTTTATTTATGTATATTGCTTCTTTCTATAAGCGCCTTAAACAAGTTAATTAATAGGCTTGGTATAGTTTTTCCTCGACCAAGGTAGAGCCGCTACGGATATTAATTTCTTTTTTAAGTGCAGCGCGGTGATCGTTTTGTTTGTAAACAGAGCGCGCTAGCTCAATAAATCCTTGATCAAATGCATTGGCCGCTTCTTTAGCACGAATGTCATCTTCAATTTTCCATAGCACTTCATTGACTTGTGTTAATTGATCAAATAGATCGCTGATATCTAGCTCAGGGGCTTTATTTTTTTCCCAGGTCGTTTCTAACTCATGTAGTTCACGATTAATGTTGGCTAGCTTGTCTTGATCAGCGGCTTTTTTCTGTTTGATTTTTAAAATGGTGATTTTGTCGATCAATTCACCAACAGAGATGGGGGCAAGTAGTTGCAAGTTGAATCCCTATGTTTTTAATAGTTTGTCTAGTTTGATTATAACGTCTTCAGGCTTAATTAAATCCATCACGCCCGGTTTTTCTATTTTAGTGCCCCATTTTATCTGCTCGGCAGATTTATTAAAATGACGCATGGCTGCCTCTGAATATTTATCGATACACCAAGGTAGGCTTAGGTACGGACCGCTGCGTTGACTGTTACTCGCAGCATGCAGCGCAAGTACCGGCGTGTTGACGCAGGTCGCCATATGCGCCGGACCTGAGTCAGGCGTTAATAATGCCGTAGAACGTTGTAAAATGGCGAGTAATTTTTTTAACGTATCTTTGCCGATTAAATTGGTCGGGGCTTGTTTGAGCTGGGCAGATATTTTTTCGCCAAACTCAAGCTCTAAATCGCTATTGCCACCTAATAAAACAATATGCATCTTATGTTTTTCAATCGCGTAGTTAGCGACATCAATATAAGATTGGATGCTCCAGTTCCTGAGGGTGTGACTAGAGCATGGGCTAATCGCGAGCACTCGTTTATTTGCCGGAATATGCTCACGCGCAAACTCATGATCTTGCGGGGGAATAGGTAGCGACCAGTCGAATTTTTTATGGGCTATACCAATGTGCTCAATAAATTGAAAAAAAGAATCCAGTACATGAACATTGGCGGCGGGAATTTTTTCATTGATTACTAAACTATGAAAATCTTTTGCACGAGAATTATCGTAACCTACTTTGCGTTTAGCTGAAATCAATGCACTAAGAATATTAGCTCTAAGTGACACCTGGCAAGCAAGTAACACATCAAACTTTCTCCCCGCAAGTTTTGTTAAAACCTCACGGTAGGCATTTATGCCTAAACTCTTATTGAACTGAATAAATTCAACATTTTCTAGATCGCCGACTAGCTTATGTTCGGTCTTACCAATAACCCAAGTGATGTTGGTGCCAGGGCGAAATTTTTGAATGCTGTGTATGATGGGCAGCATATGGGTGACGTCACCAATAGCAGATAGGCGAACAATACAAATTGATTGGAAATCTGTGCTTTGGGAGTTTGAGCTCATTTTATAAACTGATTTTGTAAGCAATAGCGATGCAACTACACGAGATAAGCGAACATAACACAAAAATTTGGGTGTCAGACAATGTGTACTCAGATTTTCAGCAGGATTGGTTTGAGCGCACTCAATCGCCCTCAGAATCATCCGTCAATCAGTGGCAAAGCGGCCGTCAATCGATAGTTAGATTTAAGGTCGGCGCGAACAATATGGTGATGAGGCACTATTGTCGTGGAGGATTGCCGGCACGATTTAGTAAAGATAAATTTGTGTTTCGAGGGTTTGAGTCTAGCCGACCATTTAGAGAGCTAAATCTATTGATGCAAATGAGGCAGCTAGAGTTACCCGTGCCTGAACCCATAGCAGCAAGATGTATTCGCAAGGGTGCTTTATATCACGCAGATATAATTATGGATGAAATAGTCAATTCAAAAACATTGGCGCAGGTGATGACTGAAAACACACAGAGAAAAGAGTGGTGGATGAAAGTTGGAAAAATAATCATGTCATTTCATCACCAAGGAATACAGCATGTCGACTTGAATACAAATAACATATTGTTTGATCAAGCAGGAAATATTTATTTGATTGATTTTGATCGATGTGTGCAAAGACCTTATTCTCAAGCTTGGGCACAAGTCGGACTTAACCGGCTAAAACGTTCACTGGAAAAGCAAAAACAAAATAACTCCAATACCTGCTATCAACAAAGTGATTTTGAAAGTTTAATGCAGGGTTATCAAGACTGATCATCGATCAACTTAAAGACTAGGTCTTGATAGTCGTTTAACACACGTTTTTTACTGTTTAAGTATTTCTTTGCGTTATTGCCTAACTGCAGTGGTAACTCACGATGGGTGAGTAACCTGAGTGTTTCATTGATAAGTTGCTTTGCATCGTTAACGATTATAATGCCGTTGCATTCTTTTAGTTCATTGACGATTTCTCTGAAATCATCGTGATGGGGGCCGATTAAAATACATCGGCTAAACTGTGCAGGCTCAACAATATTGTGTCCACCAATGGGCATTAGTGAGCCACCCATGAATACAAACGCTGCTTTTTTCATGAAAGGCATTAATTGACCTAATGTATCAATGATATAGATTTCATTGTTAGACACGTTAGTTGGGCTGTTTGAATGCAACTGATAAGCCAGTTGATTGGCTTCTAATATCTTGCATACTTCCTTGCAACGTTGCGGGTGCCGAATTGCAATAACGAGGCCTAACGGTTCTAGATTGGGTTCTGACTTAGAAATTTTCCATTGTTTAATAATCGCTTGCTCTTCACCTTGATGTGTTGATGCGCACAGTAAAAATGGAAACTTAATGGGACATTCTTCGATACTGTTTGACGGTGTATTAATGCTAGCAAATTTCAGATTAACTAGCGTGGTAATGCTATCTGGGTTTGTGCCTAGTGCGATGAAGCGAGGCGCATTTTCTTCGCTGCTAGCAATAACCATGCAGATTTGGCGTAATGCTTTTTTATAGTTTTTTAATATTAGCGTAGGAGCACGCAAAGTCTTTTCGCTGATACGTCCGTTAATGATTGCAATGGGTATAGTGTGATCTGCAATAGTGAGTAATATGTTTGGCCATAATTCTGTTTCAAACAGAAAGCACAACTTGGGAGAGAATTCTGCAATTAATTTATCGGCAAAAGCACGATAGTCTAGGGGGAAAAAAACATGTTGAGTATTATCTAGCTTGGCATTTGTGAGTGCTTGATTGCCGGTCACGGTATTGGTGGAAACGAGTAAATGCTCGCCTCGTTCAATTAAGCTGCGTAACAAAGGTAAAGCAGTATTGATTTCGCCAACAGAAGCGCAGTGACACCATATAACCTGCTTCGTGTTTATTTCTTTTTTATAAGCGCCTAAGCGTTGAGCTAAGTATCGGCTATTTCTGGATTTAAAGGCAGTAAAGCCGGTATACAGCAGTGCTGCCGGGAATAATCCCCAGGTGAGAAGTCGATAGCTGAGTGTGGAGTGTGAGTCAGGTTTGGCCATTCGGCCAAGACTACTCTAACCAGGTGTCAATTTGTAGTAAGTCATCTGCGCTTAATGTCCCTGCTGCATTTTTTAAGCGTAGCGTGTCCAACAGATAGTCATAGCGAGATCTTGAGTGATTACGTTGAGCCTGAAATACTGAGCGCAAAGTCAGCAATACATCTACCGATGTTCTTGTACCTACTTCAAATCCTGCTTGTGTTGCTTCAGCGGCGACTTCTGCAGATTCTACTGCTCTGTTAAATGCGCCGACACGACTTATGCCAGCCACAACATTATGGTAAGCGTCACGTGTGTCGCGAGTTGTTTCGCGTTTGATTCTCTCTTGTGCTTGTAATGCTGCTCTATATAAGTATTGGCTTTCTTTGGTCTGATAGTAGGTGCGACCCCCTTGGAATATAGGGAAGTTTAATTCTAGGCCAATTCTAGAATCTTCAGTTTCTCGGGTACCAGTTAGTCCGCCTGAATCAGTGTCGTTGTAAGCTGCCACTATATCGATAGTGGGCAAGTGCTGAGCTTTATTACGTTGAATTTCCTGTCTTGAAATTTTGGTATCGTACTGGTTAATCAGTAATGCAAGATTTTGATTGAGCGCAGAGTTGATCCAATCTGTCACATTGTCAGGGTCGGGCCGCACTAACTCCATGCGTTGCGATAAACTTTTTAAGTCAGTAACACGATCACCAATAATTACCGCGAGTGCATCCAGTGCTAGTTCTAAAGCAATTTCAGCATCAATTTCACGCGCCACAGAACTGTCAAAGGATGACTGCGCTTCTTTAACATCAGTGATGGGAATTAGTCCTACTTCAAATCTATTATCTGCTTGTTCAAGCTGTCTATTGATAGCTTGTTTTTCTGCAGTGGCGAACCTCAGGTCATCTCGCGCGGCTAAAACATTGAAATACAATTCCGTGACACGTAGTACTAACTCTTGTTTTGAGGCATCAAATTGGGCTTGAGCTCTGGCAACATTATTATTGGCTTGTTTTAGTTGTATATAAAAATCACGGTTATACAGTGCCTGTGTCAAACGTAAGCTATAACCATTGGAGTTGTAGTCAACATCACCCCCGGAGACACCAAAGGTCTGCCCCTCTGTTTTCAATCTGTTATCAGAAGTTTCTGCAGAAAAATTAACTTGAGGGAGTAATGCAGCGCGTGCAATCGGCGAGGCTTGGGAGGTGGCAAAATAGTTGGCTTCTGCTTCTCTGAAGACTGTGTCTTGAGCTTTAGCAGTTGTGTATATATCAATTAATCCGTTCGCTGATAGATTGGATTGAAGACATAATAGTGTTACCAAAATTATGGGTGCAATGGTTAGGTGTTTATTCATTTGCTTATTGTTATGTCTAAATAGAAGTAGTTCAATTATATCGGCATAAAGTTAAATATTCTTAGATAGCAGTAAGTTAATAAGTCGTCATCGTTGGATCAACGGTTTTAGCCCAGGCATCTATACCGCCCGTGAGATTGGTAATCTTACTGAAAGTATTGCTCACTAGATAAGCGGCAACTGAACGACTACGAATTCCGTGATGGCAAATAACAATAATCTCTTGGTCTGGATCTAACTCGTTTAATGCGCTGGGAATCTGACGCATGGGGATAAGCTGAGAGTTTTCTAGACTGCATTTTTCATACTCCCAAGGTTCACGCACATCCAATAGCAAGGGATTAGTGTCTGTTGTTTGTAAGTAACCATGCAGTTCGCTGGCAGATATTTCTCTGACGCTCAAAACGAGAAAACCTTTTCAGTTGATGTGCCCGATAACAATGCCGGGATAACGGTCTCAAACAAGCTTTCTTCTCGATAACTATCTTCGGCCACACAAGTGATAAGAGTCGCGGTCATAATGGGTGCTTGGCCGGAGATACAAAATAAGCGGCCATTAATTTTTAGTAGTTTTGAGAAATGGTTGATTTGCTCTGGTGTTGATCCAGTGACTGCAATGACGTCATAGCTAGCTAGAGTGTCAGATAATTTGAATATATCACCGGTCAAAAAATCAATATTGTCGATCTGCTGATTGTTTAATCGTAATTTTGCCTCAGAAGACAAATCTTCGAAATACTCGCATGTGGTGACATGGCTGCCCATTTTCGCCAAACATGCGGATATAAACCCGCTTCCAGTGCCAACTTCGAGAATATCATCGTCTGAAGATATCGCTAATGCCTGCAACATACGTGCTTCTACCTTCGGGGACATCATTACTTGGTCATGGCCAATAGGCAGCTCGATATCGGCGAATGCCAAATTTAGTTGTGATTTGCGGACAAAATCTTCACGAGGGACGGATTGGATAATGTTTAATACGTGCATATCCAACACATCCCAGGGTCGGATCTGTTGCTCAATCATATTAAATCTTGCTTGTTCGATATCCATAGTATTTATGTGGTCGATTAAATAGACAATACTCTACGGTGCTTACATTAATAATAGCAAGTAATTTGCGTGGTGATTTTATGGGGCTAGTACTATCCGAATGCTATTTGCACTACTTATTAAGTTTTGCAATGTGTTGAATACAGGTTATATTCAAAATCAATACAGTAACTAATTATTCCAACCACTGGTGGCATATGAGCGTAACCAAAGTAGATCTAATCTCTCAAACAAAAAAATTGGGTGAAGAAGTCACACGACCATTTCCTCGTTCCAAGAAAATCTTTATTAATGGCTCAAAGGACAGTATTCGTGTCGGTATGCGTGAAGTGGCTTGTGATGATACTGGCACTAGTTTGGGCGGTGAAGAAAATCCACCGATACCAATCTATGACACTTCTGGACCATTAACTGATCCTGATGCCGATGTGGATTTATCTATTGGTATTGAGCGTATTCGTGCATCGTGGATAGATGAACGTAAAGACACGATTGAGCTTGAAGAATTATCGTCTGAGTTTGGTCGTCAACGATTGACTGATGAAAAAACAGACCACATACGCTTCCAGGTAAAGCATGCGCCTAGAAGAGCGCTAGAAAGCAAGAATGTGACGCAAATACATTATGCTAGAAAAGGCATTGTCACTCCTGAGATGGAATACATTGCAATTAGAGAGTCGTTGCGTTTGCAAGAACTACGCGCCGATCCTCAATATAAGAAACTACTAAAACAACATCCGGGCGAGTCTTTTGGAGCAAACTTGCCTGAAGAAATTACGCCGGAGTTTGTGCGTGATGAAGTCGCATCCGGTCGAGCCATTATCCCCAATAACATTAATCATCCTGAATCAGAGCCCATGATTATTGGACGAAACTTTTTAGTCAAAGTAAACACCAATATTGGCAACTCAGCCATTACATCTTCCGTGGTAGAAGAAGTTGAAAAAATGGCATGGTCAGTCCGTTGGGGTGGAGACACCATTATGGATTTAAGTACGGGTAAAAATATTCATGAAACTCGCGAATGGATTTTACGCAATAGTCCAGTGCCTGTAGGTACAGTTCCCATTTATCAAGCACTAGAAAAAGTAAATG
>CAWUWP010000104.1:0-6063 GCA_963926275.1 uncultured Gammaproteobacteria bacterium | reverse complement strand
AATCTTTTAATTTCTGCCGTGAGATTAACATTATCTATCCTGCTTGCTGTTGCTGCTGGAAATGCTCTAAGTAATTTAGGTTTGTTAAGTAAACAAGAATTCCGAGAAATTTATATCTCTCCGTTTGAAGATTTTTTTACTCGTTATGGGAAATTAGCTTTATGGCTACTACTAATAATATGCCTTTACCGAACCTCCGACATTGTCATGGGCGTGATGGCAAAAGTATTCTATACCGACATGGGCTATAGCAAAATTCAGATAAGCCGAATTAGTTTTGTTTTTGGAACCATCGTCAGTTTAGTCGGTGGTATTTTCGGTGGCCTACTTGCGATTAGATATGGTGTTATGAAAATCTTATTGATTGGTGCTATCGTCGCTTCTTTATCTAATTTAATGTTTATATATTTAGCAAATCTATCTAGCCCATCATCAATCGCTTTAGCTTTTGCAATTATTGGTGACAATTTATCAGGGGGATTAGCTGGTGGGGTTGCAGTAGCATTTTTATCAACACTGGTATCAAAGCAGTTTAGCGCTACTCAGTATGCAGCATTTAGTTCTATTACTTTATTATTTCCTAAACTGTTAGCTGGCTACTCAGGACAAATTGTAGATTATGCAGGCTACCAATACTTTTTTGCAATTACTACTCTCATGGGGATACCTGTCATCATATTGATTCTTTTAATATGGAAACCTTATTTAAAATTAATGTCTACTAAATAGCAGTTCATACTTAATATAATCATTATCACAATAGGTCTCTTATTTAATCTTAAATTCAGATCGTCATCCCAGGTAAAACTATGACACATACACTTAAATATGCATTAATGCTTTTTAGCTTAATATGCACAATTTCTCTCAACTCTTTGCAGGCTGGGTGGTTTGATAAAATCAAAGAAGTTATCGACACCGGTGGCAGCGGATCATCGAACTCATCTTTGTCGGACAATGATGTTGCGGGTGCACTTAAAGAGGCTTTAAGTATAGGCTCTGAAAATGTTGCCGGCCAACTTAGTGCGCCAGGAGGATTCAATTCAGATTCTAATATTCGAATTCCACTACCAGATTCTTTACAAACAGTTCAGAAAACCATGAACAAATTCGGCATGGGTAGCTCTTTAAATGATCTCGAAAAAAAACTTAACGAAGCGGCAGAAACATCGACTGAAAAAGCCAAACCATTATTTTTAAATGCTATTAAGGAAATGTCTTGGGAAGACGCTAAAACTATTTTAAACGGATCTGATGATGCAGCAACACAATACTTCAAAGGTAAAATGTCTTCTCCACTATCAGCAGAAATGAAGCCTATCGTTGATAATAGCTTGAACCAAGTCGGTGCTATCAAAACTTATAATAACGCTATGGGTTAATATAAAAACTTACCTTTAGTTCCAGATGTTCAGGCTGACTTAAGCCAGCATGTATTAGATAAAAGCATTGATGGAATTTTTTATTATCTAGCCGCTGAAGAAAAACAAATTCGCGAAAACCCAGCGAAAAGAAGCACTGAATTACTCAAGAAAGTTTTCACTAAATAACTTAAGGATCAATTTTAATTGGGGTCCCGTCTCGCACGAGATCCCACATTTCTATCATGTCATGATTTTCTAGCGCGATACAGCCTTCCGTCCAATTTTGATAATTGAATGTTAGCTTTATACGTTCAGACCATTCATTAGGTTGTCCATGAATCATTATTTCTCCGCCGGGATCAACACCTGCTTCTCTTGCTGACCTTGTTTGCACCACATTTGGATATGACACATGAATAGAACGATAAAATTTACTACGCGGGTTTCGCCAATCTAATGTATATAGTCCTTCCGGTGTTCTTGAGTCGCCCTGTCTTTCCTTTTGGCCTTCAGGTTGTTTGCCCATGGCAATCTTATATGTTTTTACCACTTCATCTTCAGAATACAGATAAAGCTTTCGCTCACTCTTTTTCACTAGAACATAATCAACAAAGCCTTCAAACTCTTTGACTTCTTTTTTAATTGCTTTTTTTATCGGCTTAGCTTTAATTATTTTAGTCTGCACAGGTTCTAATAATAGCGGTGTGCTGTTCTCTGCACCTAAGGGTGTTGATATAAAAAGCATTAAACTAAACACTCGTCCTAAATGGCTTACTCGCATAAATTGAATGACATTCCTTGTAATTGACGATACCCACAAGCTGCTTATGGCTGGCTTCGTTTACTGTTAATCCATTTTAGGATGGGCTGCCATTGATCTCGGTCTACCGCCGTTGCCGCTGGTCCCATTTCAAATATCCCTAACCCTCTTTCAGCGGCACGCACATAATTTTGACTATCACGTAGCATCGTTAAATAGGGTATTTTTTGCTTACTTAGAAACTCTTCTAATTCCCATGCAATATTTGTTATTTCTCTAGCACGGTTTGCCACTAAGGCTAATTTAGCTTTCTTTTGAGAGACAGGTGCACAATTTTTAAGCTCCGCTAAAAAATGGGTTGCCGCACGCATATCTATCGGTGAGGGCAGCACTGGCACCAAAATAGTTTGTGCTTTTTTAACTAATTTTGTTAATTCAGCGCCGTGTAATGCGGCTGGCACATCCATGATTACAATATCTGTTTTTCGAGAGGGCCTTTCCGCGTTTCTCTTAAAACCTGCAATTCCCTGTATCGGTTGCTTAGCAGAAGACCTTGCTGCTAACCAATCAAGACTACTTGTCTGTGGGTCATAATCAATAATGCTGACATGCTTGTTTTGGGATGCAAAATAACTCGCTAAATTAGTAGCTATAGTAGTCTTACCTGAACCGCCTTTTGCATTAATTACCATAATGTGACGCATGATTTCCCCTAATGTGGGTGGTACTTATGAAATCAGTCCGTGATTCTGAACGAGGCTTAAAATTGTCTCAAGCCAACGATTTATCTATTCACTAAACTCAGCCACCACCGGGGTATGATCAGAAGGTCGTTCCCAGCTACGTGGTGTTTTGTCTATACTGCTTATTTTACATCGTTCACTTAACGCTTTGCTAGCCAAAATTAAATCAATCCTTAGACCATGATTTCGACGAAAGCCGCCTCCACGATAATCCCACCAGCTAAATAGCTTATCTTCCTGTTCAAATTGTCGAAATGTATCTGTCAGCCCTAGCGACAATATCTTCTCATAAGCTTGGCGTTCTTCTTGACTGCATAAGATTTTATCTTCCCATGATTCCGGATCATGAACATCGCGGTCATCTGGGGCGATATTAAAATCGCCTAATACCACCACTTTTTTATGCGTTTTCATTTCTTTCTTTATATGAGTGGTGACTTTTTCTATCCAATCAAGCTTATAAGCAAATTTTTCACTGCCGACTTCCGAGCCATTAACCACATATAAGTTAATTACCCGTACATCATTAACTGTCGCCGCGAGTATTCGCCGCTGCGGATCGTCTAGACCTTTTATATCAGTGACAGGATCTTGCGGCTTTGTTTTTGCCAGGATAGCCACGCCGTTATAGGTTTTTTGCCCGGCGAAAACCACCTGATATCCGGCCTCTTCAATCTCCTGTTGAGGAAAGTCAGGGTCTTGTGTCTTTGTCTCCTGCAACGCAAGAACATCGACTTTTGTTTGATCTAACCATTCTAAAACTTGAGGTAGACGTACGCGTAATGAATTGACATTCCAACTGGCTATTTTCATAAATTATTGTGCTAACTGATATCCCCATAATCGTTTTCTTTCTTGTACTCCAGACCATAATCGATAGCTAATAACACCCGCTATAAATGAGATCAAAAAGAATAATAGGATAATTAAGTTTAAATTATATTTTTCAGTAAACTCATATTTAGATAGTTCACTGGTTTGAGTTTCTAGTTTTGACTCTAGGTTATTTCTATTGTCAGTCAAGTTTTCAATTTTTTTTTGAAAGTGTTGCAATAGATATTTTAAATTGCTCATTTTCTTTTGATGTTTCGCTATCAAAGTTTTTAAGTGTTGAAGTCGCGGTTGCCAGCTTGTTTTTTAAAGACTCATTATCTTTTGTTAAGCTAACCACTTTATAGGTTGCTGGGGGTTTATTAGTTAAAAACCAAGATTGTACCTACCCTTGTTTCCCATCGCTTGTTTCTACCTGAGTAAATTTTTTCTGCTTTTCTAATAATTTTAATTTTTGCCCGCTATCTAAGCTTGTCTCC
Source organism: uncultured Gammaproteobacteria bacterium (assembly GCA_963926275.1). Classification (GTDB taxonomy): domain Bacteria; phylum Pseudomonadota; class Gammaproteobacteria; order UBA4575; family UBA4575; genus UBA1858. The sequence continues at coordinate 1,886 of CAWUWP010000104.1, read as the reverse complement.
ACCTCGGCATCATTACTTGCTGTGACTCTCAATTTCAGTTTTAAACTATCTGTCACAAAAACTGTTTCAGCTAGACTGCTTATCGGTATTAACAGCAAAACAACTAATGCTAATAATGATTTATGTACCATTATGGAATACCTCAATATCTAGTGAATTTACACCATATTTCGTCAAACCAGTAATGTTCCATATTTAATTATAGTCTGCCATATCAACTGTTACAGCCTCCATAATTCAGGCGACGAATGTGTCGTTCATTACCCACTCTTAACTTTTAATTAGACATCGATATTTGTTGCAGAAAGTGCGTTCTTTTCAATAAACTCACGTCTAGGCTCAACTTGGTCACCCATTAATGTTGAGAATATTTCGTCGGCAGCCACTGCATCTTCAATTTTTACCTGAACTAATAATCTTGTTTCAGGGTCCATTGTCGTATCCCATAACTGTTCTGGATTCATTTCACCCAGTCCTTTATAGCGTGAAATTGCTTGTCCACGTTTAGCTTCTTCTAGTAACCAACTCATGACTTCACCAAACTCGGTAACTTCTAGTGTTCGCTCGCCACGTTTTATATAAGCGCCTGTCTCAATAAGTGAATTAGTATTGATTGCTACTTTTTGTAACATTTTAAATTCAGGGCTTTCAAAAAATTCTTTTGAATATATGTCATCGTTACTTAAGCCATGTACAAACTTTTTAACAATGACTCTTTTATTTTCTTCATTCCATTCGATTTCAGCACTGTATCTTCTTCCTGGAGGTTGGTCTGAATTTAATGATTCAAGAATTAATTCAATCCACTGCTGTAGTTCTTGTTGGGAATAATTAATATCAGCATTATCCACTTGCTTATGAATAGGAATTCTAAGCATTGATTTGAGCACTTCATCGTCATGGGCTTTAGATAGTCTTTGTACAATTGCCATAGACGACATGTATTCCTTGGCCAATGTCTCTAATGCCGCTGCTTGAATCGGTGGTGAATTTGGATTGATATGCAACTCTGCATTATCAATGGCCATCTGTAATAAATGACTATTTAATTCAGACTCGTCTTTTACATAGGTTTCTTGTTTGCCTTTTTTAATCTTAAACAAAGGTGGTTGACCAATATAAATATGTCCATTCTCAATTAGTGCAGGCATCTGCCTATAGAAGAAAGTTAACAACAATGTACGGATGTGTGAACCGTCAACATCCGCATCCGTCATGATAATAATTCGGTGGTATCTAAGTTTGCCAAGATCAAACTCATCTTTGCCTATTCCGCACCCTAATGCTGTTATTAGTGTGACTACTTCCTGTGATGACAGCATCTTATCGAAGCGCGCTTTCTCTACATTAAGAATTTTACCTTTTAATGGCAGTATCGCTTGAGCGTGACGGTCACGCCCCTGCTTTGCAGAACCTCCCGCTGAATCACCCTCCACTAAAAATAATTCTGAATTTGCCGGGTCTTTTTCTTGGCAGTCTGCTAACTTTCCAGGTAGTCCGGCTACATCTAAAGCGCCTTTACGACGCGTCATTTCACGTGCTTTTCTTGCGGCTTCGCGCGCGCGAGCTGAATCAACAATTTTACTAATAATAGCCTTAGACTCTGTAGGGCTTTCTATTAGGAATTCTTGCAACATTTCAGCCACTACGGATTCTACAATTGGCTTCACTTCTGAGGAAACTAGCTTATCTTTTGTTTGTGAGGAAAACTTAGGGTCTGGAACTTTTACCGAGAGAACCGCGGTTAATCCTTCACGCGTATCATCTCCAGTTAAATTCATTTTATTCTTTTTGTTATAGCCTTCTTTTTCCATGAAGCTATTGATACCACGCGTCAGTGCACCTCTGAATCCGGCTAGGTGTGTGCCACCGTCTCTCTGTGGAAT
>CAWUWP010000103.1:0-5102 GCA_963926275.1 uncultured Gammaproteobacteria bacterium | reverse complement strand
CGTGCTAACGATTCGGCCACCCATGACCCTACGCCACCTATGCCAATGACACAGATATGGCTGCTAGTGATTTGTTGGTATGCTTGTTGACCATACAGTCGCTGAATTCCAATAAATCGTCTGGAAGTTTGTTCGCTCATTATATGCTTATAATTGAATAATATTTTGTCTAAGGCAATGACTTATTTATATGAAAATAATAGACACCCATTGTCATCTCGATTTCAGTGAATTTGCATCTGATCGTGACGATGTGCTTAAACGTGCGCGCCAAAATGGGTTGTGTGGCTTTGTTATTCCTGGTGTTATGCGACGCACCTGGGATGCACTAATTGAGCTATGTGATCAATCTAGTGATATGCATTATGCCTTAGGTTTGCACCCTATGTTTATTCAAACGCATGAGTTGGCCCATGTCGAAAATTTGCGAGAATTTCTGGTGAACAACTCGCCGATTGCTATTGGAGAGATTGGTTTGGATTTTCAGGATAGATGTCTGCAAATTGAAAAGCAGAAAATGGTATTTGAACTACAATTAAAGCTGGCGTGTGAGATGAATCTTCCGGTAATTCTGCATGTGCGAAAAGCCCATGAAGAAGTATTAGCTTGCTTGAGGAAATTCCCGGTTAGCGGAGGGATTGTACATGCATTCAATGGCAGTCTTCAGCAAGCTGAACGCTATCAACAGCATAATTTTAAATTTGGTTTTGGTGGCATGTTGACCTATGCACGATCATCAAAGTTGAGGAAGTTAGCCAGTGAATTACCCATTGAATCGATTGTGCTAGAAACAGACTCACCAGATATGACAGTCGAGCAGCATCGAGGTGAGAGAAATAGTCCAGAATATTTAACGCATTGCTTAACGTCGTTGGCTGAAGTGAGGAATTTGACTTTGCCTCAAGTGGCTCATCAAACTACGTTAAATGCTTGCGATGTGTTGAAGTTGACAGTGTGAATATATGGCTTTTTCACACTATCATCGTTTCACCAAGGCGCAGATAAAGATTGCTAATAAGAGTGATTCATTGCCTCCAGTGAGGTTTGTACAGCGGGAACCGCTGCAACGACTGTCAGCTGAAATCCACAAGCAATTATCACTTGATAACTTAGAGTTTGTTGAGAGGTCTAGCCAACAGTTGGTTGATGCTATTTGTTTGCAGCTTGATTTTTCAAGTGCACGAATACATGTATTAGAAAGAAGGCCGCATGATGAGCAGAGTGAGCTTCATGGGTTGTATGAGCCGGTTGATAAAGCTCGACCACGTGCAAGAATATATGTCTGGATGCGCACTGCAAAACGGCAGCAAGTCGTCGCATTTAAAACTTATTTGCGAACGCTAATTCATGAGTTATGTCATCATTTGGACTATGAGTATTATCGCCTTGAAGATTCCTTGCATACTCAAGGTTTCTTTCGACGCGAATCAAATATTATTAAACAATTAATTGAGTGAAGTGATTATGAACGTATTGAGCAGCAAGATAAGAATGCCATCTCAACAAGAGGCACTTCGAGGTAGAGACACACCAATGATGGTGTCGTCATTGCACTTTGTAAATGAGCATCCTATCAAACCTCCATTTCCAGAAAATATAGAAAAAATAATTTTTGGCTTGGGGTGTTTTTGGGGGGCGGAAAGAAAATTTTGGCAAGTGGAAGGTGTGTATTCAACAGCGGTGGGTTATACGGCTGGCTTTACACCCAATGCTAATTACGAAGAAGTATGTACTGGGTCAACAGGTCATAATGAAGTTGTATTAGTGATGTTTGATCCATTAAAAGTAAGTTTGGAAAGCTTATTGGAAATATTTTGGACATCACATAATCCAACCCAAGGCATGAGGCAGGGAAACGATACAGGCACTCAATATCGTTCAGGCGTTTATACCTATAGTGATCAACAGTTAGAAATAGCTGAAAAATATAAACAGCTCTACGCGGCAAAATTGAGCGAGGCAGGACATGGGGCAATAACAACTGAAGTTATGCCTGCACCAGAATTCTACTATGCAGAAGATTTTCATCAACAGTATCTAGCTAAAAATCCTAGAGGATATTGTGGGCTTGGTGGTTTAGGAGTGGAGTTTTAGCTTATTAGTTTGGGGTAAAATTTTTGGTATTGAGTTTTTGTCGCAGCACATTGAGTAGCCGGTAAGCAATAAGAAGAAGTATGGCCCATTGTAAAAAGTAAATTGAAAGGCTGACTGCTAATGGCTCGGATAATGTGATAGCTCCAAGCTTATGACCTAGCCAATAACTACTACTACCGCCAAACCCGCCAAGCAAAAATGCTAGCCACGGTTTTTTCCCTAGCCAATCTAAGCTATGTGGCAATGTCAGTGAAAATACTAGCCATAAGCTCATTAGCCATAATGGAATCATTGAATGAATGATGTTGGATTCATTGAATGATACAAACTCTAAATATGTATTTATATGGTCTAAGCTGATGCCTATTATGCCAACGCATGACAAGATTAATAAATCCTGTTTGCGTGACTGGGTGAAGAGCAGGTGAAGAGTGATATAAATAATAGCTGTCACTAAGCCTAAATATGGCTGTGAGTGTGTTGCACCATAAGCGCAAGCAGCCCACGTTATCTGCAAACCTAGAATATTAAAGATTAAGAAGAATGTTCTAGCGGACATAGCTAAGATATCTAGCTTGGAAGATGATCAAAGCGGTTGCCTGGCTTCTTTAACACCAAATGATGGACGTCAATAACTCTATTTTCGAATCCTGCTTGGCAATACTTCAGGTAATATTCCCATAAGCGAATAAAAGTAGACGAGTATCCAAGTTCGACGACTTTATCTTTATTTTTATGGAAATTTTGATACCAAATTTGAAGTGTTTTTGCATAGCTATGGGCGAAGCTTTCACTATGGTATAGCGTCAGGTCTGTATGCTTGCTTACCGAAGACAGCATCGAGGTTGTGCTTGTTAAACAGCCGCCCGGGAATACATATTTTCTAATGAAATCAGAGGAGTTAATATAATTTTTGAATAGATAGTCTGAGATGGTGATGGATTGAATTAGCATGGCGCCTGATGGTTTGAGTAAAGCGCTGCATGCCCTGAAGTATCCATCTACATATTGATGGCCAACTGACTCAATCATTTCTATGGAGACTAGCTTGTCATAGCGACCGGTTAAGGCACGATAATCCTGTTTAATAACAGTGATTTTATTTGATAGATTTAGCTGTTCTACTATTCTGTATGCATGTTGGTATTGTTCGTCTGAAATGGTGGTGGTGGTGATATGGCAGCCATAATTTTGTGCGGCATATATTGCGAATCCTCCCCAGCCAGTACCAATTTCTATTACCTTATCAGAAGCTTGCAGGTTTAATTTTTCACAAATCAATTTAAGCTTGTATTCAGATGCGCTAGCAAGATCTTCGTCATCACTTCGAAAATAAGCTGATGAATACATCATGTTTTCATCTAGGAATAATTCATATAAGTCATTGCCAATATCGTAGTGAGCCTTAATGTTCCGCTTTGAGCCTTTGAGGGTATTTCTAAGAATGTTATTAGCTAAACGATCAATGGTTTTTCCTAAAGATGCAATTCCATTATCGAATCCAAATAACGTGTTTCTATTGGTGGCAAATAATCGTAATACTTCGATCAAGTCATCAGACGTCCACCAGCCATCTATATACGTTTTTCCTGCTGCAGGCTCGCCACCCATGAGGATAGATCTAAATGCTCGATTATTATGTATATGGATTACCGCGTGAATGTCGCACTTGTTTTTGGTGTTGCCAAATTCATAGAGCATGCCATTGACATGTACTTGTAATAGTCCTGTGTTTATAAGATCCAATTTTTTAAACAACATGGACATGGCAGTATTATCTAGCCAATTGCTCTGATTGTTTTCTTGTATGGTTTTATTCTGGTTGGGAATAATAGACATCGTTAACCCTGATTATTTTTTTGGATGAGGAACATACTCAATCCCTTTTAGCCAAAGCTTGAGGGCTTGAAGATGAATAGTCGTAGCAATCTTTAAAGTCATGAACGGAAAGCTCACTAGTGTTTTTGTTAGGTTGCTTGAATTTAATTCGATTCTTTTGAGATGAATACAAGCATTAAACAGCTTGGATTCATTCTTGATGTTTTCTATTCTGACATTAAGTGTGTCGCTGGGAATCTGGATTTGCCAACGATAATCCATGTCCATATTCATGAAAGGCGACACATGAAATTCTTTGTGATGGTCGGGAGTGGTGAAGTAATCACCCTCTATAATCCCAGATAACACATAGCAGTGTTGCTCCTTCCACGGGGTGTTGGTGACTTCTGCAATCACGTGGGTAACATATTGGTCTTGCTTGTCGTAGCAATAATATAAGCTGATGGGGTTGAAAACATAACCAAAATATCGGAAATGAGTGAGTAGTCGAATAGGTCCTTGAGTGTCGTCGCCGGTTTTTTTCTTAATCAGAAGGCGGATCGAATCTGACAGTGATTCAGATTGTTTGCCATGATGATCTTTGCGGTAAAAAGAAGCTAAACCAGGTTTATTGTTAGACCAAGCGAAATGTTTTTTAAATAATGTAGGCAGCTCTTCCAGGTCCACATACATCATAAATAATGAGTAAGTGAATCCATGAGCGCGAGGCTCAAAGCGTTGGTGGCTAACCTGTCCTTTGTAGATGCAGCTGTTCACCGCTCACCTCTTTTTTGAATTTTTCAATCGTGGTTAGTGCACTCCATACACCATCCTCATGAAAGCCATTTCTCCAGTAAGCGCCGCAGAACCATGTGTGTTGCTTGCCGTTGAGTTTGTTTAAGTTGCTTTGTGATCGTATTGCTAATTGATCAAAAACAGGATGTTGATAAGCGATGGTTCTAATGATTTTCTTGGGGTTGATCCGATCAGTCAGGTTGAGTGAGACGAAATAGTCTTTATGAGTCTGTAGCGGTTGCAAGCGATTCATATAATAAGTGACTTTGGCGTTACTTGATGCTTGCTCGGGCAATAAATAATTCCAAGAAGACCATGCTTTCTTATTGTTAGGCATAAGGCTGTCGTCTGTATGTAAAACCGCTTCATTATATTGGTATCTGATTTTCTCTAAG
>CAWUWP010000102.1:0-3720 GCA_963926275.1 uncultured Gammaproteobacteria bacterium | reverse complement strand
TGGTAGAAGTGCAAGCGCTCGTCGATGACAATCCTTCTAGCAACCCACGCAGACTTGCACAGGGCATCGAACAAAATAGATTGTCCATGCTGTTAGCCGTAATGAATCGACATGGTGGCATTTCATTACATAATGACGATGTGTTTATTAATGTGGTCGGTGGCGTACGTGTTCAGGAGCCCGCGGTGGATTTACCTATTTTATTAGCGACGCTATCAAGCTTCCGTGATTTTATTTTACCGAGAGATTTAGTTGTATTTGGTGAAGTGGGGTTAGCGGGTGAAATTCGCCCTGTTCCGAATGGACAAGAGCGTTTACGCGAAGCGTCCAAGCATAGTTTTAAACATGCCATTATTCCCTCTGCTAATGCACCTAAAGATAATATAGAAGGGATAGAAGTTATTCCGGTTTCAAGATTATCAGATGCCATTGAATGGGTACTAAGTCACTATGCAAGATAATAAACAACACAAACCCACACTATCTGATTCAGGACTTGCTCCTACTCACGCTGTCGTTGCTGTTGATCAGTTTGGTGAGCAACGCGATGTACGAGTATCTGGAGAATCCCCATTAACGCTGAAAGTAGATGACCGAGAAGTCGTTACTTTAATGACATTAGGCACTCATCCAGAATTACTTGCTTTAGGTTATTTGCGCAATCAAAGACTCATAGAAAATATAACTGAGATTGAGTCAGTGAATGTCGACTGGGATAAAGAAAGCGTTCAAGTCACGACTAGAAGTGGCGATGGGATTAGCTATTGGCAAGAAAAGTTAAGCAAACGCACCGTTACCACCGGTTGCGGACAAGGCACTGTCTTTAGCTGCACACTGGATAAGCTCTATGATAAAAAACTACCACAGACGCAGATCAAACAATCTCTTATATATCAGCTATTAAGATCAATTAATGACTACAACGAAATATATAAACAAGCCGGAGCAGTACATGGCTGTGCTTTATGCCAGGACACAAAAATATTAAATTTCGTTGAAGATGTTGGCCGCCACAATGCGGCTGATTCAATATCCGGAAGCATGTGGTTAGATGACATTAGTGGTGAAAATAAGATTTTCTATACCACTGGGCGACTGACGTCAGAAATTGTAATGAAAGTAACGCATATGGGCATACCCATTTTGTTATCACGTTCAGGTGTCACTCATATGGGTTTAGAGCTCGCCAGAGATTTAGGTGTAACTATGATTGCGCGCGCAAAAGGTAAAGCGTTTTTAGTTTACAACGGCAGTGAAAATATTATTTATGACAGCAGGCCGTCACGCTAATAATTTCTTAGTTAAAATTTATCAACCAAGATCTGCCGCTAAAGAAACTCGTACAGAATCAGACACTGCATCGATAGTCACAGCATATTTATCATGCTCGATGCCCGCACTAATCGCCGCACCCGCTTTGATTGCTGCGACCATATCGCTAGTTAGCTCAAAACGCATAAAATGAACCGATGATGTTTTGTCTTCTGTTTCACGCTCTAAATCTTCATTGCAAATTGGATACACCTTAGCGAATCCTTCAGCAGCCACCCATACCGTTTTTTCAATACCAATCAATTCACCTAACCGCTTGCGACGAACTTCTTCGTCATCATACTCAAGCATAAAAGTTGCTTTCCAATTACTGCCATCAGGAATTAATGGGTTATAAGCATCAAGTTCTTCTTGTATGCCCTCAGCTTCAAATACTTTTTCTGCACGCAACATTTCTTGAACCTGATAATGCATCAGCGTGCGATCTTCAAAATGTACAGACGCATGTTCGCCCAGACGTAATACACGATGCTTTTTGTGCTCAATCATTTTTGTGCGAAATTCAGCCCGCATTGCCGAATATTCTTCTAGCGAGTAAAGGTCTTCTTTTGTTAGTTTTTGCATCATCAGTTCTTCTTTCTCTTGTTCTATAGCCCGTAAGCAATTCTTAATAAAGTCATCGGATGAGTTGCAGCAGAATCATCCTTCATTCCATTGGCAATTTGATGCCCAGCCATTGGGCAATCACTACTGTAATAATCTGCTTCTGATTTCTGAAGTTTAGTCACCACCGGACGACATATCTTCATAGAGATCTCATGAAATTCTTTTTTAACAGCGTAAGTTCCATCATGACCTGAACAGCGCTCTAGCACTTCCAATTCAGTATCAGGAATAAGCTTGAGTACATCACGCGTTTTCAAGCCAATTTTTTGCACACGCAAATGGCAAGATGCATGATAAAAAACTTTCCCTAGCGGCTGACTGAAATCAACATTCAACTGTTCTTTTTTATGTTTCTTATGCAAATACTCAAACGGATCAAAGACATGCTCTTTGACTCGCTGAACATCTTCATCATCAGGGAACATCAGGGGTAATTCTTGCTTAAACATAAGCACACATGAAGGCACTGGTGCGACAATATCCCATCCCGCATCAATCCATTTCAACATAGTCGGAATGTTTGCGTCTTTTAGTTTTGCCACACCTTCCAAGTCACCCAGCTCGAGTTTTGGCATGCCACAACAACTTTCTTTTTCCATAATAGAAATAGCAATATTGTTATGCTCAAACACCTTGACCAAATCATTGGCGATTTCAGGTTCGTTAAAATTGTTGTAGCAAGTCACAAATAATGCAACTTTGCTTTCAGCCTGAGTTTCTATAGGTAAAGCTTTTTTTGATAATGTTTTTCGTGCTGTTTTAGTGTGATATTTAGGGATTACGGCATCAGCATGCACGCCTAAAGTTTTCTCTAGGACTTTTCGACCCACTGAGGTTGCATTCACGGAGTTAACTACTTGAGAAACAACGGGAATAGTCGCCAGCTTCCCAACCGTGTCAGTTGCACTTAATATTTTATCGCGCTTTTTAATATCACCTTCGCGGAACTTGATCGCTTTGGCACGCAACATAAGATGTGGGAAATCCACATTCCATTCATGAGGGGGAACATAAGGACATTTAGTTAAGTAGCACAGATCACACAGATAACAGTGATCAACCACTTTGCTGTAATCTTTTTTATCAACACCATCAACTTCCATAGTGTCTGATTCATCCACCAAATCGAATAAGGTAGGAAATGAATTACATAAACTCACACAACGACGGCAGCCATGACATATATCAAAGACTCGCTCTAATTCTGCATTGAGTGATTCTTGATTATAAAAGTCTGGATTATTCCAGTCGAGGGGGTGTCTAGTCGGTGCTTCTAGGTTGCCTTCACGCGTACCGGATGTTGCCACGTGCACGTCCTTTTAATAACAATGAAATTTAAATTACACACTGAGAACACTCAGTGTGTAACAGCAATAACTTAACTATCTAAGCTATCAAGCGCCTTTTGGAAGCGATTAGCATGTGAACGCTCAGCTTTAGCTAGCGTTTCAAACCAATCAGCAATTTCTTCAAAGCTCTCATCACGTGCGGATTTTGCCATCCCTGGGTACATATCTGTGTACTCATGAGTTTCACCAGCAATGGCCGTTTTAAGGTTATCACCTGTTGGACCAAAGGGAAGACCCGTTGCTGGATCGCCACACTCTTCTAAATACTCCAAGTGTCCGTGAGCATGACCCGTCTCACCTTCCGCAGTTGACCTGAATACGGTTGCAACGTCATTGTAGCCCTCAATATCAGCTTTTACTGCAAAGTATAGATAGCGACGATTTGCTTGCGACTCACCAGCAAACGCAGCTTTTAAATTTTCTTCAGTCTTAG
>CAWUWP010000101.1:0-7522 GCA_963926275.1 uncultured Gammaproteobacteria bacterium | reverse complement strand
AAAAAGGCCCTGCATTAGATGATCGCCGTATTGACGCGCTGGTTGCCTTTATGGGAACGCTCACTGACAAGCGTTATGAACATTTGTTAGAAAAGTAAATAGTGAATGTGAGCACTAATGAGAGAATTTTGACAAGTAAACAATCGTCTATATGGCTAGTCTGCTTGTGTTGTTTGGTTGCAAATATAATTTTTGCAAACAGTACTGATCATAATGATAAGGCGACTATTGAATCAGAGGTTAGCTTAGATAAAGACACTCGTCTGAATGTTAAAGTTGGTCAAAGTCTGTTTGAACGTGTATGGGTGACAGCCCCGGCATCAACACTCAATGCCGATGGATTGGGCCCACTGTATAACGCTCGGTCGTGCTCAGCTTGTCATCCTGATAATGGTAGAGGGCGAGTGCCTGTCAGCGCTGCTGGAAAGTCAGGCTTTTTGATGCGTATTGATATCCCTGCACAAAGTGAGTCTCAAAAAAAACAATTGTTAGAGAAGCGCATTAATAATGTGCCTGACCCTATGTATGGAATACAACTGCAAAATTTTGCAATACCAGGGCACCCAGCTGAGTACCATCATTCCGTCGCCTATACAGAAATTTCATTGAAGTATGCAGACGGTAGTAGCACTAAATTGAGTAAGCCTATATTTCAGATTGACGACTTGGGTTATGGACCATTGCATGCTCAAGCGCGGTTGTCGCCTCGTCTGGCACCACCCATAACCGGCTTAGGATTGTTAGAAGCCATAGACGAACAAGACATTGTTAATAACGCTGATCCCGATGATAAAGATAATGATGGAATCTCTGGTCGTCCAAACTGGGTGTGGAGTCATAGTTTGTCAAAGCTTGCCTTGGGTCGTTTTGGTTTCAAAGCAGGGCTGCCAACGATTAATGAGCAAGTGCAACACGCCTTTTTAAATGATATTGGTTTGTCTGTTCCCTTGTTTAATGATGCTGCTGGCGATTGCACATCGCAGCAAGAAAAGTGTCAGATTGCGCCAAATGGAAATAGCCCCGCCTATGGAAACCTAGAAGCAAGTCAACAAATTGTAGATTTGGTGAATTTGTACATTGCTCATTTACCCGTACCTAGCGCGATTAAAGATAGTGGTTCTAACTCGAGCAAGGGTGAAAAGGTTTTTAATGAGCTTGGCTGCCAGCGCTGTCATACGCCTAAATATGTCACAGGTGCGAGTACTCAGGTTAAACAAAACCATCACAGAATAATATTCCCGTACACCGATATGTTGTTGCATGATATGGGGGATGATTTATCGGATAATCGCCCAGAAGGTGATGCAACGGGCAGAGAGTGGCGTACTGCGCCTTTGTGGGGCATCGGTCATGCTGTTAACAACAATGATCACAACTATTACCTGCATGATGGACGTGCACGTAGCCTGTTAGAAGCCATTTTATGGCATGGTGGCGAAGCTTTATCACAGCGAGATGCCGTGATGGCGCTAGACCAGAAATCGCGTCAACAATTACTTACATTTCTTGAAGGTCTCTAATGTTTAAATTTATTTTTATAATGCTTGTTTGGGTGATGAGTTCACAGTCATATGCATACAATATGCAAGACATGCTTGATAAGCACTTGTTACCCACGTATGAAAACCTGGCTGAGCAGACTGCTGAATTGAATCAGACTGCAAATAGTTATTGTGTTAACCCGAGTAGTGCAGGCCTTGAAAGTTTGAAGGCAAAAACTAGAGATACATTTCTTGCCTGGCAGGCAGCTCAACATATTCGCTTTGGGCCAGTGCTTGCTTTTTCACGAGATCGGCGTTTTGACTTTTGGCCAGATAAACGAGGCACTATCAGAAAGCAGTTATATGAACTAGTTAATGGCTCAGCATTAGAGGCAGAGGATTTTGACATTACGCATAAGAGTGTGGCTGTCCAAGGGTTAAGTACACTTGAGCAATTGCTAAATCCAAAGTCAGATGATGCTGAAGTTAATTGTTTTTTGGTGGCCAGCATCACACAGAATTTGCATACAATGGCGAATGACCTGGCCTCTGAATGGGCGAGTAGCTCAACTCCATTCGTGGATTTATTTTTAAATCCTGGCGAGGATAACTACATATATAGAAGTGAATCAGAGCTAGGTGGAGAGTTTATCAATACCTTGTACACGCAATTAGAATTTATGGTCACCCGAAAGCTTGATTTGCCATTAGGCTCAAGTATGGGAAAAGCACGCGGTAAACTTTCTGAAGGTTGGCGTAGTCATAGTTCACTAGCAGCATTATCGGCTAACCTAAATGCATGTCATGAATTTTATCGGTACTCCTTTGCGCCGCAATTGAAAGCTAATCCTCTTGATGAGAAAATTGAGTCTGCATTTAAGCAAGTGCAAGCGACACTTGAAGAAATAGATATACCACTCTCGCAAGCAGTAAGTGATGCAGAAAAGCGTTTGTTAGTTGTACGCTTAAAACAAGAACTGACTCAACTTAAAAATTTAGTTGCCAGTGATGTGGCTGATATATTAGGTATTGCACTAGGGTTTAATAGTTTAGATGGTGATTAACCGTAGACAATTTTTGGCGTTGACTTCTGGGGTGATGTTGCTTAATCCTTCGTCACTATTGGCTCTACCAGGCACACAAAAAATACTCGGTTGTCGTAGTGATCGTGCCGGCAAACATTTTTTTAGTGTGATTGATCAAAATACTAAAACTGAGATAAATATTTTATTACCTCAGCGAGGTCATGGAGTTTGTACGACCACTGAGGGTAATCATGCTGCCGTATTTGCACGTCGCCCTGGCGATTATGTTTGGGTGGTTGATTTAAATACTCAACAGGTTTCTCATAAAATCAATGCAACCAGCCAACGCCATTTTTATGGCCATGGTGTGTTTACTAATGATGGTTCTACGCTGTTGTGTAGTGAAAATGCCTATGATGAGGGGAAGGGCGTAATTGGTGTGTATGACGTATATGATAATTTTACACGCGTGGGTGAGTTTGAAAGTTTTGGTATCGGACCTCACGAAATAAAACTGCTATCTGATGGTGAAACATTAGTTGTTGCCAATGGAGGTATTCAAACACATCCTGATATGCCTCGTGTTAAATTAAATCTTGAGACTATGCGTGCTAATTTGGCCTATATTGATATTGCTAGTGGACGTTTACTACATAAACACGAATTAGATGCCAACCTACACCAGTTAAGCATTCGCCATATCGATATATCCTCGAATGATAGCGTAGCCATTGCGATGCAATCTCAAGGTGACCCTTATCTATATCCGCCGTTAATTGCAATTCAACAAGACCGAGAACCAATAACAGCATTAACAGCTCCAGATGATATTCACAAGCGCCTGCGTAATTACTGTGGCAGCGTGGTGTTTGGTAAAAATAGTAAAATATTTATAGTCTCATCTCCACGTGGAGGTTTGGCGACTTACTGGTCAGCTAATGGTGATTATTTGGGCTTGCATAATCAGAATGATGCATGCGGTGTCAGTCAGTCAACTAGCAATGATTCAGAATTTTTAGTCAGTGATGGAGCGGGTAATATTTTGCAAATCAATCAAGACTTTACATCAGTTGACTACTATCAATCACATGAATGGCGATGGGACAATCACCTGCTCACAATCTAGCGTGTGACTAGTTTTTTCAGTTATAACATTAATTAAAGAGTGCTCGTCTGCGAATATTGGATAACCGCTATAACAGTAAGCAATAGAGTCATTAGTATCAGCAGTATCTTTGTTTGCTAATTGAACTTAGATCTAAGCCATCTGTCATCTTATTAAGGTTATTTTTTTTCACATTATAGTACAATAGCAGCATGGTGAAATTTACAATTCAACTAATCGTATTTCTCTTGCTTTTCAGCAATGCTGAAGCGGCGATTAGTGCTGTGAATTTCGATAATGTCCATAGCCAAGATGCAGGACACATGATTCATGACCATGATGAGCAGCACTCAAACACAGATGAGAATACAGATAGCTGTGATCATTATTGTCATTGTACTCATAGCATAGGAATTATTTCTTCTACTTCAATACATAACTATCAAAGTCAACTAGGTAAGAGTATTGCAAGTAATAATCAGCCTGGCCTTGTATTTTCTCCTCCTCTTTTGCGTCCTCCGATAGTTAGATCCTAGCTCATTCGTTGCCGAGTTTTGTCGGCAGTTTGTTGATTTTTTAGGGTATAACATAATGTTTTATATTTTTCTTCAACGTGCTTTGATGCACTTTTGCATTCTATTGTTCTCTATATTTTTCAGTGTATTTTTTTCATTAGCTATTGCGCAGGATACGCAAGAGACGATAACTGTTAACAAGGCTATTTCACTTACATTGTCTAGCAACCCACAGTTGCACCAATACATAGTTAAAAAAGAAGGATTACAGGGGCAGCGTGCGTCTAGTGATCTTTCACCTGAATTAAATTTAGGATTAGAATTTGAGAACTTTGGAGGGTCCAACGACTTTTCTGGCATTGATGCTACTGAAACAACGGTAGCACTTTCATCTGTGATTGAACTTGGATCAAAACGAAGCATGCGTGTTTCTGTAGTGGACGCTCGCCTCAATCTACTTGAATATGAACAACAAGCATTCACACTGGATGTTTTGGCTGACGTCGTTATTCTTTTTCTTAAAACTCTTGAAATACAAAAGATTAAGAAAGTTATGTTGGAAGCACACGAGTTAGCCAAAAAGACGCTCGTGATTGTAAAAAATAGATCTGATCTAGGTGCCACTCCAGAGTCAGAGGTGAAACGGGCCACAGCGTCTGTTGCACAAATACAACTACAGCTTGATGCTTTACAGCAACAGCATGAACGAAACCGTATAAGACTCGCCAGTTTCTGGGGGGTAACGTCACCCAACTGGCAGCAGTTAGAAGGGGATTTATTTGCCTTTGGTCGTCAGAAGGATTTTTCAAGCTTATACCAGCAAGCATTGACTTCACCGTCAATTGAGATATTTGCTAGTGATAAACGTTTGAAAACAGCTCAACTACAATTAGCGCAAACACAAACAAAACCTGATCTCAGTTGGCAAGTAGGAGTAAGGCGGTTTGAAGCATCTGATGATTCGGCCTTTATTTTTGGTATGTCTATTCCATTATTCAGTAATCAGCGTAATCGTGGAACTGTTGCAACCGTATTAGCGGCGCAAAATGAAGTGGAGCTTCAGCGGCGATCAGCTTTAATGCATCTCCATACGCAATTATTCGATGCCTATTCTCAACGTAAGCAACATATATCAGCGACCAAGATTCTTGAAAATACGATTATCCCAGAATTAAGAGATGCGCTCCAATCAACCCAACATGCTTATGAAAGGGGTCGATACAGTTATCAAGATTGGATTGCTGCACAAAAAGAACTACTCGGTGCTAAACAGATGTTAATTGAAACTGCAGCAGCTGCTTCATTGAATCAAGCGGTAATTGAGCAACTTATTGCTGAGCCATTAAATCACTAATACTTTTCATTCAACGTAAAGATACGCTGAAGACTTAGGAATTAATCATGATGAATATTGTTAACAAAATTTTAATAACTGCATTTATATGTGTATGTCCACAACTCTCACTTGCCAGTGGATCGCACAATCATGGGCATCAAGATGAGGAAGAGCAAGAAGATGGTGTTACCTATATTGATAATAATATGGCTAAGCAAGTAGGTATTAAAACAGATACAGCTGGCCCTAAAGTATTGCACCAAACTATCTCAAGCTATGGTCGACTGACAACAGGACCAGAACAAATTGGGCGTGTGCGTGCTCGTTTCCCTGGTGTTATTAAATCTATCAAAGTCACAATAGGTGATCGTGTAAAAACTGGCGATATAGTCGCGCTTGTCGAATCAAACGAAAGCTTAAAAAATTATAAAGTTCGTGCTCCTATCTCAGGGACTGTTATTCATCAAGCTGCGACTGTTGGTGAAACGATTCAAGATCAGGAACTATTTACTATTTCTGATTATGATCACTTGCAAGCTGAGCTACGTATTTTTCCATCGCAACAAAAAAAATTGGCAATTGGTCAGTGGGTTCATATTTTTTTTGAAGGTCATCAATATGAAGCAACTATTTCACATTTACTCCCTGTCGAAGGGAATGCGCCCTACATTAAAGCTATTACAAAACTTCATGGTTCACACGCTAATCTTTTCCCAGGCTTGATGATTGAGGGGCGTATTGTCATTAGTGAATTTGAAACCCCACTTGCTGTCGTAAATGCTGGACTGCAGTCAATGGATGGGGAAATAGGAGTGTTTGTTGAAGAAGAAGGTAAGTATTCCTTTATGCCTCTTATGCTTGGGCAAGCTGATGATGAATATACAGAAGTACTCTCTGGAATAGACTCTGGCGCCAACTATGTTGTCGTGAATAGCTATTTAATTAAAGCTGATATCGAAAAATCTGAAGCTGAGCACAATCACTAGGGAGCTTGAAATGATTAATGCAATTTTACGGATAGCAATTGAACATCGTGTTTTGTTTTTATGCGCCACGATTATAATCGTAGTTGTTGGATATTTTAGTTATCAAAAACTTCCAATTTATGCCATGCCAGATATTACCAATGTTCAAGTGAAAATTAACACAACGGCACCAGGCTACTCACCTTTAGAAACAGAACAACGTATTACCTATCCAGTTGAAACAGCTTTAGCTGGGTTGCCTAAACTAGCCTACACCCGGTCGCTATCACGTTATGGATTATCTCAGGTAACAGTTGTTTTTGAAGAAGGAACAGATATCTATTTCGCTAGAAATCTGATTAACACCAAACTAGCTGTGATCACGAGTGACTTGCCTGATGGTATAGAGCCACAAATGGGACCAATATCGACAGGGCTGGGTGAGATTTTTATGTACACCGTTCAAGCCTTGCCGGGTGCGTTACAGAAAAATGGAGGCACATATGATGCGACCGCATTACGTGAAATTCAGGATTGGATTATCAAGCCACAACTTGCACAAGTAAAAGGGGTGGTGGAAGTCAATAGTATTGGTGGTTATAACAAGCAATACCATATAACACCTGACATTCAAAAACTGTTGCACTTTGGTATTGGCATGCAAGACATTGTTCTCGCGCTTGAGGCGAACAATAAAAATCGAGGTGCGGGCTATATTGAAAGAAATGGGCAACAGCTATTTGTAAGATCACCCGGCCAGCTAGCTAATATAGAAGATATTGCTAATGTCATTGTGACGCAATGGGATTCTATCCCAATTAAAATAAGTGATGTTGCCACTATCGCGATAGGGAAAGAACTTCGTACAGGTGCAGCAACACAAGATGGCAAAGAAACTGTGCTCGGTACTGCCATGATGCTCATTGGTGAAAATTCCCGAACCGTAGCACGCGATGTTGCCGTAAAACTAAATAAAATCCAAGTATCTTTACCCGAAGGAATTGTGGCAACACCCGTTTATGATCGTACTGCTCTTGTCGACAAAGCTATTGCCACTGTCAGTAAAAATCTTTTGGAAGGAGCATTGTTAGTCGT
>CAWUWP010000100.1:0-9046 GCA_963926275.1 uncultured Gammaproteobacteria bacterium | reverse complement strand
GGTATTTCAAAAAGCGTTTGTGAGTGCGTAATGCACGCTGTTCGTTTACGTTGATTCGATTGCTTAATTAAACTGAATGTAACGCTGACTAGTTAGGAGTTGAAATTCTAATCATTAAATCAAGCGGAGAAACTTCATGCGCAAATTATTTTATACCGCAGCATTCATTTTAGCGCTGCTAATTACCGGTCCATTGGCCGCCTCACCTATTAACATTAATCAAGCTACTGCCGAGCAATTGGCTGATAACCTAAAGGGTGTGGGTTTAAAAAAAGCCCAGGCGATTATTCAATATCGTGAAAAAATGGGTGGCTTTCAAAATCAAGATCAACTGCTTAACGTCAAAGGTATCGGTGCAGCAACACTCAAGAAGAACGAAGGCAATATTTTGTTGGAATAATAAGCTAATTATTGCACCAATAAAGGGCTTGCTGTTTAGCGGGCCCTTTTAGTTTATATCGTCATATCAATTGGGTATTATCTTTGACTAAATTTACTTCAGAGCTGAAATTTATGAAAAAGATTCGCAAAGCGATTTTTCCAGTCGCCGGCATGGGAACTAGATTCTTACCTGCAACAAAAGCGAATCCTAAGGAAATGCTGCCTATTGTTGACAAACCCTTAATTCAATACGCTGCAGAAGAAGCTGTTAATGCTGGCATAGAAGAATTAATTTTTATAACGGGAAGAAGTAAACGTTCAATTCCAGATCATTTTGATAAAGCCTACGAGTTAGAAGCCGAACTAGAAGCGAAAGGCAAGATTGATATGCTCGATATGGTTCGCAACATTCTTCCGTCGGGCATTTCATGTATTTATATTCGCCAGCCTGAAGCATTGGGTTTGGGTCATGCTGTGCTTTGTGGGAAGCCAGTAGTGGGCGATGAGCCGTTTGCTGTAATTTTGGCTGATGACTTGATTGATATTCATCCAGAAGGCTGCTTGAAGCAAATGGTAGGTATCTATGAACGTGAAAATAGTGGTGTTATTGGTGTGCAGAAAGTCCCTCAAGAAAATGTTGGCAGTTATGGGGTTATTTCTGGTGATGAAGTAAGCGATAAATTATGGAGAATTTCTGGGATTGTGGAAAAGCCTAAACCAGACGAGGCGCCTTCTAATATTGCCGTGGTGGGACGATATATTTTAGATGCGTCTATATTCAAAATCCTAGAAGAAACAGATACTGGGGCAGGTGGAGAACTCCAGCTCACAGATGCGATTGCAAACCAGATTAAATCTAAGTCTATCTATGCTTATGAGTTTGAAGGGCGACGATACGATTGCGGCAGTAAACTAGGCTATATGCAGGCAACGGTTGAATATGGAATGAAACATGCTGAAATTGGTGAGGATTTTTCAGCATACTTGAAAAATCTTAAAGGTTGATTGCTTTCTATCGGTCAAAGTCTAGTTAAAGCCGAATGCTATTCAGTGAGACTAAGCTTGAAACAATAAAGAATGGCTTTGTGCCATTATTTACTGACGAGTAGGCACTACTCGTAAAATTGGCTCCTTGGGACGGGCTCGAACCGCCGACCTAGTGATTAACAGTCACCCGCTCTACCAACTGAGCTACCAAGGATCAGGACGGCCGGAATCTTACTGGTCTCTAACGTTTCGGTCAACTCTCAGATTTTTCAATCGAATATCGTGATTTCTCCAACGCTTATCTCTTAAGCGAGTGAATTATATAGAAACGTGAACTACTACTAGCTTACGAGGGTTAATACGTTAGGTAATTCACTTTTCGAGTTAATTCGATGGACTACTATCCCTACTCTAGGCAATGAGCGGATTACGTGGCTCAGACACAGGTCATCAGACAGTTTCTACCAGTCAGCTGAGGTGAATTTTTGTGTGCTGTTGAAGTTAATACAGTAGCCGAAGGAACGTCATAGAGACTTAGGGATTAAGGAGGATTTTGGGTGAGTAGTGTAACGATAATGGAGTATGAAGGCCATCAAATAAGGTTGGTCGAACGAGATGCTGGAGATATGTGGTTTGTAGCCGCCGATGTCTGCCGCTGTGTGTGCCTAGCTATAAATAGTCGTACAGGGAAACCCAATGTGACAGTAGCTACGCGTGAGCTAACAGATATGCACAAGGAAAAGTTTCGTGTTGATACGCCGGAGAATCCAAAAAATCCGTGGATCGATATCATGATTGTTTCAGAAAATGGCTTGATGCAAATGCTTAGCTTGTCTGACACGCTTAAAGCGCAACAATTTAAACAGTTTGTTGAACAAGAATATCCCAAGATAAATACTAGTACAGTTTACGCTCAAGCTAGCTGCGCAGAATAAAAATCAGCTTAAACGCACACGCAAATTATTTGTGTGTGCGTTTAAGCTGATTTAGTTAACTTAATACTTCTTTTAGTCGTTTTGCCGCAGCGGCCAACTTCTCTTTTGAATTCGCGAACGAAATACGCATGTAGCCGGGTAAGCCAAAAGCTGTCCCAGGAACAACAGCAATGCCACATTTAGTTAACAAATAAGTAGCGAATTCGACGTCATTTTCTACTCCTTGAGTTTGCTTAATGGCTTCGTCAATATTAGCAAAACAGTAGAAAGTACCCTGTGATTTAGTACAGTGGATCCCATTGACCTTATTTAGTTCTGCAACTATAAAATCATGGCGTTCTTCAAAAGCAGCATTCATATCCCTGACGCACTGCTGATCTCCAGCTAGTGCTGCTTCTGCAGCTGCTTGAGAGATAGAGCAAGGATTTGAAGTGCTTTGCGATTGAATGTTTTTCATGGCTTCAATCATATTTGCTGGCCCAGCGGCATAGCCGATTCGCCAACCTGTCATTGAGTAGGCTTTTGATACGCCATTAAGCACGAGTGTTCTTGACTTTAATTCAGGACATACCGATAAGATATTACTGAATTTTTCACCATTAAATAATATGTGTTCATACATATCATCGGTGGCGATTAAAATTTGCGGATTTTTTACCAATACTTCGGCTAAGCTTTCCAGCTCGCTTGCCGTGTAACTTACCCCGGTTGGATTGGATGGGCTATTGAGCACTAGCATTTTGGTTTTAGTGCTAATTTTTCTAGTCAGTTGCTTTGCAGTGATTTTAAAAGATTGGGTATGGTCCGCAGTAATAAATGCGGGAATGCCGTCAGCTAACAACACCATGTCAGGATATGAGACCCAATAAGGTGCCGGAATGATGACTTCATCACCTTGGTTGATAACTGCCTGGCATAGATTATAAAAGCTCTGCTTGCCACCATTCGAGACTAGAATTTCATTGGGTTGATAGCTCAAGCCATTGTCGCGCTCAAATTTCGCAATCACCGCTGCCTTGAGAGAGTTAGTCCCACCCACCGGCGTGTATTTTGTTTTTCCGGCATGAATCGCTTCTATCGCTGCTTGTTTAATATGATCTGGAGTGTCAAAGTCTGGCTCTCCGGCGGCTAAATTAATGACGTCCACACCCTCAAGACGAAGCTGGTTGGCCTTTGCGGTCACCGCTAATGTAGGGGAGGGTTTGATTCTTCGCACGCGGGAAGCTAATTTAATGTCCAATTGCGTCAATTTTCCTAAC
Organism: uncultured Gammaproteobacteria bacterium; assembly: GCA_963926275.1. Classification (GTDB taxonomy): domain Bacteria; phylum Pseudomonadota; class Gammaproteobacteria; order UBA4575; family UBA4575; genus UBA1858. The sequence continues at coordinate 5,484 of CAWUWP010000100.1, read as the reverse complement.
AGATGTTTCAGTGTGATTTCGGGCCGTGATCATACTGTATTTTACTAGTGCCGATAAAGTAAATGACTAAAGAATTTCGAATTGAATCATCTTTTGAGCCAGCCGGCGATCAACCTAATGCTATAAAAGAATTAACAGCGGGTCTAAATGATGGGCTTGCCCATCAAACCTTATTGGGTGTTACCGGCTCAGGTAAAACTTTTACTATCGCAAAGGTGATAGAAGAAGTGCAGAGGCCAACCATATTATTGGCGCCAAATAAAACCTTAGCGGCTCAACTCTATGGGGAGATGAGATCCTTTTTCCCTAGCAATTCGGTCGAGTATTTCGTTTCTTATTACGATTACTATCAGCCTGAAGCCTATGTGCCATCAAGCGATACCTTTATTGAGAAAGATGCCTCGATCAATGAACATATCGAGCAGATGCGCTTATCGGCGACTAAGGCGTTATTTGAGCGTAACGATACGATAATTGTGGGATCAGTATCAGCTATTTATGGATTAGGTGATCCACGTTCTTATTTGAATATGGTGCTGCATCTTGATCGTGGAGACATTGCTGATCAGAGAACCTTACTAAGGCGTTTAGCAGAGCTTCAATACAAGCGAAATGATGTTGAGCTAAAACGTGGCACATTTCGAGTGCGAGGAGATGTGATAGATGTGCATCCGGCTGATTCGGAGCGCGAAGCCGTCCGCATTGAGCTGTTTGATGAGGAAATTGAACAGTTAAGTTATTTTGATCCTCTGACGGGTGAAGTGTTAAGGCGAGTACCGCGGCTGACAATCTATCCCAAGTCTCATTACGTGACACCTAGAGGAGTCATACTGGAAGCGATTGGATCAATTAGAGATGAGCTTAAAGAGCGTCTTACCGGTCTAAGAGATATTGAAAAATTAGTTGAAGCGCAACGCCTTGAACAACGCACTCAATATGATTTAGAAATGATGCAAGAGTTAGGTTATTGCAATGGGATTGAAAATTACTCACGTTATTTAAGTGGGCGCGGCGCGGGTGAGCCACCCCCATGCTTATTAGACTATCTGCCTGATAATGCATTAATGGTCATGGATGAGAGCCACGTATCTGTGCCTCAATTTGGAGGCATGTACAAGGGTGATCGTTCTCGAAAGAGTACGTTAGTTGATTACGGGTTTCGCCTGCCGTCAGCGTTAGATAATCGGCCATTAAAATTTGAGGAGTTTGAGGACTTGTCTCCTCAAGTCATTTATATTTCTGCCACCCCGGGCAAGTACGAGTTTGAAAAATCCTCACAAATTGTTGAGCAAGTGGTGCGTCCCACCGGTTTGATTGACCCTGCTATCGAAATACGTCCCGTCGCCTCGCAAGTGGATGATGCACTGTCAGAAATTAATGAGCGTGCTGCAAAAGGCGAGCGTGTACTTATCACTACGCTAACTAAGCGTATGTCAGAGGATTTGACAGAATACCTAGAAGAAAATGGAGCACGTGTTAGATATTTGCACTCTGATATTGATACGGTTGAACGAGTGGAGATTCTTCAGGATCTGCGTAAAGGCGTCTTTGATGCGTTGGTGGGGATAAACCTGCTTCGTGAAGGGCTAGATATCCCCGAGGTTTCTTTGGTGGCAATATTTGATGCCGATAAAGAAGGTTTTTTGAGATCTGATCGATCGTTAATTCAAACCATAGGGCGTGCCGCAAGAAACCTGAATGGCAAAGCCATTTTATACGCGGACAAAATCACCGGCTCTATGCAGCGTGCGATTGAAGAAACAGATCGGCGCAGAGAAAAACAGAAAGAACATAATAAGAAGCATAATATCACTCCTTATAGTGTTCAAAAGGCCATCGGCAATATAATGGAAGGATCTCAGTCGCGCTATGACGAACAACGTTATAAGCAAATGCATGAGATTGCCGAAGTCAGTGATGACTATGCCGTGCTAACGCCAGAGTTGGCGATCAAGCAAATCAAGCTGCTAGAGCAAAAAATGTATGATTTTGCCCGCAACTTAGAGTTCGAAGATGCCGCTAGAATCAGAGATGAGATTCATCGGTTAAAGAATTTCGCCTTAGGGACGACGGATGTCGAGGCCAGTTAGTCTCCCAGTTTAGAGTTTTCAATAGGACTAGCTACAAATCATAGTTTGACTGTGATACCTTGCGCAATCCTGTTGGAGCGCTAGTTTAAACGAGCGTTGGTTGCAGGCGCGTAGCTCAGTTGGTTAGAGCACCACCTTGACATGGTGGGGGTCGTTGGTTCGAATCCAATCGCGCCTACCACATAATGCGACTGGGTATTGGTCGCAACCAAATAATCGCAAAGCGATTTCATGTGGTCTTAGCGAGCGCACAGTGCTCGCAAATTGCTAGTGCCGTAGGCACCCAAATTAGTCTTTAGCTATATCGATTAATAACCTACTCCTGAAAAATAAAAATCATGTGGCCTTTAGTATGGGTCACCACTGGAGAAACAAATGCCTCAAATTACATTGCCTGACGGCAGTACAAAATCTTTCGATCATCCTGTTACTGTCGCTGAAGTCGCACAATCCATTGGTCCGGGCCTGGCTAAAGCCGCTATTGCTGGAAGAGTTAATGGCGAGTTGGTTGACGTCTGTGTAGACATCACGGAAGACGCAGACTTAGCTATTATTACCAGTAAGAACGAAGAGGGCGTAGAGATTATCCGCCATTCTTTCGCACATCTGATAGGGCATGCAGTAAAGCAATTATTCCCAACTGCAAAAATGGCGATTGGTCCAGTCATCGAAAATGGTTTTTATTACGATATTGAATATGAACGCAGTCTTTCTCCTGAAGACTTAGAAGCGATTGAAAAGCGAATTAGCGAATTAGTCAGTGAAGATTATGACGTAATACGTAAAGTGGTATCCAAGCAAGAAGCGATCGAGGTATTCACGGCGCGAGACGAGCCATACAAAGTAGATATTGCTAGTGAAATTCCTGACGATGAAATCATTGCGTTATATCACCACCAAGAATATATCGATATGTGTCGTGGGCCTCATGTGCCTAATACACGCCATTTGCGTGCATTTAAGCTAACAAAGTTAGCCGGCGCTTATTGGCGCGGTAACTCAGACAACCAAATGCTCCAACGCATTTACGGTACCGCCTGGGCAGATAAAAAACAGCTCAAGCAATATATTAAGCGTATTGAAGAAGCTGAAAAGAGAGATCATCGTCGCTTGGGTAAGCAGATGGATCTATTCCACTTTCAAGAAGAAGCGCCAGGCATGGTGTTTTGGCATGCACGTGGTTGGGAGTTGTATCGCACGGTTGAGCAATATATCCGTGATAAATTATCCACACAAAACTATGACGAAGTCCATACACCGCAATTATTGGATCGTAGTTTGTGGGAGAAATCAGGCCACTGGGAAAAATTTGGTGACATGATTTTCTCAACTCAATCTGAGAATCGCGAGTTTGCAGTCAAGCCGATGAATTGCCCATGTCATGTGCAGTTATATAATCAAGGATTGAAGAGCTATAGAGATCTACCTTATAAAATTGCTGAGTTTGGCATTGTTCATCGAAATGAGCCTTCAGGTACGCTGCATGGATTGATGCGTGCGCGACGCTTTGTACAAGATGACGCTCATATATTTTGTACTGAAGATCAATTGCAGCAAGAAGTGGCCGAGTTGATTGATCTGACCTTTGAGGTCTATCAAGACTTTGGTTTTGACGAAATTGAATTGGCTTTATCTACCCGCCCAGAAGAACGCGTGGGTGAAGAGTCTTTATGGGATCAAGCTGAAGCCAGCCTTAAAGAAGCATTAGAAGATAAAGGCCTGGAGTATGTTTTGCAGCCAGGTGAAGGAGCATTTTACGGCCCTAAGATAGAATTCACCTTGCGAGATAGTCTGGGGCGTCGTTGGCAGTGCGGGACTATTCAGCTTGATTTCTCTATGCCAAGCCGTTTAGATGCTAGTTATATTAGTGAAGATGGGTCAAAGAAAATACCAGTGATGATTCATCGCGCGATATTGGGTTCTTTGGAGCGATTCATTGGTATGTTAATTGAGCACCATGCTGGTAATATGCCGCTTTGGTTGGCGCCAATTCAAGCAGTAATATTGAATATTACCGACGCACAGGCCGAATATGTGCAAAAAGTACAAAAAATGCTGATAAAAGAAGGCTTTCGGGCTAATCTTGACTTGAGAAATGAAAAGATTGGTTATAAGATTCGCGAGCACACAATTCAACGCGTTCCATATTTGCTGGTCGTAGGAGATCGGGAAGTGGAATCGCAGTCTGTGGCCGTCCGCACGCGTCAAGGTGAAGATCTAGGCTCAATGAGTATTGAGGACCTGGTATCGTTGTTTTCTAAAGAAACAGCACCCAAAGATAGCTAAGGTGGGCCATATTAGTTCATAGGAGCAGAATATCAGTAGTAGTAAAGGCGTTCGAATGAACGAAGACATCTTGGATCCAAACATTAGATTGATTGATGCCACAGGTGAAAATGTCGGTGTAGTTGCTACCGATGAAGCATTACGAATTGCGAGTGAATCGCAACTTGATCTTGTCGAAATATCGCCTAATGCGAAGCCACCCGTTTGTCGAGTGATGGACTACGGTAAGTTTAAATTTGAGCAGAATAAGAAAGCTCATCAGGCTAAGAAGAAACAAAAACAGATTCAGGTAAAAGAAATTAAATTTCGACCGGGAACTGAACAAGGCGATTACAACGTTAAGCTGCGTAAGTTGACTGAGTTTTTGCAGGATGGTGATAAGACTAAAATTACTATTCGCTACCGCGGCAGAGAAATGCAGCACAAAGAATTAGGCGCTCAGTTGCTAAATAGGATTGAAGCAGATTTGAGTGAGTATGGTGACGTAGAACAACGCCCAAAAATGGAAGGGAGACAGCTAATCATGGTGTTATCTCCTTCGAAGAAAATTAAATAATTACATTATAATTTACAGGATAGTCAGGAAATGCCTAAATTAAAAACAAACCGAGGCGCAGCAAAACGCTTTAAAAAAACGGCGACTGGAAAGTTTAAATGCAAACCATCGCATTTACGTCATATTTTGACTAAGAAAAGTACCAAACGTAAGCGTCATTTGCGTTCTATCGCTGTTGTCACAGCGGCAGATACTCCAATGATTCGCAGAATGCTGCCTTACGCTTAATATATTTAAAGGAAACAAGTAATGTCTAGGGTAAAACGCGGTGTAACCGCACGTGCACGGCACAAGAAAGTATTAGCAAAAGCTAAGGTTATTATGGTGCGCGTAAAAACATTTATCGTGTTGCTAAACAAGCAGTCACAAAAGCAGGTCAATACGCTTATCGTGATCGTCGCCAGAGAAAAAGACAATTTCGTTCGTTATGGATTGTGCGAATCAATGCCGCGGCGCGTCAGTTCGACATTTCATACAGCCGTTTAATTAACGGTTTACAGAAAGCTTCGATAGAAGTGGATAGGAAAGTATTAGCTGACTTAGCAGTGCATG
>CAWUWP010000099.1:0-4509 GCA_963926275.1 uncultured Gammaproteobacteria bacterium | reverse complement strand
ACCCTGAGCATGCACAGCAACTAGGTAAGCAGCGCTCTCAATATGAAGCAGTCGTTAATACTATTCAGACGGCAGAAAAAGGTGTCGTAGAAGCCATAGAGTTATTAGAGCTGGCAGAAATGGAAGACGATGAATCTACTGTCACTTCGGTACTTGAAGACTTAAATAGACTTGAAGAGGACGTTGCCAAACTAGAATTTCAACGTATGTTTTCGGGTGAGATGGATGCCAATAATGCATTTTTAGATATTCAATCAGGTTCTGGTGGCACGGAGGCTCAAGATTGGGCAGAAATGATTTTACGTATGTATTTGCGTTGGGGTGAAGCCAAAGGGTTTAAGACTGAATTGATCGAAGCATCGTCAGGCGATGTGGCGGGTATAAAAAGCGCCACCATAAAATTCGATGGAGACTATGCCTTTGGCTGGTTGCGGACTGAAACAGGTGTGCATCGATTAGTTAGGAAATCCCCATTTGATTCTGGAAGTAGAAGGCACACGTCATTCGCTGCTGTATTTGTATCACCAGAAGTCGATGATGATATTGACATAGAAATAAATCCTGCAGATTTACGTATTGATGTTTATCGAGCCAGCGGAGCAGGCGGGCAGCACGTAAACAAAACCGAGTCAGCGGTGCGCATCACGCATTTACCTACTGGTGCGGTCACTCAGTGTCAAAACGATCGTTCACAGCATAAGAATAAAGATGTGGCTATGAAGCAGTTAAAGGCAAAACTGTATGAATTAGAAATGCAAAAGCGTAATTCTGAACAACAGGCATTGGAAGATACTAAATCTGACATTGGTTGGGGCAGTCAGATTCGATCATATGTATTAGATCAATCGCGTATTAAAGATTTACGCACCTCGGTAGAAACAAGTAATACCCAGGCAGTATTAGATGGTGCATTAGATCAATTTATTGAAGCAAGTTTAAAGCATGGCTTGTAAGCCGGCGCTAAGGAAAACAAACAAATGAGTGAACAAGATAATAATCAAGATCAACCGCAAGACGAAAACAAATTAATTGCTTTAAGACGCGAAAAACTTGCAGATATTCGAAGCAAGCGAAATGCGTTTCCTAATAATTTTAGTCGTGACGCGTTAGCTAATGATTTGCAAAGTAAATTTGCAGAAAAAACTAAAGAAGAACTAACTGAGTTAAACCATCATGCCAATATCGCTGGGCGCATTATGGCGAAGCGTGGGCCTTTTCTGCTTCTTCAAGACATGTCGGGAAGAGTTCAAGCTTACATTGATCGCAAAGGCTTAGATAAAGTGCTGGTCAAAGAAATTGATACGTGGGATATCGGAGACATTATTGGTGTATCTGGCCCAGTGAGTAAATCAGGTAAAGGTGATTTGTATGTGAAGATGGAAACAGTCGTACTGTTGACTAAGTCATTGCGCCCCTTGCCAGAAAAATTTCATGGTCTGACGGATCAAGAGCAACGTTACCGTATGCGTTATGTTGATTTAATTATGAATCAAGAAGCGCGTGAGACGTTTAAGATTCGCTCTAAAGTGGTTGCGTTTATTCGAAGCTACTTGAATGACAAGGATTTCCTGGAAGTCGAAACACCAATGATGCAATCTATTCCTGGTGGTGCAGCGGCTAAACCTTTTGTGACGCATCATAATGCTCTGGATATGCAGTTATATTTGCGTATTGCCCCTGAGTTATACCTTAAGCGGTTAGTCGTGGGTGGGTTTGAAAAGGTTTTTGAGATTAACCGTAACTTTAGAAACGAAGGGTTATCGACACGGCATAATCCTGAATTCACTATGCTGGAATTTTATGAGGCTTATGCTGAGTACCATACTCTAATGGATCGTACTGAAGATATGTTAAGACAGCTTGCGAATCACTTGTATGGGAAATACACCATCGAGTATCAAGGTTCGACCTATGATTTTGAGCAACCGTTTACACGCATGTCTGTGAAAGAATCAGTCTTAAAGATGAATGCTAATCTTACTGAGGGTGATTTATCAACAATTAAATCCTTGCGCAAAGTCTGTGATGACTTAAGTATTCCGCATGAGGAAACATATGGCACAGGAAAATTATTAATAGAGATATTTGAAAAGACGGTAGAAGACAGATTGGACCAACCCACGTTCATCACTCAATACCCAACTGAAGTTTCTCCACTTGCGCGTCGTAATGATGCGGATCCAGAAGTGACTGATCGTTTTGAGTTCTTCGTCGGTGGGAAAGAAATTGCCAATGGTTTTTCAGAGTTAAACGATTCTGAAGATCAAGCTGCGCGCTTCAAAGAGCAGGTTGCGCAGAAGGATGGTGGTGATGAAGAAGCAATGCATTATGATGCAGACTATATTCGTGCATTAGAATATGGCTTACCACCTACGGCAGGTGAAGGCATTGGTATTGATCGCCTGGTCATGTTGTTTACTGACTCCGCATCAATTAGAGATGTATTGTTATTTCCACAAATGAGAGCGGAGTAATATACGACTGCTTATGTCTGGTTTGATAGATTCATATTTAAGTAAAACTATAAAGCTATTAATTGTTCTGATTGGTGTGTTTGTTAGCGCATCGGCCTTATCAAAGGATGCAAAAGAATTATTTGATAAATATAGTGATAGGATCTTTCAGATACGTATTATTGAATTATCAACTGGGAATCAAACTGCAATAGGTTCTGGTTTTCAAGTGGCTAATGATGGTTATATTGTGACTAACTTTCATGTTGTCTCAGACTATGTGCACCACCCAAAAAAATACCGTATAGATTTGGTCACTGAGCATCAAAAACATTTGGATCTACAGCTTTACAATATAGATGTGGTTAATGATCTGGCTTTATTGAAAGTGGACAGTAATTCTTCCAACGGAATTGAATTGGCGGATACATTGCCACTTAATGGAGAGCTAATATTCTCATTGGGTAATCCTCACGATCTTGATTTGACAGTTATTCCAGGAACCTTTAGTGGGATTACATCGCATAGTTCTTACGAGCGTATTCATATATCGGCAGCGATCAATTCAGGGATGAGTGGAGGACCTACGCTTAATAGTGTGGGACAGGTAGTGGGAGTCAATGTTGCCTCTTCAGGGAATCAGATCGGATTTTTAATACCATTACATCGATTACGCAGCTTTGTTAAGAAAGCCAGAGAAAGCGCGATATCAAGTGATGCTTATTCTACGATTATCCGTGATCAGCTATATAACCATCAAAGTAAAATTTTTGATAATTTAATTAATAGTAAATGGTTAGCCTCAAGTTTTGGTGATGCCAACGTGCCTGATGATATTTCGCCTTATATTAAATGTTGGGGCGCAAATAATGCTCGTTTAGAAATAAAATATGACTATAGCGCTAGTTACTGCCAAGAGAATGAAAGAGTATTTCTTTCTAGTTCTTTCGACACAGGTTCAATTCTGTTTCAATTTGGTTGGTTTGAAACTGATCAGCTAAATCAATTCCAGTTTTATAAGATACTTGAAAATTATGCCTCTGATTTGAGACCAGAAAATCATGCTAACGAAGAGAATGTGACAAATTTTAAATGTCATGATGAGTTTGTTAAGTCGATTAGCAAAAGTAATAAAAGTATTGAAAATAAAGTGACTTATTGTGCGAGAGAATATAAGAAATATGAAGGTTTGTATGACATCATGTATCTGAGTATGTCAGTGCATGATAATAATAAAGCCTTGTTAAGTCATTTTTCGATTGCGGGTGTCAGCCAAGAGGCCGCAAAGAAACTGACTAAGAAATTTTCTGAGAACATCGTATGGAATTGATTATTGAAATCATCAATCGCTCAGGAAAAATGTTAGAGCGCCGCAAGCTCAACGGGGAGAGTATATCGATTGGTCGAGCTTACGATAATTGTTTGATCCTCGATGATTTATCTGTCAATCCACATCATGTGTCTATTAAGGCATCGTCAGAGCATGATTTCCTGATCCAGGATTTAGCCAGCGTTAATGGCCTTGTTCATGAGGGTCAAAATATAAAAGATAAGCTGTTATTAGATTCAGGTGATGAATTTGTGTTGGGTAAGACGCATCTAAGAATATATAAATTAGATTATCCTGTGGACGAAACCGTTAGTTTCGATAGTGTCGATGAAGCTGTTGAATTTTTGACTAGAAATATTGTGGTGGTTGGTGCCATTATTCTAGCGACATTACTCATTGTGTTAGAAGTGTGGAATGGAACGATAGGTGAGGTAAAGGCACAAGATTTCTTTGAGACTATTTCTGCACTTTATATTGTTGCTGTCACAGTCGCTCTATTTTGGGGTTTGATAGGGCGTGTAGTTAAACATGAAATGTTTTTTAAAATGCAGTTGTCATTAATGCTTTTATACATTGCATTTGGCATGTGTATACAGTTTTTGCATCAAGTAGTTCTATTTAATTCAATGAATTATGCTGTTTCTACAAGCTTATATGTCGTTGTTGAATGTGTCGTGTTAACAACTTTATTTTGGCTTAATTTGCGCATTGCAACTAATCAAGCGA
>CAWUWP010000098.1:0-4592 GCA_963926275.1 uncultured Gammaproteobacteria bacterium | reverse complement strand
GTTTGCCACTTCAGAAACGGCATTATGCGCAACTAATACATCTGATTTTTCAGCTAATCTGGCAAGCACTTTAAATTTATTACTCATGTCACCAGAAAATGTGATTGAACACCCCGCCACATCTACTCGCTATGCCACTGCTGCCAGTGGACCATAATGAACCGGTACTGCGGTTAACTTTATTTCTTTGCTTATCTTGAATTTGCTATGGGGTTTTTCTAAACTCACATCTGTTGTATTGATATGGTATGAATTATTATTGTCTGTATTGATATAATTATTAAGGTAACGATAGGCACCGTCTTTTTCATACAGGGCATTAATTAATTCACTCGCCGCTGGCATGACAGCATTCCCTGCCGGACCATACACAGATAAATCTTGTTTACGAGCACTGAAGTATGAATATTTAATGTATTCAGAAAAATCAGCACTATGATCGACATGGAAATGTGTAAATGCGATAACTTTAATATCATTAAAATCAGCGCCTGACTTTTCGAAGTTATAGCTACTGCCACCCCCCGCATCAATCATGATGGTTGCTTTACCATCGAGCCAAACTAGATACGAAGTAGATGCTCGTTGGTCGTTTAATTCAGGGCCGCCTGAACCTAATACTTGTAATGTCACTCTGCCTTTTTGGCATTGCGCAGAGGATACGTTAGAGGCGACCGTTTAAATTATTGATAGTAAAATTGCTTTTTTCATGACCTTGGGAACTGTTTTTATATATTTAACAATTCCTATTATTACACAATTCTATCATTCCCATGTAGATGCGTATCTAGTGGTATTAGGTATATTCAGCAATATAATAAATTAAGGCGCTATCAATAACATTCGCAGGAATGAGGTGATTTTTGTTTGGGTTTATGAAGTTAGTTTAGCTAAGGCTAATGATGTTAGCTTCACTTGCATTAAGGCTGGGCTTATCCGCTGACTTTAAGGCGATGGTAATCGTTCATGGTATCCACCCCTATTCCTGGATGCGCCATGCATTCTTCAACAACTATTTCATCACCATTTTCTAATGCGCGTAACTGTTCTAGCTTTTCAATCTGCTCCAAAGGTGACGCAGGCATTTTAATGAATTGCTTTAAATAATTAATACGGTATGAATATATGCCGACATGACGAAAAACATTATTTTCTTTCAGTACTTTCACATCAACGTTGCGAATATACGGCAATGAACTTCGGCTAAAGTAAAGCGCCCGACTCTTGGAGTTTTTAGTCACTTTGACTACGTTAGGGTCTTCATAATCTTGAATGGTGTGAATTCGATAGCACAGTGTACCGATGGCAGCATTGGGATTATTCAACAATAGCTTTGCCACTTGTTTAATATTGACTGCTGGCATTTGTGGTTCGTCACCTTGTAGATTGACGATCACTTCATCATCTGGCCAGCCCTGTTTTTCTACGGCTTCTGTGATGCGATCAGTGCCAGACATATGATCTGCACTCGTCATACACACCTTTGCACCAAATTTTTCAGCCACCTCGGCAATGCGCTCATCATCGGTAGCGATGAGTACAGATGCTGCATCACTTTCACATGCATTGTTATACACGTGTTCAATAATAGGTTTATGTTGAAAAGTGAGTAATGGTTTACCTGGCAAGCGACTTGAAGCATAGCGCACTGGAATAACCACTCGAAAAGAATTAGCCATTATTTTTTCTTTTTGTAATGCTGATATTCTTCTTCATTAATTTGGCGTGCTTCTTCTTCTAACATGACAGGAATATCATCACGTATTGGGTAAGCTAAACGTGCCGAGGTAGAAATTAATTCTTGTTTTTGCTCGTCATATATCAAAGAGCCCTTGGTCACTGGGCAGGCTAATATATCCATCAACTTCTTATCCATTAATATTCCTTAATAAAGTATTCAAACGCGACATGAAGTCTTTTGGCAATAGTGTTTGCACTGGCACATACCACGCGTTATCTAATGACAATGTGCTGCATTTTACCGCATCTTTGTGTGTCATTAGTATGGGATTTTGGTCTGAAAATGAAAAATCACTCATTTCATAATGGGCATGGTCGGGAAATGGGTGCTTGATAATGTTTATCCCTAATGACGTTAGGCTCCTAAAAAAGCGATCAGGGTTGCCAATACCCGCAACCGCATGCACTAACTGACCTTTAAATTGATCTAGGGAACAGGTGATCTTTGGGTCTGTCAGTTGCACGCATTCAGTCAGCTGTAATTTCATACAATCACCACTCACTGCGGGTACAGGCTTGGATGTTGCCACCACAAAGTGTGCTTTATGAAGTCGGCTTATCGGTTCTCGTAATGGCCCAGCTGGCAATCGTTTGTGGTTACCAAATACTCTATCTCCATCCACCATTATGATTTCTATATCATGCTTAAAGCGATAATCTTGCAAGCCGTCATCACAAATAATGACGTCACAACACTGTGTGTTTATTAATTCTTTAATGACATCTAGTCTATTCTGACCAACAACCACCTTGGCTTGCGTATTACTGAAGATCAATAAGGGTTCATCCCCAACTTGCTCAGCATTATGAGAAGGCTTCACTAGTGTGGGTTGTTTGGCTTGCCCGCCATAACCACGACTGGCAACACCTGGCGTGTAACCTAATTGGGTTAGCTCATTGACTAATGTCGTTACCATGGGTGTTTTACCGGTGCCCCCCACCGTAATATTGCCAACAATAATAACGGGCACTGAAAATTTAACATTTGATTTTCTTTGCTGCCATTGCCTAGCTTTAGCCGCCACGGCAAACACACCTGACAGTGGCAGCAATAGATTAGATAACTGACTCTGCCCATACCAAACAGAATTCACCCAGTCATGAGTGCGTTGTTTAGCTTTGGCTTTGTTAGCCATGTTGAGTGGAAGATTTTTTAAATTGACGATGATAGAGATTGGCGTATTCACCATCTTTTTGAACAAGCTCAGCATGCGAACCTTGTTCAACCACTTTGCCATGATCCATCACATAAATTTTATCTGCACTTTCAATGGTTGAGAGACGATGTGCAATCACAAAGGTTGTGCGCTGCTTACGCAATTCATCGAGTGCTGCTTGAATATGATATTCAGATTCTGAATCTAACGAAGAAGTGGCTTCATCTAAAATTAAAATGGGAGCATCTTTCAATAAGGCACGAGCAATAGCAATACGTTGTCTTTGCCCGCCTGACAGCAACACGCCCTTATCACCAATGTTGGTATCATAATTTTCTGGTAGTTTGTCAATGAACTCTGCTGCATGAGCTTGCTGCGCGGCTTTGATGACTTCCTGCCTGGTTTTATCAGGCATTGCATAAGCAATATTATTCTCGATAGTGTCGTTAAATAAAACCACATCCTGGCTGACCATCGAGATGTTTTTACGCAAACTATTCAAAGAGATATCTTCAATCAAGTGCCCATCAATTTTAATGTCACCGGATTGAATTTCGTAAAATCGTGGGATCAATTTAACCACTGAAGATTTCCCACTACCGGACTTACCCACAAATGCAATCATCTGATTAGATTTTGCAGACAAACTCACATCCGCCAACACTACATCCGGCTTAGACGGGTATTGAAATGAAACATGATTAAATTCAACTTCACCGCGACATGAAGTCAGTTCGACCCTTCCTTCATCTAGCTGTGATGGCTGATCAACGAACTTAAAGACACTTTCGCTAGCAGCAATACCGGCCTGAAGTATTTGATTGATGGTGGTGAGTTTACGCGCTGCATTGAGCATTCCCATGACTGCGGCGACAAAACTTGCAAATGAACCTGCGGTTAAATCGCCTTTCACAGACGGCATAAAAGCCACGTAGATGACGACTGCAAATGCCATACCGACAATCATTTGAACTAACGGCGTATTGATGGCTTTGATCGCCACAAATTTTGTTTGATTGCGCCGATTTTTTTCATTGATCAATTCAAATCGATTGATCTCTTCGTTCTCAGCAGTAAATAATTTTACCAATGCTTGTGCGCTAATAGACTCTTCTATTCTAGTGCTGATATCACCGGTTGAGGTTTGAATTCGATGACTTAATTTTCTAAATCGTAAAGTCGCATACCTAATCACAAAATACACCAAAGGTGCCGATATCAACAAAATGCAAGTTAACTTCCAACTCAGGTAAAACATTAACCCAAGCAAGAATATGACTGTCAACGTATCGCGTACAAGAATTGGAATACTTTTAGACGCTGCCCAAGAAACTCGTTCTACGTCAAAGGTAAACTTTGAAAGTGTTGAGCCTAATGTGACCGAGTCATAATAAGACGAAGGAAAATACAGCAGTTTTTCATGCATCTCTGTTCGTAACACTTTAACGATTCTTTGTCCGATACTACCGATATAGTACAAGCCAAGAAAACTACCAATACTACGTACAATAAAAATAGCAGCGATGGTTAACGGTATCCACAAAAGTCCTTCACTACTATTGCCAACAAAAGCTTCATCAATAATAGGACCTAATAACAATGTAAAGGCCAGCTGAGATGCCGCCACCACAGCCAAACCTATCACGGCTAGTGCTAATAGTGACTTATAATTTGTTAGATATTTTAGGAGACGAA
>CAWUWP010000097.1:0-4010 GCA_963926275.1 uncultured Gammaproteobacteria bacterium | reverse complement strand
CAAGAAATAAAAGAGAAACAAATTTATTCATAAGCCAGGTATTTATTCGCGCTAGAATTTCACAATACGGCCGTTATCGCGGCCGCTTTGCTCCCTCTCCCAGCGGGCCACTTCATTACGGCTCGTTAGTCACTGCTGTTGCCAGCTACTTACAAGCACGCAGTCATAATGGCCAATGGCTTATTCGCATAGAAAATATAGACCCTGAACGTGAATCTAAAGGTGCGACCCAATCAATTTTACAGACTTTAAAAGATTATGGTTTTAGTTGGGACAGCAAGCCTATCTTGCAAAGTAAACAAGCAAATCTTCATAGGCATATCGCATTAAAATTACTGAACAATAATCAAGCTTATGCCTGTCGCTGCAGCCGCAAAGACTTATCTGGTAGCGCACAATATGGCAGCATGGGACTGATTTATCCTGGTAATTGCGCACACAAAAATTTGACCTATCAACGAGAGACAACTTTACGTGTAAGAGTTAACGATACTCATATTAAATACATAGACAATAACTTTGGTAAACAACAATGCGACTTACCGCAACAAAGTGGTGATTATGTTATCTATCGCGCAGATAACTTGCCAAGTTATATTTTAGCCGCGAGTATTGATGACTTATTTGAACAATATACAGAAGTCGTTAGAGGCGCTGATTTATTAGCCATAACACCGCGACAAATTCACTTAAGCCAGCTTATAAAAAATAGAGTGCCGTCTTTTTTACACACACCTATTATTACTCACGAAAACGGCGATAAATTAAGCAAGCAAACTCATGCGCCAGCGTTAAAAAAACACCACGCTCGTAGCGGGCTACTTTTTGCATTAACTGATTTAGGACAAGAGCCTCCCAGCAATCTTCAGTGGAGACCTGTTTGGGTGATATGGGAATGGGCAATTAATCATTGGCAACAAGATAAAATACCCACTCTGAAAACCATTCCACTTAAGCACTAAAACAAAAAAGCCGGCATTAATGCCGGCTTTTTTTGTATATTTAATGATTTGCTTTATTCGTCATCAGAATCTTTAAACCATGCCCATGGTTCTTCTTCTGCAATACCGATAAACAACCATACGTTGCCAACCAAAGTAACCACTAAGAACAATGCACCACCAAGCGCCCATATCAGCTCATTGTAGTGGTTTTGGAAACCTATAAAATTGAATATCGAAATCATTGCAACTGTAAATAGCGCCATAATTCCTAATGCTTTCATTGTCATAATATTATTATCCTAATTATTTATTGTCGAATCAGGGACTTAGCGTCCACCGGGTATCGAGCTGGCGTCTAAGAATTTATCGTAATATATACTTTCTTCGTCTATTCCTCCAGACTTTAACAGCTCAATTGCTGAATCAATCATAGGAGGAGGACCACACAGGTATCCCTGAGCGCCTTTTAAGTCAAAGACTGAAGTATTCATGTAGGTTTCTTTAAAATAGTCAGTGACGTAGCCAGTTGGACCAGTCCATGACGAGCCTTCTTTATTTGCAGACAAGACTGTTACGTATTCAAACTTATAATCTTTATGCCACTGCTCTTTGATACGTTGCATGTCTTCATCACAATACAAGTCTCGTTCCTCTTGAGCACCAAACAAGAAAATACAGTTACGTTCTACTTGCTCTAATACACATTCTTCTAAAATTGCTTTAATAGCACTCATACCGCTGCCGCCAGCCATACACACCATTTGTGTCGTCAATGGGCGATGGTAGAACTGACCGTATGGCGCACCGAGACTGACTGTAGTACCAATTCTATCTTCAGCAAATAACCATTCAGTAAATTCTCCGCCTGGCACTTTACGAATATAAAAACTAAATTCAGCATCACTCTCGTTTCTTGGTGCTTTAGCAAATGAATATGATCTCGGCGACGAAATATCTTTGACTGTTATTTCCGCATACTGTCCGGCCATCATTTCTCGATTGAAACTGCTATCACACTTAACTACCAACTCTCTAATATCATGAGTTAATTCATTAACTTGAGAAATCTTACCTTCTAACTGAAGCAACTGAGTCGCGAGTGTTTCACCCATTTCAACGTCAACTTCAATATCAGTTTTTAATGCCGTCTGACAAGCTAGCACTGTCCCTGCCTTCATTTGTTCGCCATCTAGTACGTATGAAAAATCAGTTAATGCTTTAATTTTTCCTTTCTTGATGACACATTTACACGTACCACAACTACCTACGCGACAGTCATGAGGCCATGCTAAGCCTGCTTCTAGTGCAGCTTTTAAAAGATTGTCACCGGCTTTAACAGTAATGGTTGTTTCACCATTATTGATAGTTGCGGTGTGATCTTGCTTCTTATTTCCAAATAATCCAAACATAATTTTATCAATGTATAGGTAATGCTATAAACGTAAAAAAGCGCGCAAATGAATATCTGCACGCTTTTTCATTAATGCCAATACTTATGAGTTAATTGATATTCCAGTTAATGAACCTGAAGCAATATCTGATGCTGAAGGTAACACTGTGAAAGGAATTATCTTTTCTTTACTCGTACTAGGGTGCGATTTAACTTTGTCATACCACTTTGCCACGCCAGGACGCGAACTAATCAAATCTCCTGCTCCACCAATTTCGATCAAGTTGCAACAAGAAGACCAGTGAATATCGGCTAATGTGAAATCACCACAAATAAAGTCACCTTTTCTTGGTGGATTAATCACTTGCTTCTCGAGACCATCAAACAAAGGAATTAACGCATCTTTATTGATTGAGTCACCAAGGTTAGGAGAAACACTTTCAGTGGCAATGATGGACCACTGATACATGATTGCTCGGCTCACTCCATTACGAGGAACAAGCGAGGGTCCAAAGCCTTTATCATCAAGATAAGACATGACCGCCACAGTTCCATACACGACAAATTCAATGTCCTGTAATACAGGGCCTATACCATAAGGGGAGACAGCTCGAAAATTGTCGGCATTAATATCTGTAATAACTTCAGTTTCAATGTCCACTCCCTTTTCTGCAGCAAGCTGCAAACACTTACCTGTGTCAGGACAACTTGGATGCCCGCGCAGAATCATTTTTGTTCCTAATTTATCTCCGATCATATTCTTCCCCCCTAATTCAAGAACCTCAGCTCATTATCATCCTTCGATGAATTGTTAGTTTTATGAGACTAGTGATTAGCTTTCTTAGTTAATTTTATAGGTTAATCTTCTATCTTGATTGCACCAGATGGGCATTGTGCTGCAGTTGCACGAATTTCAGCTTCTGGAGCACCAGACTCATCAATGACGAATGCGCCATCAACAATCTTAAATACATTTGGTGAACCTTCGACACATTTTCCAGCGTGAATACAAGTACTTTCATCCCATGTTACTTTCATGATTATGACTCCATTGTTTATTAAGTTTGGTTATACACCAACGATTTCTGCTTTCATTGAGTACAAAATACATAAGACTTCGTCTCTTTCTTTTGCGCCAACATTGTTCTTGTCTAGTGCTTTTAATACATCATCACAAACCGCAACAAACTCTTCGTCACTGATGTTCATACCAGTATGTGCTGTTAACATATCTTGCCCAGTGTATGTCTCTGGACCACCGATACCTGCACCAAAAAATTCACGAACTAAGCGTTTCACATTTTCTGGATCACTCTGTGCATATCGCTGTTTAATTTTCGGGTTTGAAGTATGGTTTTTCCAAATATCTTCAACAACTGCTGCAACACCATCTGCACCACCTAGGCGCACGTATAAGTTAGCTTCACTCATTATTATTTACTCCTCAACTTTATACATATTATTATTAAAATATTATTTATCTAACTAGGCCTAATCTACAAAGACGATAAGGCCTAATCATATACTTTTCAGATTTAAACGTAGCCAGCAACCTGATTGATCTTAGCGGCGACTTTGCGCTCTCCTTCAGATGCTACTTCAGAGTCCCACTTGTTCATTTGCTCATTCATATACTTATGCCATATTGGCGGTAACAATGCCAATGCAAATAGCGT
>CAWUWP010000096.1:0-11345 GCA_963926275.1 uncultured Gammaproteobacteria bacterium | reverse complement strand
TTTGATGTGGGGACTATTGCCGGAACGAGTAGTATTAATTTGATCCTATCTTTTCTTGTTCCTGGAGAAGACGATGGTAAAGTATCGGTTGAAAATACTAAGTTAAAAGGAATGAATGATCATCTAGTCATGCCCGTCACTCATACTTTTATGATGAGTAATAAAAATGTGATATCTCAGACAATATATTATTTGCAAAATGGAAAATTTAACAAGGAATAATCTTATTAAGATTCTATGGATAGTGGTGTATCTGGCGGTATTAATTTGGTCAGGAATTCAACCTAAAGATCAGTTCACCTGGTTTCTAGAAGTCGTGCCGGCAGTCATCGGTGCAATTTTTATGCTAGTAACCTATCGCTCGTTTCGTTTAACGCCAATATTATATTTTTTTATATTGCTACATTGCATCGTATTAATGGTGGGTGGTCATTTTACTTATGCTGAAGTTCCTCTGTTTGATTGGTTGCAAGATGCGCTCAACATGGAGCGTAATAATTACGACAAGCTAGGCCATTTTATGCAAGGCTTTGTGCCGGCATTATTAGCCAGAGAAATCTTAATAAGAAAAGACGTGGTTAATGGAACACAATGGCTGAATGTATTAGTGGTCTCGGTATGTTTGGCATTTAGTGCATTCTATGAATTAATAGAATGGTGGGTAGCACTTGCAACGGGTGGTGATGCCGAAGCATTTCTGGGAACCCAAGGTTATGTCTGGGATACTCAATCTGACATGATGTTAGCGTTGATAGGGGCTGTCGTTTGTCTGTTATTGTTGTCTAAGCGCCACAATTATCAAATACAAGATATAACACTAAGCCATTAAAAGTTGTCGAATAATAAATTATGAGTGATTTTACTAACTGCCCACAGTGTAATTCTGAATATACTTATGAAGATGGGGAGCTGCTCATTTGCCCGGAGTGTGCCCATGAGTGGTCCAAAAATGATGCTTCACATGCAGTTAATGATGGCTTTGTCGTCAAAGATGCTAATGGGAATGTATTGCAAGAGGGTGACACTGTCACTGTGATAAAAGATCTAAAAGTTAAAGGTTCTTCGGATGTGATTAAGGTGGGGACTAAAGTGAAGAATATTCACTTGGTCGATAGTGACCACAATATTGATTGTAAAATTACTGGAATTGGTGCGATGAAATTGAGATCAAAGTTTGTTAAAAAAGTTTAATCGTCCTGATCATCTTCGTTTCGTTTTTTTTCTAAATTCTCTTGAGCTTCTAGCCATACATTTTTTTCTGGCCGCTTAGTCCGTAAATAGAGCGTTTCTACTTTTTTGCGTGCCCAGGGTGTTTTGCGAAGAAATTTTAAAGAAGATGGAATACTCGGATCGCTGGTAAAGCATTTGACATTTATTCGTTGGCCCAATTGTTCCCAGCCGTAGCTTTGTTCTAGCAGAGTGACTATTTCTTCTAAGGTGACACCGTGTAATGGGTCTTTAGAGACATGCGTCATTTTGATCTTTTATAAGGGTTGGGTTTTGCAGGCGCTTGAGAGGTGGGAGCGTCTGTTGCTTTAGTCTCCGCTTTTTTGACGCGAATCTTGCTTCCTTGTATGTCTTTTCCATTTAAGTGTTTAGCCGCTGCTTTGGCTTCACCTGTCTTAGGCATTTCAACGAAGCCAAACCCTTTTGACGCACCTGATTTTTTATCTAGCACGATATCGCAAGATTGAATGGTGCCATAGGTTTCAAATAATGCGTGTAACTGCGCTTCTGTGACGCTACGGTCAATATTACGTATAAGTAGTTTCATAATAGTAAATTTAAAGTGATGGCTAAGTTATGATGGTATTTGCTTTGATAAGACGTCAGTTTACATGAGTTGGAAATTGTCGTCAGATATTCTATGGGCTTGATTATGAAACAAAAAATTTATGCATACCATCAAGATACTGAATTTGATTGGGTCGCTGAATTGGTGTGTGGGCACTACCGACATGTACGTCATAACCCACCTTGGATTAATCGACCCTGGGTGAAGACTGAACAGGGTCGGCAGTCAAAGCTTGGCTTTGAGCTTGAGTGTAAGAAGTGTAGTGAAGGTGCGCCTAAAGAGGGCTCTGAAAATACATGAGATCAATTTTAATGATTAAACTTTCTAT
Source organism: uncultured Gammaproteobacteria bacterium (assembly GCA_963926275.1). Taxonomy (GTDB): domain Bacteria; phylum Pseudomonadota; class Gammaproteobacteria; order UBA4575; family UBA4575; genus UBA1858. The sequence continues at coordinate 9,222 of CAWUWP010000096.1, read as the reverse complement.
AGCATCAGATTTGTAGACGGTTCGAAGTGTTCTACTGAGTACTGTTTTAACCAGTCTAGATTTAAATCAACATTATTAGTTTTAGCTTTGGCTTGTTCATAGGCCGTTATAAATTCACTATCTTTATTCTCCAACCATTGATCAACTTTTTTGAGTACGCTGGTGGAATCTCTGCGAAAAATTTCTTCAAAGACAGAGTCAGTGATTAAGGCAATTTTATGTTGGTTAGTGATAGTGCTAGTTTGTGCATAAGCTTCGCAGACACCCAGCATTGAAGCGGTGATGTATTTGCTGTCATGTAATGTTGTCGGCACTGTGCCTAGTTCATCCTTTAGCGGCTTAAAGCAGTCTGACATGGTGCGTTGCAGAGTTCGTTTACACTTGCCTGTGTTGAATCCAAACATATATTTTATCTTTGTGAAATATCATGAGAGTTAATAAAAATTACACCATTGTCTCGTCAATTCTGGGTTTGACTATGGCACACTGTTGTCACAACTGAATCTTACTATAAAGTTTGTTTTATGGCGGCTGTACAACCAATTATTTTTACTGATATGGATGGTTCTTTGTTGGATCATGACACGTATAGCCATGCTGTGGCTGATGAATTGCTTGCCTGGTTGAGAAATAAACAAATACCCGTCATTCCCGCGAAGGAAAGAATCCAGCTGATGGTGTTGATTAAACAATGCGTAGAAATAATTAACTGCAGCTAGATTCCCATGTTGATGGGAATGACGAAGAGGTAAAAAATAACGAAGAGGTTTGTATGGAAACTTATTTAATGATGAGCTACTTACTCGTCTTCTAACTCTTTGAGCTGGTATAACAGATCCAACGCTTGTTTAGGCGTTAAGTTATCGGGATTAATATCTTCTAGTTTCTCAATAATAGGGTGAGTGCTGATTGACTCAATCATGAGTGGTAACTCAGTTTGCATAGCGTCTTTAGAATGTGACTGCTGTTCTAATAATGCTAAGCGTTGCTTCGCTGTCTTGATGACACTCCTGGGCACCCCAGCAAGTTGAGCCACTTGTAAACCATAACTTTGATTGGCAGGGCCTGGCTTGACAGTGTGTAAGAAAACAATTTTATCATCATGTTCAATAGCGTCAATATGAATATTCACAGCACCTTCTAATTCGTTGGCTAAAGAAGTGAGCTCAAAGTAATGCGTTGCAAAGGTGGTGAGGGAACGATTTTTTAGTAACAGGTGGTCTGCGCATCCCCAGGCTAACGATAAACCATCAAAGGTACTCGTGCCGCGTCCGATTTCATCCATCAGCACTAAGCTATTTTCAGTGGCGTTATTCAATATATTAGCTGCTTCAGTCATCTCAACCATGAAAGTTGAGCGACCTGTACTTAAGTCATCTGCGGCACCCACGCGTGTAAATATTCTATCGATGGGCCCAATTTTCACTGACTCGGCCGGGACATAACAGCCAGCAAAGGCAAGAATAGTGATCAATGCTGTTTGGCGCATAAAGGTAGATTTACCGCCCATGTTGGGACCGGTAATTAACAGTAATCGTGAGTCTGGTGATAGCGTGATGTCATTGGCAATGAAAGGCGCTTGTTGAATGTGTTCTACAACAGGGTGACGTCCTTGCTTGATATGAATACCAATCTCATTGCTTAGCTCGGGCTGCACATAATTAAAATCGACAGCAACTTGTGCGAAACATGAGAGCACATCAAGTTCAGCGATGGCATTAGCAATGGACTGTAGTGGGGATAAATAGGTAAGTAACTGTTCAAGTATTTGATCGTATAAAAACTTTTCACGCCCTAATGCACGTTCTTTGGCGCTCAGTACTTTGTCTTCAAATTCTTTTAATTCAGGCGTGATGTAACGCTCGACATTTTTTAATGTTTGTCTGCGTGTGTATCGATCAGGAATTTTTTCAATGTGTAGTTTGCTGATTTCAATGTAGTAACCATGAACACGATTGTAAGCCACTTTTAATGTGGTAATGCCGGTCTGTTGTTGTTCACGTTGCTCTAGTTGTAATAAGTATTCGTCTGCATGGGTGTGTAAAGTGCGTAACTCATCTAACTCGCTGTCGTATCCGCTGGCGATCACTCCGCCATCTTTAATGAACACAGAAGGTTCATCCTTTAAGGAGGATATTAATAATTCATCTAGTTCTGGAGGCGAATTAAGCTGTTGATGTAGTGAATCAAGTCTGCCTTCGGTAAATACGCTTAATAATGATTGCAGGTTAGGTAGTTGATGTAACGAATTTCTTAATGAGGTTAAATCGCGAGGTCTTGCCGTTTGTATGGCGATGCGTGCGCGGATACGTTCAACGTCGGCAATGACTTTGAGGTGTGCTTGTAGGTCGCTATAGACTTTCTTCTGTATCAAGCTGTCAATGGATTGGTAGCGTAATTGTAACGTTTCCATATTCAAGCTTGGCTGGCCAACCCAGCGGCGTAAACAACGTGCGCCCATTGCTGTTTTTGTGTGGTCAATGACGCCAGTCAGGCAATGCTTGTTGCCGCCATCAATTGATTGATCGATCTCAAGATTTTTTCGGCTAATGGCATCAACCACAATATATTCATCATGGCGTTGCACTCGTAAGCCGGTGATATGCGGCAGAGCTTTTCGTTGTGTATCTTTGACGTACTGTAATAAACCGCCAGCCGCACAAATCGCCGTCGGAGAGTCATCGCATCCAAAGCCAGTTAAGTCTTTGGTGCCAAATTGTTCGGTTAGTAGTCGGTGCGCGCTATCAAATTCAAAAATCCATTCGGGTTGGGTTTGAGACTTGCGCTGAGCTAATGATAATTCTGAATATTCTTGGGTGATTATTTCAGCAGGTTGTAGTCTTTCTATTTCTGCCAACAATTCATCTTCGCTAGAGCAGGTTTGTAGTAGGAAATCTCCCGAGCCTAGTTCAATGCTGGCGAGTCCGATTGAGTCACCTTGAATGTAGATGGCGCAAATATAGTTATCACGTTTTTGGTCGAGTAAATTTTCATCAGTAATCGTGCCCGGGGTGACAATTCTGACAACTTCGCGCTTCACTAGGCCTTTACTGGCCGCGGGGTCGCTGACCTGCTCGCAGACAGCAATGGATTGCCCTGATTTAACTAAGCGTCCCAAGTACCCCTCAGCGGCATGAACCGGCACACCGGCCATGGGAATACGTTGGCCGTTGGAGTTGCCACGCGAAGTTAGTGTTATATCTAATAAACGAGCGGCCTGTTCAGCGTCTTCCATAAACAACTCGTAGAAGTCGCCCATGCGATAAAAAAGTAGCTTGTCAGGATGGTCTGCTTTGATGCCTAGGTACTGCTGCATCATTGGCGTATGCTTTTCGAAAGATGGACTTGTCATGCGGATAGTTTAACCCTGATACTTTATTTGGTAACAATAATAATCGTGTTATTTTCTTAGTCTGGAGCGCTCAACGCAAATTGTTATATGGAGACGGATATCAAAACAGTTATTGCTCATGTGGCCGAGCTTCTTGGCGCCAATGAACAGAGGCTAGCCGTGGCTGAATCTTGTACAGGTGGATGGTTGGCTAAAGTGTGCACAGATTTGCCGGGTAGCTCGGAATGGTTTGATCGTGGTTTTGTCACCTATAGTAATGAAGCAAAATATGACATGTTGGGCGTGTTAGCAGCGACCATTGAGGCTCATGGCGCCGTGAGTGCGGAAACGGTTGAGCAAATGGTGTCAGGTGCTTTAAGTCATAGTCGTGCCGATTGGGCGATTGCCGTCTCCGGTGTGGCGGGTCCTGGTGGGGGTAGTGAGGTTAATCCCGTCGGTTCGGTATGGTTTGCCTGGATGAAAAAGAATCAAAAAGCAAAAACAATTAAAAAAATATTTCCTGGTGACCGCGAGCAAGTGCGTCAGCAGTCAGTTGAATTCGCATTAGAAAGGTTAGTTAAGTTGTTGAAATGAATACAAGACGATTGTTTTTAGCGGTCTGGCCGAGCGAGCAGCAACTTGAGGAGTTACATGAGCTTCAGTGTGAATATATTGGCTGGGGAAGAGAAGTAATTCCTGAGAACTTTCACGTAACTCTATTGTTTTTAGGTAACATTCCCGATGACATGACAGATTGTCTAGTGCAAAACCTACAGGATATTTCTGACCAACCATTTCATTTGAAATTAGATCGATTAGGTTATTTTGATAAGACGAAAATATTTTGGGTCGGGCCTAGCCAGGTTCCGCAAGAGCTCGAAAGCTTATATAAAAGTGTTCGCAACTGTGCGCAATCGTGTGGTATTTCGAAGTTGAGTAAACGTTATGTTCCGCATGTTTCCTTGTTGAGGAAATCGGAAATACCCATTTCAAATCCAGACTTTTCACCGATTGAATGGAATGTAGAAGAGTTTCATCTGGTCGAATCTCGGCTCGATAAAGACGGCGCACGTTACTACACATTGAACAGTTTTCCATTAGTGAATCTTGTGTAGACTGTGGGTGTTGACGCTATTAATATAGCGCGATTATTCATTGATAAATTCATAATCCAATCATACTTAAGAAGCCGAGGTAATTCGTGGAAGCAGACAAGAAGAAAGCGCTAACAGCCGCCCTAGGGCAAATTGAACGTCAGTTCGGAAAAGGTGCAGTAATGCGCTTGGGAGATGATCCCATGCCACGAAACATAGATGTTATTTCTACCGGCTCCCTAGCATTAGATGTTGCCTTGGGAATAGGCGGTTTACCTAAAGGTCGTGTTGTTGAGATCTTTGGCCCAGAGTCTTCGGGTAAAACCACGTTAACCTTGCAAGCCATTGCTGAATGTCAGAAGGGTGGAGGCACCGCTGCATTCGTTGATGCTGAGCATGCATTAGATCCTACCTATGCTGAAAAGCTAGGCGTGAATGTTGATGAATTGTTGGTTTCGCAGCCTGATACGGGTGAGCAAGCACTAGAAATTACTGACATGCTAGTGCGTTCAGGCGCAGTCGATATTGTCGTCATTGATTCTGTCGCAGCACTGACACCAAGAGCTGAAATTGAAGGTGATATGGGCGACTCACACATGGGTCTGCAAGCACGTTTAATGTCTCAAGCCTTAAGAAAGCTAACCGGTAACATCAAACGCTCAAATACCATGGTGGTCTTCATTAACCAAATCCGTATGAAAATTGGTGTCATGTTTGGTAGCCCAGAAACAACCACGGGTGGTAATGCGTTGAAATTTTACGCATCAGTACGTTTAGACATTCGCCGCATTGGTTCTATCAAGAAAGGTGATGAAATTCTTGGTAATGAAACACGTGTGAAAGTGGTTAAGAACAAAATGGCCCCTCCATTCAAGAAAGCGGAATTTGAAATTCTTTACGGCGAAGGTATTTCACGCGTCGGTGAATTGATTGATCTAGGTGTTGATAATGAGATGGTTAAGAAAGCCGGTTCTTGGTATAGCTATGGTGATGAGCGTATTGGCCAGGGCAAAGAAAATGCTAAAGCTTACTTAAATGAACACCCACATCTTATCGAAGAGCTTGATGGTTTGTTGCGTGCTAAATTACTTCCTGATTTAAGTGGTTTTGTGCCGGACAATTCTGAAGAAGAGGAAGAGGCTACTGAAGCCTAACAAGCTTAAGTCTAGTGCTAAGAAAAGACCTGGACGTGATGCTTATTACGTCGCAGTAGATCTGTTATCTCGGCGCGAGCATTCTCGCGTCGAGCTAATCGCTAAGCTCGCAAAGAAAGAATTTACCCAAGAACAAATTGCTTGTGCCTTTGAGAAACTCTTAAAGCATGGGCTGCAAAGTGATCAGCGATACCTGGAAGATTTCGTGCGTTCGCGTTTATTTAAAGGCAGTGGGCCACTCAAGATTGCTTATGAATTGCGCACCCGCGGAATTGACGCTGTCACCCTCCAAGATTACCTCAATAGTCAGCAGATCGACTGGTTTGAGCTGGCAGCAGCCACTTATGAAAAGAAATATCAGTCAAATGATGAAATTGATGCCCGAGAACGCGCTAAACGCGTACGCTTTATGCAATCAAGAGGCTTTCCTAGTGATATAATTTTCCGACTTTTTAAATGACCGCATCGATAAGCGAACACAAAAGGATATCCATTCAATGGAAGGTAGTGCGGAAATACGCAGCGAATTTTTAGATTACTTTGAGAACAAGGGGCACACCAAGGTCCCGACTAGTTCGCTGGTGCCTGCATCAGATCCCACCTTGTTATTTACCAATGCGGGCATGGTCCAATTTAAGGATGTTTTTTTAGGTAACGATAATTTGGCTTATACGCGCGCGACTTCTAGTCAGCGTTGTGTACGTGCCGGTGGTAAGCATAATGATCTCGAGAACGTTGGTTATACCGCTAGACATCACACCTTCTTTGAAATGCTGGGTAATTTCAGTTTTGGTGACTACTTTAAACAAGAAGCCATCAACTATGCATGGGACTTGCTGACTAATGTGATTGGTCTGCCTAAAGAAAAACTTTGGGTAACCGTGTTTGAAGAAGATGAACAAGCAGCAGATATTTGGTTGAAAGATATCGGTATTAGTAAAGACCGGTTAAGAAGAATTGGTGCCAAAGATAATTTCTGGGCTATGGGTGATACCGGTCCATGTGGCCCGTGTACAGAAATATTTTATGACCATGGTGCACATATTGCGGGTGGCCCACCAGGTAGCCCTGATGAAGATGGTGATCGGTATGTTGAAATCTGGAATCTCGTATTTATGCAATACAATCGAGACACAGCAGGCAAGTTAAATTCATTGCCTAAGCCATCCGTTGATACCGGTATGGGCTTAGAAAGATTATGTGCTGTGTTACAAGGAGTAAACAGCAACTACGATACTGATCTTTTTCAAGGATTGATTAAACAAGTCGCATCACTCGCGAAAATAAAGGACTTGACTAACCCCTCATTAAAAGTGATTGCTGATCATATTCGTTCCTGTAGTTTTTTAATTGCTGATGGTGTGCTGCCATCCAATGAAGGTCGCGGTTATGTGTTGCGAAGAATAATTCGCCGTGCAGCAAGACATGGACACCGTTTAGGGTTGCAAGAGCCATTCTTTCATAAATTAGTTGAGCCGTTAATTGGAACCTTCCACGGTGCATTTCCGGAATTGATAGACGCGCAAGCTAACGTTGAACGTGGACTATTAAATGAAGAAGAACGTTTTAGTGAAACGCTAGAACAAGGGTTGCGTATTCTTCAAGATGATATCAATCGCATGAAAGGCAAAACTATTTCTGGCGACACCGTGTTTAAACTTTATGATACTTACGGGTTCCCAGTAGATTTAACTGCTGATATTGCCCGTGAAAAAGACCTTCAACTAGATCTTGAAGGGTTTGAAAAAAACATGAATCAACAACGTGAACGTGCTCGTGATGCGAGTCGTTTTGGTGAAGGCTATGATGTTGCATTAGATGTAAAGTCTGCCACTGACTTTACAGGTTATGAAGGTTTGCATGGCAGTACAAAAGTTGAAGAGATTTTTGTTGCGAATCAATCAGCACAAATACTCAATGAAGGTGATGAAGGAATATTAATGCTGGCTGAAACTCCTTTCTATGCAGAGTCTGGTGGCCAAGTGGGTGACACAGGAATGATCGAGGCACAAGACTTCTGTTTTGAAGTCAGTGATACACAAAAGAAAGGCGCAGCATTTGCACACATAGGTAAAGTCACTCAAGGTAAAATCTCTGTCAGTGATAGTGTTGTTGCAAAGGTTGATGACAAGCGAAGAGCGGCAATTGTATTAAATCATTCTGCAACGCATCTTATGCACGCGGCACTACGTCAAGTGTTAGGAACGCATGTGCAACAAAAAGGTTCACTGGTTGATCCGCAAAGATTACGTTTTGATTTCTCACATGATGCACCCATAAGTGAGCAAGAAATTTTCCAGATTGAACAAATCGTTAATGCTGAAATAAGAAAGAATACTGCAGCCAGTGCAAAGCTAATGGATAAAGATCAAGCCTTAGCTGCTGGTGCCATGGCATTGTTCGGTGAGAAGTACGGAGATGAAGTGCGCGTACTTTCTATTGGAGAATTCTCAGTGGAGCTTTGTGGTGGTACGCACGTGGACAGAGCCGGCGACATTGGTTTGTTTAAAGTGACGACAGAAACAGGTGTTGCTTCAGGGGTGAGACGAATAGAAGCCGTCACTGGAGAGAATGCATTTAATTGGATGCAGAGAACGTTAAACGACTTCAAGAAAACAGCAAAAATATTAAACTCAAGATTAGAAGATGCTCCGATAAAGGCAGGCAATGCAGTGGAGCGAATTAAAGAATTAGATAAAAGCAAATCTAAACTCGCTACTCAAGCCAGTGCTGACATTGAAAGTAATGCGGTCGATATTGATGGCATTAAAGTCTTAGCACATCACTTAGAAGGCGCCGATGTAAAAACATTGCGTGATACCTTGGATCGCTTGAAAGATAAATTAGGTAGCGCCGCCATTGTATTAGGCACCAGTAAAGATTCTAAAGTGACATTAGTGGCAGGAGTCACTAAAGACCAAACGCATCGTATTAAAGCCGGTGACTTAGTCAACGCGGTGGCAATACAAGTGGGTGGCAAAGGTGGCGGCAGACCCGACATGGCGCAAGCAGGCGGAGATAATCCTGCGGCATTAGATAAAGCATTGCAGAGCGTCCCTGATTGGGTGCGAGCGCAAGTTTAGCAACAGTGTTAGAGATTTAGTATGGCAGTTATTGTACAAAAATATGGCGGGACATCAGTCGGCACAGTAGACCGAATAGAAAATGTTGCCGATAAGATTATTAAATACCGTAATGAGGGCAATAGCATTGTCGTTGTTGTGTCTGCCATGAGTGGTGAGACAAATCGGTTAGTGGGCTTGGCCACTGAGATCTTAGGTGAGACTCCGCATGGCCCAGAGTTGGACGTGCTGCTATCAACAGGCGAGCAAGTCACTATCGCATTGCTTACCATGGCGTTGAAAAAGCGAGGTTGTCCAGCCATTTCTAGAACAGGCTGGCAGTTGGAAATTAAAACCGATGATGTCTGCAACAAAGCGCGTATTACCGGCATTGAGACTAAAAAAATTCAAGGCCTTTTAGACGAGGGTTTAGTGGTGGTTGTTGCCGGTTTTCAAGGCATCGATGAGGATGGCAATATCACCACCCTTGGGCGAGGCGGTTCAGATACCACCGCCGTGGCATTAGCCACTGCAATTAATGCTGATGAATGCCAGATCTTCACCGATGTGGATGGGGTCTA
>CAWUWP010000095.1:0-5724 GCA_963926275.1 uncultured Gammaproteobacteria bacterium | reverse complement strand
AAATCAATCTCGTCTGCTTCTTCCATTGAATGACTCTTAATATGGTTTAAATTTAGCGGCTAAGTTTAAATCAAACCTCGATGACACCGAATACCCCTGATGAGTGACTGACCGTATGAAATAATTATGTTATTTATCAATTACTTATACGTCCCTCCAGAGAGGTATTTTGATGCTTATGGACATTTTGTATGCTGCTTGCCCTTTATATCAATAGTGAATTCAAATGTCAGCAGTATTAACAGAGTCGCAGCAGCAAATAGACGCATTTATGCGCAGTGCGATCGGTCGCGTGGCTACCGGGCCTGAGTACAGTAAAGATCTATCATTTGAAGAGTCACGTGCAGTCATGAAATACATACTGCATGATGTCGCAGACCCTATTCAAGCAGGTGTATATTTAATTGCGCTGCGCATGAAACGAGAAACTGATGACGAGAATGGTGGCAGCTTACAAGCAATACTTGATTACACTGATCGAGTCACCGCTGAAGTTGATATTATTGTTGATATCGCGGAACCTTATGATGGTTATATGCGCGGTGCTCCGGTAACGGCATTTTTGCCGGCATTATTGGCGGCATGTGGTTTGCCATCAGTCGGCCATGGTGTAGAAGAAGTTGGGCCTAAGTTTGGAGTGACCCAGCGTAAAGTATTACGCGAGGCGGGAATCAACGTTGACTTGACCACTTCACAAGCGGTAGAAAGAATTAATAACAGTGACATTGGTTGGTGCTATGTTGATCAGGCTAACTTTTGTAAACCATTGCATGATTTAGTGCCACTTAGAAAAAGAATTATAAAACGACCGGTGTTGACCACCGTGGAAGTATTAGCAAAGCCAATTTGCGGCAAAGTTTCGACTCATTTGATGACTGGGTATGTGCATAAGCCTTATCCTCCTGTTTACGAAAGATTGGCTAAACTCGCTGGGTTTGATTCAGCTGTACTAGTGCGTGGCGTAGAAGGCGGTGTGACACCTGCGCTAAATAAGCCAGCTAAATATTTTGAATATCATGGACCACAGGGTGACTTGAACGAAGTCAATGTATCGCCATCTGATTTGGGAATTGAACAAGCCAAACGTTGTGTGCCCGTTCCTGAACATGTTACACAGACAGATGCTAATGGCGAAGATATAGTCGATGTTGATGCGTTATCGAAAGCCAGTGCGCAAGCAGGACTTGAAGCACTCGATGGTAAAGAGGGGCCGGCTAAGGACTGTCTCACTTACTCAGCGGCGATAATGTTGCAGCATTTGGGTAAAACAAAATCACTTAAAGAAGGGGCTAGTAGGGTCTCTGATATCATCGCGACTGGTAAAGCGATGAGTTGTTTTCAAACCAGTTAATTTTTAATTATTTTTTAATAGGAGGTTTTACTATGGATCAAGCATATCGCGACGCAATTACTCAAATGGAACAAAAAGGTGTAGACCCAGAATATGTATTGGGTTGGCAAGGTGGTTATTTAGGTCATCCAGCACGTGAAGAGCAGCGTGTCACAGAAGCGTACACAGCAGGTTTTGAAGACGGCCAAGGCAAGTCTACTGACAACATGGCTAATTGGGCTAAGTAAAGTTTGTAATCAGTTGCTAGAGAAGATTTATAGCAGAATAATCGCGTAAGAAAACGCGCTGTTTAGAATGGCTTGGTAAAATAACCGCTTTAAACTCAAAGCGGTTATTTACAACTAGAAGAGTCGACTAATAGCGACCGCCACCTCGGCGAGCATTCTTAGGCGCTTCAAAGTTAACTTTTAAAGGTTTGCCGTTAAAATCTTTGCCATTCAAACCGGCAATTGCGGCACGAGCTTCATGCCCTTCCATTTCGATAAAGCCAAATCCCTTACATTGTCCAGAAAATACATCTGTCACAAGCTTGGATGAGCGTACTTTGCCAAATTCTGAAAACAATGCTTCAAGTTCTTCAGTCTTAGTACTGGCTGGTAAATTGCCAATAAATAGTTTTTTCATGATTGCTCCAACATGAGTGTATGGAGGCTGTTAAAGCCGGAAAAAAATGAGCCTCGCAAATAGTGAGGCTCTGCGTATCGACCTAGTTGATAACCTGGTCGATGAGGTTTTTCCTAAGCAGATGCAACGCTAGTTGCTTGAGGACCTTTAGGTCCGTCTTCTACTTCAAAAGTCACTTGTTGACCTTCTTTTAGAGTTTTGAAGCCTTCGCCTTGAATCGCGCTGTAGTGAACAAAAACGTCAGCCCCGCCATTGTCTTGAGATATGAAGCCAAAACCTTTGGATTCGTTAAACCACTTAATTGTGCCTGTTGCCATAAAAATCTTTACCTTAAAAAATTAAAAATATGTTGCTTACACGATATGAAACAGGTAACTGAAGGGGTAACACGGAGGGAACAACCATAATTGCCAATTACAAAATCTGTAGCGAACACCACTATAAGCGATGTCGTACATTTTTGCTACAGTTATAGGTGGCCATTTAGCAGCCTTTTAGCCGTGCATAATTTGATTTTATCTGTTATCTAACCACTTAGAAAATGATTTTGATTGCGATTTAAGCTTTTTATTATTTTTGAGCAGAATTATTTATATTGTCTCGGTCATTGAACTGCAATTTGAAATTAAATAAGCTTTTAGGGGAGATTAAATGCCACAAACAAAATTAGATCGTAACCATCCCATTATGTTGCTGATTCGTTGGGTAGAGTGGGTGGGTTTGTTTCTCATTACGATAGGCGTGATAGCGGCGATTATTCAAGAAGTGATTTTGGTGATAGAGCGAGGTCATGTCGAGCTGCACGATATACTTTTGCTATTTATCTATTTAGAAGTGATGGCGATGGTGTCATTATATTTATCTAGTGGAAAACTGCCTGTACGCTATCCTATTTATATTGCCATCGTTGCGATTGCTCGCTATGTGATTTTGGATCTAAAAGAACTCGCTTCAATTGATGTGATTTGGCTGGGGATATCTATCTTGATACTGACAATAGCGACGTTGGTACTTCGTTATGGACATACAGCATTCCCTTATCCAGATAGAGTGGATTAATGAGTACAGTTATAAGGATATAACATGAACAATTTTCTTAACATGCCAAATGAAAATATGGATATGTTTGTAAGAATAACCAAGCAAGGCTCGCGCTATAGTGCGCATATTGTCGGGCGCTATAAAGTTGATAAGAATAAAGAGTCAGAACTGATGCAAACCTCTGAACCTGTTACTAGAATGTTGTTGGAACAATTACTTGAATCGTTTGGATTTCACCAAAGAGATGTATTTGATGCGCTGGATATCACCAAAGGCAAATCAGCAATTATTAAACATCCTCTGTGGTGAGTTTATATTTATAGTGTATGTGCTGATCACTGATCATGTCGGGAGGGTTTGTATTGCTAGCAATACAAATAGTGTTGATGATTGCGAAGGTAGCTAATAAACATAAAGCAATCATCCTAGCCTTCACCCCATGTGCCTCCTTCTGGGATGGGCGGCATATCAAAGCTGGCATCTTCTAAAGAGTCGCCCATGCCGTTCATGACACGGTCTATTCCTTTAATGACCTTGGGTGCTTCCACGTCAATGACGTAATCAGGGATCCATTTGTTATCTTTTGCTCCCATTGCAGCCATTACATGATTGCCAAAGATTCTTTTCAAATTAAATCCGGGGCCTGATTGCTTGTCATAAGTGCAATCGGAATATTCATCCATTCTAATGTTGAGTAATTCAATGAATTGTTTGCGATATTCGCCTGGGCCAGTCGCATCGATTCGGTTGGATTGGATGAGTGTGGCTAAGTGCACACCCAAAGCATTGATGAAACGCACACGTTCTTCCTCTTCGAGTTCGCCAAACGTCATGCGATCAACTAAGTGTAGTGAAAATGCTAAATACTCACCGATAACATCTAATCGTTGTGATTGTGAATTAGTTTCAAAACCTTCGTTCTCGTGATTTAAGCAAGCCTCGGCAGCTAATAGCCAAGTATTGAAACCCACCGCAGAAGCAATCTGTTCTGGTGTGCGTTCTCGATTCTTTTGATTCCATGTGGCTTTTAGTCTTGCCATCTACTATCCCTATGAGTTTTACGGTTATGTGGCTGTGAATTCTATGATGCGCTGAGGTAATATCGAGTCATTAATTAATATCAATATTATACAGAGGTAATCGATGATTACAGACACTCTTTGCGAGACAGTTCAGCACAACTGCAATATTGCTGATGCCAAGCATGCGGGAAATTTCACGATGTGTGTGTATTTGATGAAGATGCGTGAATACTGTCGTTGGGATAAGGGTTATTCGTGTACAGAGGTGATGTCAAAGCAAGAGGTGGGTGAATGGGTCACACAGAGAGAGTCTTTGTGGGGGAGCTTAGAGCAGAAGTCATTCAAGCCCATACATATTGATGACCAGGTATTTGACCCATTCGATACGGATGCAATTAATTCTACTTTGCAATCTTACGGCATGGTTTATAGCGGCGGCATAGGTGTTAGATGCGTGCCGCACTTTTTTCTGGCTAAGCTGGAAAAGCAAAAATCCTATGATGATTGCCAAGTAATGATTTCTTCTGAAGAGTGTGCGCGTGATTTAGGGTCGCCACCCGCAATGACCTTGGAAAATAAAATTTTTATTCGTAAAGAATCGATTCGACGGCTGTTATGGGAAAAACTTCAAGAATGGCAGTGGCATAAAATTGAAAATGCAGCTTGTCGCGCATTTTCCTTTTACGACTTTGAAAACGATATTAATGTTGCGTTAGATCAAATGACTGAAGTGGAATCTCAATCCATTATTCTGCATGAGCAGGGTGAGATTAAAACCAGCAAAATATTAGGCAATCAGTGGAAACAGCTACTGGTCAGTGTGACTAGTGTCCGCTTGGAGTTAATGTTGCGTGCAGTTAAAGATTTTTATGCAGACTCTATTTCTACGTTACCTGTGTTGTTTGGTGAAAATAGAGTGGCATCAATACATTTTTATGCGGCGAATATGAATCCAGTGCGTAAACAAGTGTGTCCTTCTTTTTTGAAAATGTATCAGCAATGGTGCGATGATGGAAACCTGGGTACGTTACAACATTGGCTAGTGACCAGTGCATCGCATTGGGCTGAGGTCAGCGAACAAGTGCTTGTCATGAGTGCTAACGATGTTTCTGAGGCGAAGATTGAACAATACATAGAAAACAATCAATTATAAAAATGAGTGAATCAAACAAGTCTAAGCTAGTCACTATTCGTGAGGTTAAAGAAAATAGTTTTATCTTTGAAAAGGAAAACGCGTTAGCAACAGAATTTTGTGAAGAGGCTATCCAGAGATTTGAATCTAATCAACAAGACCAGTATCAAGGTCGAATTGGACAGATGGCTGATCAAGATAACAGCATTAAAAAATCTACCGATCTGGTGGTGAGTGGAAAACAACATTGGCATGATGTAGATCGCGCGTTGTTTAAATCTTTGGGCATTGCCATAAGAGAGTTTCGTGCTCAGTACCCTTATTTTAATGGGCCATTTAAGGATATGGGTTATGGCCTTCAGCGCACTGATCCTGGAGAATATTATCATTGGCATATTGATGGTGGCAGCCATGACTTTAGCCATCGTCAGTTGGTTGCGATATGGTATTTGAACGATGTGGAAGGTCCAGGCGGGGAAACTGAATTCTCCTTTCAGGATGTGCAAATCAAACCACAAGCGGGTAAATTATTGCTATTTCCTCCATTTTGGACT
>CAWUWP010000094.1:0-28230 GCA_963926275.1 uncultured Gammaproteobacteria bacterium | reverse complement strand
TAGCAGTCGGTACTGCTATTGCTGCGACCAAGAAATTATATTTGTTATACCCTTTGTTTTTATATGAATAGGCATCTAATTTTTCTTGTGCTATCTCAGCACCACAGACGGGACATTTACCGTCACTAGTTACAACAACACTTGCCTTGCATCTTGGGCATGAAATCGTTTCAGCGAGTCTAAGCATAAAAGCCATATAACGCTCAGTTAAGCGGCGACCAGTACGATGCGCTGGGCGTCCGAGTGTGCATCGTGAACGGCTTGAACTTTGTGTTATACAATGCTTTCTTGGTGTCTAGAAACAAACAACCAGGCAAAAAACAACATGAACACAAAATCATTTAAGCCATAGATACTGTAAAATATTCCCGCAAACAGGTCGGTGGAGTAAACCGAAGCCAGGCTATTTTCTAACATCCAGACTATCCAAACTACAACATAAGCGAGTTTTTCAAGAACGAATACGCCTGCCAGCCACTTGATGCTTGAATGAATAGTCGCAGCGCCTATGTAAGCCAAACCCATACGACAATCATTAGCAGCCCAAAATTGGACATTACAACGGGGTCGGCATTATTGATGGCCGCGTTGTTGAATACTCGTGAAAACACAAGAACACCACCAATATTCATTAGCGCTGCAGCGATAAGCCCATTCCGTACAAGTTTATTGTTCACACATTTTCTCCTGCTCTCCGAGTGTATAACTGTTAAGTATATGTTGTAGCGACTAGATTAATTGCGTCACTGCGATGTATATACTTCTTGATACAATTCATTTTTTGAGTATATTAAACATACGATTCTATGATAATAATTGTTTGATATTAAGCTGCTGCTGTTATTTATAAAGCGTCATACGTTTGGGAGTACTGATTATAAAAGCTTTATTAACTTAGGTAGGATGAAGTTGGGTGGTTTTAGCCCTTGTGTTAGATGTGTGTTGTGACATAGGTGCATTCGCGTGAGGTATCGGCATGCTCACGCAATAATCATGAATGTTAAAATTTAATGGTTAGGCAACTTTCTTCTTAAAATTGAATTGTAATAAGCTTGGAATCAATACAAGTGTAAAGAATGTGCTGACAATCATTCCGCCGACAATAACCGCTGCTAACCCGCGATAAAGTTCTGCGCCTGCGCCGGCAAATATAATTAAAGGTAACATGCCAAACACGGTGGTTGATGTGCTCATTAATATCGGGCGTATACGGGTGCGAATTGCATTTCTTATTGCTTCGTTACGCGCCAGGCCTTCTCGTTCTGATGTGCGTGCTTGATACACCAGTAATATTGCATTGTTAACCACCAGGCCTAATAAAATAATAAAGCCGATTAATGTTAAAAGGTCGGCGGGTAGGCCGAGTATTTTTAGTGCAATAACTCCGCCAATGGTGGCAAGCGGTAAGGCGAGCATAACTAGAAGGCTGTCAAAGAATGATCTAAATAATGCCGCCATTAAAAGTAATAAGATAATTAGCGCGACAATAAAGCTACTGCTTAAGTTGCTGATAGCTACTTTTAAATTATCAGCTGAACCCCCATAGCGAATGACGCCGTCATTAGGTAGCAATGGCTCCATGATGGGTGCGACTTCTGACTGAATGATTTTCAGTGCTTGTTCAAGTGGAATGTCATCAGGTGGGGTGACTTCAAGTGTGATGGTGCGTCGTCTGTCTAATCGGCGAATAGTATTGGGGCCGGCGGTTCTTATTACATCAACTAATTCACCAAACGGAACAACGCCTGCATTCGGTGTGTGTAAAGGAATAGCAGTGAGTTGTTCAGGTGTTTCCCACATGGGGACACGCACTAATATATCTAAGCGTTCGTCGCCGTCAAAGTATTCACCGACTTGCATGCCGTCGCCTAATATTCTTGAAATTTGTGCGAGTGTTTCTCGATTCCAGCCGGCTTCTCTTAATCGATCATCCCGAGGTGCTAATTGTAATTCAGGTTCGGCAAGTTCTAGTCCGGGGCGTGGGCGGACTCTAGCGCCCGGGAGTTTTTGAGGGATAGCGATGAAACCAGCTAACGCGGTTTCTATCAAGGCATCGATATTTGTGCCTTGAACGTTAACTTCAATTTCTCGATTGGCGCCGAAGCCAGAAAATAAAGAGGCCTTTCTAACGATGGCAAATGTATCAGGGAAGCCACTGACAACTTGGTTGAGTATGCCGACAAGTTCATCAACTCGGGTAGGGTCCTCAGCACGTCCACCAATGAAGATGGAACCTGCACTCGCGACAAAAAAGTAATGTTTGATCTTGGGTTGTTTTTCACCTGTGAGATAAGGCTGAATGCGATCAGCAATCACATCACCCATTTCATCTTTGATGTGAGCAACGTTAACGCCGGGTGGGGGTAATACAAAACCAAACACTAGATTACGATTGCCGGTGGGCAAGTAATCACGATCAGGAAAAAGAACAATTGAACTGGCGATAGGTACGGTAATAAGTAGTGCAACAATAATAACGCGAGACAGGCTTGATTGAGTCACGTGAGTGATTTTATCTGTGACTAAATCCCATATGCCGCTGTGCTTATCAACAAAAATGGTTTTCTTGAGCCATACCATGCTGGCCGCGGGTATAAGTACGGTGGCTACAAATAATGAAGCAATAATGGCGGCAATAATGGCGATGGACAAATCAGCAAACAACTGCCCGCTTTGATCTCTTAAAAATAAAACCGGCAAAAATATAGCGACAGTAGTCGCCGTGGAAGCTAATAATGCCGGCCACACTTGTATGGTACCTTTTAATGCAGCATCAAACGCTGACTCGCCTTTTTCTTTCAGACGGACAATATTTTCAAGCACAATAATGGCGGCGTCCATCACCATGCCGACGGCAAAGGCCATTGCGGCTAAGGAGATGACATTAATCGATTTTCCAGCAGCGAGCGTGACTACAAACGCAACGCACAAACATAAAGGAATGGTGATAGTGACCACCATGGTGGCGCGTATGCGTCGTAGGAACCACCATAAAATTAACACCGCAAGTACGACGCCTAATCCAAGATTACTTCTTAGTAATTGAATAGAGCTGTGGATATAAACGGTCTCATCGTAGACTTGTTCTATATTTAATTTAGAACGCTTTAGCGGGCCATCTTTTAATTCTGCCATGGCTAGTTGTAAGTCAGTCATGACATCTAATACATTCACACCAGCTTCACGATAAGCATTTACCGCAATCGCAGGTTCACCCCGTGTAATCACAAAGTTATCGCGATCCGAAGGTTGAACAGTCACACTAGCTATGTCACGTAGATAAACAGGTTGCCCATCACGCCACTCTATAACTAGTGCGGCTAAGTCTTTTGGGTCTAGTGCGCCGGTGTAACGTAAAATGTATCTGCGTTTGCCGACATCGACCGTTCCACCTGACACATCTTCATTATTGCCGACGATACTGGCAGCGTTGACTAAATCAATGCCCATGCCTGCGGCTTTGTATGGGTCTACGGTAATACGTACTTCTCGCTCATTACCGCCGCGCACTTCAGATAACGCCACACCTGCCACGCGTTCAAAGCGTGATTGAACGACTTCTTCTATATAGTCACGATAGTCTTCAATGTTAATTTCATTGCCAGCAGCAGGTTTAATGATAAACCAAGCGATGGGACGGCTACGCCCTCCCGCTGTGCTGAGGATGGGTTCATCGGCATCGTTAGGATATTGAGGGACACGGTTGAGCCGATTAATAACTTCGATTAATCCGCGTTCGAGACTGAAGTCGACATCAAATGAAATGGTAATTTTACCTGAGCCCTGACGTGCTTCTGACAATAACTCGGTCATGCCAGGTAAACCACGTAACTGATCTTCCTGAGGTTCGATAATCTCAGCTTCTACTTCTTCAGGAGCGGCGCCACGCCAAGCAGTGGTAATAGTAATTTCGGGTCGTTCTACTTCGGGGGTGAGTTGAACAGGTAAGGCGCGTAATGCTAAAAAACCAAATAACACAATCAACAATGCAGTCACAAGGGCTGCAGTGGGATTACTTAATGCAAGTTTAGTCGGACTCATTTGAAATTTTGACAGTTTCACCCGGGCGTAAACGTTCACCGCCTCGGGTGACGATGCGGTCAGCAGGATTTATGTCGCCAATCAATTCGACATATTGGCCATCACCAATACCCACCTCTACTCTGATCTGCTCGGATATATTTTCTGCATTAATGCGAAATACGCTAATGCTTCCTTTCCTCAGTACTAATGCATCTCTATGTATAGAGACGACTTCACGTGGTTTAGCTGTCGGCACGGACACACGGACTAATGTTCCTGGAGGTAAGGGTTGTTGCAGTTTTAAACGAAGTTCAAATAAGCGTGAAATCGTAGAGCCGACAGGTACAACAATTTGAACGCTGGCTTTAATGGTTTGATCTGCATTATGGACATTCAGATAACTGTTAAGGGCGATTAAAGAGTAGATGCTTTGAGGAACGCGTACTTGAATTTCAGTGTTATTGAAATCAATCAAGCGCACTAGAGGATTGCCATTTTGAGTCCATTCGCCTGACTGACTAAATCGTTCACTGATGACGCCGGCAAAAGGTGCGCGTAAGTGGGACCTTGAAATACGTTCATCTATTTGCGCTAATCTCGCACGCGCTGCAATAATATTACTGCTGGCCACGGCATGATCTGAAATAGATTGGTCTAGCTCATTCTGGGGAATATTATTTTTCTTAATTAGACGCTGAAATCGTTTTACTTCTTTATCGTATAGATTGAGCCTGGCCTGTTCACTTTGGATAATAGCTAGTTCTTCAGTGCGTTGCTGTTGTAGAAAGATATCATCTAGCTTAGCAACAACATCACCTTTGTTGACCTGTGCACCTACATTAGCAACCCATATTAGTCGGCCTTCTACTTCTGATGATAGTCGAGCATCATCTTTGCTGATCACGCTGCCAGAGTATTCAGCAGTGGGTGCTAGCTCACGCAGTTGGGCGATATCCACCACCACAGGTTTAACCTGGCTAGGACGGCCAGCGGAAAAACTCGTATTGGTGCAGGTGAGTAGGATCAATACGACCCAAGTATATTTGATTAGCTTATTCATGAGTAGTAGAGATTGTACCTCATGCAGGCAAAATGCATAGACTACACAAGTACTATAGACAAGTGATCGCAACGATAAAGAATAAGCCTAAGTCAGTGCCCCTGAACAGCTACTACCTTGACCTGCGGTACAACCAAAGCAGTGATTACCTGTCTTAATAGGTAACTCGCTGAGATTGGAAGCAAATAAATCGCTGATATGTAATGGTTGATTTTCATTTGATACTAAGGGTTCTTCTAACATCTGATTAAAGTCACAGTCATAGACGTTACCTTTCCAATCAATACTAACTGTATCCTTGCACATGACAGTAGCAAGATTATCTTGTTGGTGACTGGCACGTAAGGTGTCTATGTAGCTATGAAAATGTCCGGTAGAAAGCAGGCTGCTACCAAAACGCTGAATGGGCATATTGGTGATGACAAACAGATCATTAAATCGAACATTATGATCCTGTGCTAAACGTAGCTTAAATTCTTTTTCTAATTCCACCTGAGAAGGAGGAAGCACGGGTCCGCTGGGATTGAACACTAAATGTAAGTTGAGTGCGCTATCTTCAGCATAACCAAGTGCATTTAATTGTTGCAAGGCTTCAATGCTCAGAGAGAACACGCCTTTGCCTCGTTGCTTGTTAACGGTATCTTCAGTGTAACAAGGCAGTGATGCGACTATTTCTACATGGTTGTCTGCGAGAAATTGTGCCAAGTCTTCTTGGTTTGGTTCAAATAGGATGGTTAGATTACATCGATCACGAACAGTAACACCGGCCTTGCCTGCTTCTACGACCAGGTCACGAAATCGTGGATGAAGTTCAGGTGCGCCACCGGTGACATCTAATAGTGACACATTATTTTCTGAAATATATTTGATGATTAATTCTAGCGTTTCATCGTCCATCATTTCGGTGCGATTAGGCCCAGCATTGACGTGACAATGAGTGCATGATTGATTGCACTTATAACCCAGGTTAACTTGTAAAGTGGTCAGGCGGTTACGAGCTAACGCAGGGAAATCACCTGGGAATAAAAGATGTTTAGTTTCGCGCATTAAGTTAACCCAGTCTCCATGATTGGAATTTTTTCAATAGATCAAGGGTGCGCTTAGTAAGTTTAGAGCGACGCCATTTGCCAGCAACCATGCGATTAATTTCGCTGCGGGTGGGATATATATGTACTGTTTTCAAAATTTTATTGAGACCTAATCCATTGGTTTTAGCGAGTACAAACTCTGCAATTAATTCACTAGCGTGTTCACCGACGATACACACACCTAAAATTTTATCGCTGTTGGCAGGTGTGATGACTTTAATGAATCCAATGGTGGCATTATCGGTAATTGCGCGATCAATATCATCCATAGGAAATGTAGTGACTTGATGGGCAATGCCTTGTTCAATGGCTTGTTTCTCAGTGATTCCTAAACTTGTGATTTCAGGGTCTGTAAACACCGCGCGTGGAATATTATCTAAGGTGCATTTAAATTTCTTCAGCGGATGAAATAAGGCATTAAAGGCGGCATACCAAGCTTGGTGGGAGGCGGTATGCGTATATTGCATAGAACTTGTGACATCGCCGCAAGCATAAATATTAGGGTACTTGGTCTGCAAGGTGTCATTAGTGGCTATGCGGCCTTTCTCGTCGAGGTCTAAGTTGAGGATCTCTAAGCCGCCAATATTGGCTTTTCTACCGGTAGCAATTAATAAATGTGTAAAGCTAATAGTAGTGAAAACATCATCTTGCGAGCCGACTAGTGAGTAGTTATCAAAGTCATTAATGAACTTGTCTGAATTGAAGTTGGTTAATAGTAAAACATTGTCTTTTAATAACGAGGCTTCAACCAGTTTTGCCGCCGCTTCATCTTCATTGGGTAAGATAGTCGGTTGGTTATAAGCAATGGTAACTTTAGACCCAAGACGAGCAAACGCTTGTCCTAATTCGCAACCAATAGGCCCGGCACCAATAATCAATAATTTTTTTGGTAACTCTGTTAGTGACCAGATGGTGTCGGTGGTGAAATAAGGAACTTGATCTAAGTCAGTTATGTTGGGCAGTGCAGGTGTTGCACCAGTAGCAATGATAATATTTTTCGCGGTTAATATTTTGTCATTAACGTTGACTTCCCAGGGAGACAGAACAACAGCATCACCTTGTTCGCAATGCACGCCTAGCTCGGTGTAACGTGCGACAGAATCTTTGGGTTCAATGATAGATATCTTGTCATGAACCCGTGCCATGACGTTGTTAAATTCAAGCTCGTAATTAGCGTTAGATAACCCATACGATGCGAAGTTTTTTATGTCGGCCACAAACTTGGCGCTACGTAAGATAGATTTAGAAGGAACACATCCTGTATTTAAACAGTCTCCTCCCATCTGGTGTCTCTCAACTAAGGCAACCTTGCCCTGTAAAGTGCTGGTTGTATATCCTGCCACTAACCCAGCTGAGCCGCCGCCAAGTACTACCGTGTTATATTCAAATGAAGTTGGTTTATTAAATTCATTATAGGCACGGTTGTTTTTTAGGGTAGAGATAATACCTTTAGTGATAAAAGGTAAAATGCCCAATAGAATAAATGCAAAAATCATTGACGGTGAGGCGATATCACTGGGTGAAGAAATCTTAGCAATTTGAGTGCCCGCATTCACATAGATTAGAGTCGCTGGCAACATGCCTAGTTGGCTGACCCAATAATAAGTCCATGCACGGATAGGCGTCAGCGCCATCACTAAATTGACCAGGAAGAAAGGAAATGCCGGGACTAGGCGCAGAAATAAAAGGTAAAAAGCACCTTCTTTTTCAACTTTCTGATTGATTAATGTCAGTCGATCAGAAAATTTGTTTTGTACAAAGTCATGTAAAAAATAGCGTGCAACGAGAAAGGCAAAGAGTGCACCAATGGTTGATGCAAAAGAAATCAGCAGGGTGCCTTGTACCAGGCCAAATAATGCACCGCCTGCTAATGTGAGTATTAATGCACCAGGGAAAGAAACACTGGTTGCGAGCACATAGACTAAAAAGAAAATCGCGGCTGCGGCAAATGAATTATCGCTAACCAGGGATTGTAGTTCTGATTGACGCTGCTTTAATTCATCGAATGTTAGGTAGCTAGTCAAATCAAAAAATGCCACGCCAAAAATAATCGAGGCAATGATGACTAAAAATATTATAATTCTCTTCACGCTAAGCTTTAGGTTGTATTTACCTGAGAATAGACCCGAGGTCTGCGCTTAAGCTTACATCATGTATTTGCGATTTGTGAGAAATATTGATGTATAAGGCATCGGATAAAAAATAATTTAAGGTTCAAAAAAGGGAAGTTATGCGTTTAGTCAGCTGTGAATATAAAAACAAGGTGTGGTTGGGAGTTGAGCAAGGAGACCGCATATTTTTACCAAACAGACATCCTCAATGGGATGAGGGCATCGACTCAATGTTGTTGCTATTGGATGAAGGTAGTTCAGCTTTAAAAAAATTAGCAGCGATTAGTCAGGATTCTAACGATGATCATTACGTGCAGCGTGATCAAGTAACTTTATGTTCACCCATACCAAGACCAAGACAAAATATCATTTGCCTAGGGTTGAATTATGTTGATCATGTGTCAGAAACTTCGGGTGCCAAGCCGGAAGAAGTAAAGATACCAAGGTCACCCATCGTGTTCACGAAAGCAGCCAATAGTATGAATGGGCCATATAGTGATATTGAGATCAATACTAATGTCTCTGCAAAAATGGATTGGGAGGCTGAGTTAGGTGTCATTATAGGAAAATCAGGTTTTGGTATTAGCGAAGAAGATGCGATGCGACATGTGTTTGGTTACACCGTGATAAATGATGTCACCGCGCGCGACAGGCAAAAATGGCATAAACAGTTTTACCTAGGCAAAAGTTATCGTGGCTGTTGCCCGATGGGGCCAGTTATCGTGACAGCGGATGAAATCAAAGACCCACATGACTTGCAGTTGCGCAGTTGGGTGAATGGAAATTTAAAGCAAGACTCCAATACCAAGCATCAAATATTTTCTATTGCTAATGTCATCTCTGTGTTGTCGCAAGGAATGGAATTAGAGGCAGGCGATATTATTGCAACAGGGACACCTAGTGGTGTTGGCTATGCGCGCACCCCGCCAGAGTTCCTGATGCCAGGTGACGTGGTGGAATGCGAAGTTGAAAACATTGGCAAGATATCTAGCCGAATTACGCAACGAGAATGACCGTTAAGTTGTCTTGCTTGTTAATCAGTTAATAGAACTGATCATAAATTAATATTTAATAGTTGTTCTGTGTAGACGCAACAGTAGAAATTTCCCTCTTATGATAAAAGCATTTAAAAGACGTTGGTCTGAAGACGGCGGTTATCATGAAGTGCTAGTGATTGCTGTGCCGTTAATTCTTAGTACCGGCGCTTGGAGCTTACTACTGTTTATTGATCGCATGTTTTTGTCTTGGTATTCGTCAGATGCTATTGCCGCAGCCATGCCTGCAGGTATGGCGAGCTTTGCCATGATGTGTTTATTCATTGGTACAGCGGCATATGTGAATACCTTCGTTGCTCAATATTTTGGCGCCGGCGAAGAACACAATATAGGTGGCGTGATATGGCAAGGCATTTACTTTAGTTGCCTGTCTATATTTCTTGTTATTCCTGCGTATATTTTAGCCGAAGAATTCTTTGCGTTAATCGGTCATTCGGAATCACTTCAATTATTAGAAGTGGATTACTTTAAATTGCTGATGTATTCGGCAGTGTTTATGGTTTTGAATAATACATTGTCGAGTTTCTTCTCAGGGTTGGGCAAGACCCTGGTGGTTATGTGGGTGAGTATATTAATTACAATGATTAATGTCTTATTAGACTATTTGTTTATCTTTGGTAAATTTGGTTTTCCAGCAATGGGGATAAAAGGCGCGGCGACAGCAACAAATATTGCTGTCATTACCGGGTCGATGGTATTGCTTGGTTTGATCTTTCAGTCTAAATACAGACAGCGCTTTCAGTTATTATCTTCATGGCGATTCGATAAAAAATTATTCAATCGATTGGTGTACTTTGGTTTTCCCAATGGTTTAAGATTGTTTATTGATATGTCAGCATTTACCGCGTTTCTTATGTTTATTGGAACCTTGGGCACGCGTGAACTTGTGGCAAGTAATATTGCATTCAATATTAATGCCTTATCATTTTTGCCGATGGTGGGTTTGATGATAGGTGTGGCTGTTGTGGTTGGCCAGCGTTTAGGTGAAAACAAACCACAGCTTGCTGAGAAAGCGACATGGTCAGCAATTCATATTGCGCTAGCATTTTTTGGTGTGTTGGCTCTACTGTATATCTCTATTCCTGAAGTATTTATTTATCCATTCACGTTGAATGGGGGTTTGGGTGACCTGCAAGGCAGCGAAGAAATGATTGTGATATTGCTAAAGTTTATTGCTTTCTTTGGTGTGTTTGATGCGCTGTTTCTAGTTTTTCTTGGTGCTTTAGAAGGTGCGGGTGATACGCGATTTGTTATGAAGATGAGTTTTATAATATCGGTGATATTGTTAGTGATTCCCTGCTATCTATACATTAAATACTTTCAAGCCAACATATATGTGCTTTGGTCAATGATTACTATCAATGTGATTGTGTATTGCGCGGTGTTTTTTTTACGATTTTATAAAGGACCTTGGAAAACAATGCGCGTGATTAATTGAGCTGAGCGACCAGCGTATTGCACCTGGATCATGCAGATGAGGCACAAGCTTAATGCGATATTAGTTATTTGAGTGATTAGCCAATTTGATAACAAGGTCTAGTGACGTTGGAAGTCAATTAGAGGTTTACGCAACTAGCAATCACATCTGCTAGACGTTCGAATTCAGGTTTTCGCACACTGGATTTTCTCCACATTAAACCAATTTCACGATAAGACTTTTCGGTCAATTCAGAAGTAATGACTTTGGTTTGTTTAAGCAGTCCGCTATCTACCGCCATCTGAGGGATAAAGGTAATACCCAGATCACTGTCGATCATTTGAATGAGACTGTACAAACTGCTGGCAGAGAATTTGCTAATTTTTTCTTTTTTACTAAGGTTGCAGGCACTCATTGCATGGTTGCGTAAGCAGTGTCCATCTTCTAATAACAGAATCGATTCTTCATTTAATTTATTGGGAGAGAAATTTTCAGGGTCAATCAATTGGGTGCCTTTGCGGTAAGCAAGCTTGAATGGGTCGTTAAAAATACTCACTGATTCGGTATTGATCAAATCAAATGGAAGCGCCAGTAATAAGATGTCTAGTTCACCATCTAATAGAAGTCGATGGATTCGATGAGTTTGTTCTTCTTTCAAGTATAATTCTAACTTTGGAAACTGCTTGCGAATAGCCGGCAGAATACGCGGCAATAAGAAGGGTGCAATGGTGGGAATAACGCCCATTTTTAAAGGGCCACTTAGTGGTTCCTGAGTGGACTTAGCAATATCAATAATACCTTCAATATCAAAGATGGCTAGTCGAGCTTGTTGAGCAATCAAGGTGCCGGTGGACGTAAACACGACGCTTCGATTAGTCCGGTCAACCAGAGATGTATTTAAAGTATTTTCAAGTTCTTTGATAGCCACACTAAATGCAGACTGAGTAACAAAGCAGGTCTCAGCAGCCTTGCCAAAGTGTAGTTGTTTCTCTAAAGCAATGAGGTAACGAAGTTGCTTAACAGTGGGGAAATTAATCATGAGTAAAATTGATCATTGTTGGAAGATTGATCAAATTTACTTAAAAATTTATCAAACTACAATAGTTTAATTCTTTAGCTTTAAATTTCAAAAAGCCACTTACTTTGGTAGGGAGTTTTTTTTGTTTAATTAATTGTTGTGTTGTCAGATAAATATGATATTTATTTAGCAAGATAAGACTGCATCTCGCCAAATACGGTGGAAGTATAATTATCGCCATTGCGAGTAATTAGCACCCCTGATAAGTTATTTTCTTTAGATAGCTGATAGCTCTTCTCAGCACCCAACACCATGAAAGCCGTCGCCCACGCATCTGCAATCGCAGTCGACTCATGAATAACAGTGACAGAACCTAAGTTATGACTAACAGGGTAGCCACTACGTGGGTCAATTGTATGTGAGTAACGTTTGCCCTGATGTTCTATAAAGTTTCTGTAATCGCCAGAGGTAGCAACGCCCACATCTTTTAGTGACACGACTTGTTCTATTCCGCCGCGTTGAATGTTGGGAGTTTCAATGCCTATGCGCCACGGGTTTCCGTGCGGTGCTATCCCCTTGGCTTTAACTTCGCCACCGATCTCTACCATATAGTTAACGATATTTTTCTCGTCAAGAATTTGTGTTATTTCATCAACCGTATAACCTTTAGCGATAGCAGATAAATCGACATACAAGTCGACTATTTTTTTATTTAGTGCTGGTGGGTCTAAGCGAGCCTCAAGCTGTTTATAGCCAATACTGCGCTTAGCAATGTTAATTTCTGTGTCTGTAGGAAAAGTAAAACTAGTATCACTGGGCCCAAAGCCCCATAAGTTAACTAGCGGACCCACAGTAATATCAAATGCCCCTTCGCTTTGTTTACTGATTAATAATGCTGTGGTGACAAGTGTGGCTAGCTCTTCATCGACAGCGTGCCAGCCTGTTTCACGCGATTGATTGAATTCGCTTAATTGTGAATTTGGAATATAGGTCGACATTAACAAGTTAATGCGGACTAGGCGTTGTTCAATTTGGTTTGTTAATTCAGAGGTTGAGAAGGAGGGTGAAGTATCGCTCCACTGAACGCTATAACTAGTTCCCATGGTTTGGCCGCTAATTTGTGGGCCAGTTTGCTCTGAGTCGCAGCTAACAAGCAATAAAGCGCAACTAAAAGCGATGACTAAGAGTGGAATTTTTTTGATATGAAGATGGGTCAAAATTATTGATGTTTTTATATGCAGCTAAAAGTATTAAACCTGGGGCAATTAATTTGACTGCCCCAGGTTATTTAACCTTAACGGATTAAATTTTTCCGTCTAATCCCATTTGATAATACTTATGAGTGATCTTTTCTTGATTCTCTAATAACCAATCAATGCCAGGCTCATTATTCATGGCTTTATGAATTGCATTTGCCGTAGCTTTACGGTGAATATCAAACAAGATCTTATGATCCAAATCTTCGGCGGTTGCTACCATTGGGTTTAACCAAACAGAAACAATAATACCAAGATCATTAGCTTTCTCTTTAGGGATGTCACCATTACGGACGGCATCCAATACACCATTAGCAATCGCAGCTTGCACAGTACCCATTAGAATATTGGTATAACGCTCGTCCTTAACAGTCACTTTACTGACCATTAAAGTTGCAGGGCGTACCTGAATATCTGTATTCAAAATAGCAAGCACACGGGTGTGGCCTTTGACTTGATCGCCCATTAAGGTGGCAAACGCAGTACCGACAGGGCCGTCTAGTTCACCAATGATGACTTCAGGTTCTGCGGCAGTACCGGGAGGGCCGCCTGCTACTAATGATTCGCCGATGCGCATTACAATTCGATCTGACATATTAACTATGCTCCTTAAATTAAATTAAAAAAATAACGTGACAACGAAGTGCTGTCACAAAAATATAGTTGTAAGTATTGATTGCTAGGTTAGTTAGGCTAGCTAGTTAGCAAGAACCCACTCTGTGGCCTTTCCAAACCATTTCCATAGAAAAAGATTGGCCTTCAAGATTCATATTCATGGTCATATTGCCAGAGTCTGAATCACCTTTAGATTCAAACGAACCCTGACCGTTCATTGCTCCACCCGGAGTATTACACTGCATAGACCAGCTTAGAGTATTGCTACTGACATTAAACACTCGCCATTATCGCTGGGCGCTAGGTCTTGCGGGCTGATTTTTGAATCTTTGATGCATTCTTGTTGAGTCTCAACACGAGGCTCAGGAGACATCGGCGTTGTCATGGTTGTAGAGACTTCCCATAATCTTGGTTCAATGGAGACGCTATCTTCAGCCATAGCTTGATGGGCTGTGGATAAAGTCAGTAAGCTTGCAATGGTTAATGTCGCGATACGCATATCATCCAGACCTATATGATTTAAATTGGAGCGCTTATTTTACAGGTTCTACTCCTGTCTACAATAAACAAACCTTGTGAATTAGCTTAACAGTTACTAGCATGACCCTATGAATAAACAGCTTAGTATTATTCGCCATGCCAAATCTGATGGGGGCGCTGGCTGCATAGATATGGATAGAGTGATAAATGATCGTGGATATCAAGATGCTGAGCTTATTGGGAAACATTTGATTGCTAACAAACAACAGTTTGATAGGGTCTATTGTAGTAGTGCAAATCGCGCTCAGTTAACCTGGGAACAATTGAATACATGTTTAAATCTGCCAAAAACGGATATTCAATTTGAAGAATCTTTATATCTAGCTTCACTGACCCATTTAGTGTCGTTTATTGAAAAAATTAGTAACCAGTATGAGCATGTCGCTTTAATTGCTCATAACCCTGGCCTCACAGATTTATGTAATTTTTTAACAGGCGATCGACTAGCAAATCTACCCACTTGTTCTGTCTATACAATTGATTTTCAGGTTGATGACTGGAGAGCTGTCGGGTTTGAAAATGGCATCAAAAAAATGTTGGTCACACCGCAAATGCTAAAAGATAGCTAGCCTGTAAGTTATGATGTGCATAGTGCTGATTGATTGTTAGGTTCTGGTCTTAACAGTTGTCCATATTTTTCATCAGTGAGAGTATATAAGCATTCAGTAGTGCCGTTACGCACACCGTGAATGCCTGGAGTTGATCGACTGGTCATGTTTTAGCAGTTGCCTTTATTATCTCATTAAGAAACTCTCGGGCTAGTCCTTGTGCAGTTTTTCGATAATTATCATCAGTGTCTTCCCACTTTCTACAATACCAACATATTCTCTCAGCAATGGATCTCTCGAATGTTTCACCCAACTTCCCTCTCAAAGCCAAGATTTGTCTCCCAAGCTGAATGAGTGAGTCTGTCTCGACATCTGTCTTGAACGTAGGTTCTGAACATGAATTGAAGTCTGTTGCGCAGAATACTAAATCGTTTCCACCCATCGCCGCATGCTCTAGGTGAGGAATTATCCGTTCTCGCAATTCATCTTCCATACGGTCTAACTGCGAATATAGTTTTGCTTTCGATACCATATTTAATGCTCAGGAAAGATAACAGTTGAGCTAATAGGCTCGAGTAGTCAGATTGAGTGATTTATTTTGTGTGTTATTGTATGTAACCAGTTTTAGCTTGATTCGCATATTTTATAATTTCGACATTACTTGTTTTTGGTGAGTTAAGCCAATTTTCTAATGTTTATTTAGCTGCATCAGACCCTGATACCCAATGCCCCAATCCGTGTATCGCGGATACAACACAGTATTCATTTTTAGTGCGTAAAGCATCATCCATCACTTCAACTGAAGCATTCACCATGGCTGTTATGGCACTAGTTGGAGATAACACAAAAATATCCCATAGCATGTAACAAATAGAATTAATTCTATCGTCGCAATTTAGTTCGCTAATATTCATTACTGGATGGGTGCAATATTTTTCGAAGTAGTTTTTATATAAAGATTTTAGATTATTTATAGCCTCTATTTTTCTAGCTTCATTTTTAACTACTTCGTCACGTTCAACATAGAAAAATGGAATATCACTGCATGAATTATTAAATAATAAATTTAATCCGATTCCGATTTACTCTCTTGAATATAGATTATGAATTTCCTTGTCGTTCAGAGTAAAGTTAATGTGACTTAAAACTTCGTCCTCACTTAACTTGTAATTATCTGAAATTAGATCAACGAATACAGGTTCACTATCAGGTAATTGGCTGAATTCCCGCTTTCGCGGGAATGACTTGAGATAAAGGTGGAGCTATAGTTTGTGTTTGTGGCTATTTTTGGTGGGCAGCAGAGGAGCGAACCCGCTCTAAAATTACCAATAATTTTCTGTACTAATACTGCCCGGTGTTTTGCGTAAGTTCTTAGTCATGCCGCGTTTTTCTAATGTCTCTCGCACATCTTTCACCATGTCGGGATTGCCGCATAACATGATTTGCGATTTACCATTTTCAATTTTTAAATTGATGTGATCTTCTAACTTACCTTTTTTTAATGCTTTTGGAATGCGACCAGGTAATGCAAAATCTGTTTTTTCGCGACTAACAAAAGGGATGTATTCAAATTGATCGGGGTGTTTTTCTTTCACCTCGTTGATTAAGTCTTGGTAAGTTAATTCTGAAGCGGTGCGAACGGCATGTACTAGCACGCACTTCTTGAAACGTTGCCAAGGTTTTTCGGTTTTTAGAATAGATAGAAAAGGGCCAATGCCAGTACCGGTTGAGATCATCCATAAATCTTCGCTTTCCGGAATTTCATTCAGTACTAAAAATCCGTTAGCTTTTTTGCCTAAGTAAATATGGTCGCCTGCTTTTAAATTGGCTAGCTTGGGAGAAAGTAATCCTTCTGCGACATCGATCGAATAAAATTCGTAGAAGTCTTCATGGGGTGCGCTAACAAAGGAGTAAGGGCGTCCAACAATTTGTTCGTCAATCATTAATCCCAAACGACCGAATTGGCCAGCTTCATATTCGCCGATATCACCTTTGACTCTCAATGAGTAAAGCGTATCTGTCCAATGAATGTTTTCGAGTACTTCTGCGTCGATCCAGTTTGACATGTTGGTAACCTTTGACTTTCCAATTCTAAAAGGTCTGCCAGTTTACAGACCCATTAAGCGTTTTAGAACAAGTAGTTGTGAGTAGTGTGAGCACCCAATTGTAGATAAGTCAGTTGCCTGAATTACTCTTTGGTCAAGGTCGATGTGTCAATTTGATCTATTGTTGTTTCAAATTGATTATTCATTTTGGGTTCTTTCTTGGCAGAAAAGAAATTGATAAAGAAGCGGAAGACTTTCTTAATTGCGCGAAATAGTTTGGGTAATAACCAAATTATCATCACAATAAATATCACCAGTAAAATTAGGAATAACACAGGGTGTTGAATGGCTGCCCAGATTCCTGCAAACACAGCAATGTCTTCAGTGATCGAAGCGGTCCAGTTTGAAAAGGGCTCGGGAGATGTGTTGATAAGTACGCGCGTGCCTGCTTTAGTCAAGTGAGATCCGGCAGCAAGGGTACCACCGACTAATGCCGCTGCAATTTCAGCACCTGCACCGACGTCACCAATAGCACCAGCGGCTAATAAAGCGCCTGCGGGAATGCGTACCAGTGTGTGTAAGGTATCCCAACCGGTATCCACGCCGGGAATCTTGTCGGCAAAGAATTCAACGATGTACATAAATCCAGCGGCAGCAATCACTAATGGATCACCGACGATTTGTAAGTCAGGGGGCAGGTCCACGTAACCCATATTAGTCATCACGCCTAATGCGACTAAGGTGCCGTATAGATTAATTCCACTGGCCCAAGCGACGCCCATGGTCAGTGCAATGGTTTGGATTAAGCTTTCATATGCTTCCATTGGGTCTGTCTCCTGCTGTTTTTTTGTTCACACTACATTAGGACTTAGAAAAATGCGAATAGTGCAATAAATTTATGTAAATCAATAATTTGGGTGAATAGTAAGCGCTGGATTTGGTGCCTCTATATAGTGTCTGACCTGATAAGATTAGATAAGCTAATCGCTATACCGGTATTAGTTAGATTAATTTGCCAAAATGAAACAAACAGCGTTAGTGTATAAGTATATTAAATAATGCTTATTCTCTAAAGTATATTGTATGAGAAATAGGCGAATTGCCGTAAAATCTATTCATAGATGAGTAGATTCACCACAAAAGGAAGTTCGGTGCCATCAAAATTACCCCAATTTGAAGACCATAGTAACCAAGAGACAAAATTCACCACTTGCTATATGTGCGCCTGTCGCTGTGGCATTAAGGTTACTGTTGAAGATAATTTAGTTCGCTTTATTCAAGGAAATAAGAATCACCCTATTAATAAGGGTGTGCTGTGTGCCAAAGGCAACGCAGGTATCATGAAGCAGAATTCTCCTGGCAAGCTGACTCAACCGCTGATGCGTAAACAAGGTAGTGAGCGTGGTGAAGGTGATTTTGAGCCGGTAAGTTGGGATACAGCGCTGGACTATTTGACTAAGCGACTCGACAAAATTCGCAAGACAGATCCTAAGAAGTTAGCTTTCTTTACTGGGCGAGACCAGATGCAGGCGCTCACAGGATTTTGGGCACAGCAATTCGGAACCATTAACTGGGCGGCACACGGTGGTTTCTGTTCTGTAAATATGGCGGCTGCTGGCTTATATACAACAGGACAGTCATTTTGGGAATTTGGCGATCCAGATTGGGATCGTACTAAGTACTTCATGATGTGGGGTGTGGCAGAAGATCATAACTCCAACCCAATCAAAATTGGCTTAGAAAAATTAAAGCGTCGCGGTGCTAAGTTTGTATCTATCAATCCTGTACGAACAGGATACCAAGCGATTGCAGATGAATGGGTGCCTGTAAAACCAGGGACAGATGGCATGCTTGCATTGTCTATGGTGCATGTGTTGTTAAAGAATGATTTATTCGATTGGGAATACGTACTTCGTTATACCAATGCCACACAACTTGTTGTACATACTCCGCAGGAAGTAGGTGATGGTCTTATCTATCGTGATGAAGAAGGTCAACCACTTGCCTGGGATCAAGAACAAGAAAAATTTATTGATGCAACGCTAGCAGGGACGATGCCTGCTTTGTTTGGTGAGTATCAAACACCTGAAGGTAAAACAGTTAAGACTTCATTTACGCTGTTAGCAGAACGTTATTTGGCTGAAGAATATTCGCCGGAAGTGGCTACAAAGACATGCGGCGTGCCAGCTGATGTGATTGAACGCCTGGCTTTAGAGATGGCGCATGTTGCATTTGAAGAAAGTATTGAAGTTAAAACTGAGTGGACAGATTGGTCAGGGAAAAAACACGATAGCTTTATTGGTAGACCTGTCTCTATGCATGCAATGCGGGGTGTTTCGGCGCATTCAAATGGTTTCCAAGCGTGTCGTTCAATTCACTTATTACAAGTGCTGTTAGGGACGGTTGATGTCCCCGGCGGGCATTTAGCTAAACCTCCTTTCCCTAAACATGTATGTCCACCTATTAAACCCGCAAAGCCTAAAGCACCGGGCGAGCCACTGGATGGGCCACCATTAGGTTTTCCAACGTGTCCCGAAGATTTAGTCATTGATGATGATGGTAATCCATTGCGTATCGATAAAGCTTATTCATGGGAAGCGCCACTGGCTAACCATGGCTTGATGCATATGGTGATTACCAATGCCGTCAATGGTGACCCGTATCCTATCGATACCTTGATTTTCTTCATGGCGAATATGAGTTGGAATTCATCCATGAATACCGGCAAGATCAGAGATCTTCTACGTGAAAAAGATGACAAGGGTGATTACAAATTACCATTCTTGGTCGTTGCCGATGCATTCCATTCAGAGATGGTTGCATTTGCTGATTTGGTTTTACCCGATACCACTTACTTAGAAAGATATGACACGATCTCTATGTTAGATCGACCTATTTCAGAGCCTGATGCAGTATGTGATGCTATTCGTGCGCCAGTTATTGAGATAGATAGAGATGTGCGCCCTTGGCAAGAAGTCATGGTAGACCTAGCAACACGTTTAAAATTTCCTGCCTTTACTAAGGAAGATGGTTCTCCTAAATATGAAGGTTATAAAGACTTCATTATTAACTTTGAGAAAGCACCCGGCATTGGTTTCTTAGCCGGCTGGCGTGGCAAAGACGGTGAAAAATCTTTGCGTGGCGAACCTAATCCCAATCAATGGGGAAAGTACATTGAGAATGAGTGTTTCTTCCAATACAAATTAGCAAAGCATGAGCGCTTTTACCGGTTTGCTAATAAAGACTATTTGGAATTTGCCAAAAAGGCTGGATTCACACACACCACAAAGCCGATCATCATGGAATTATATTCTGAGACATTACAGAAATTCCGCTTGGCTGGTTTAGGTTTGTATGATGGCCCTCAACCAAAAGATGAACGTGATCAGTATCGTACTTCACGTTTCTTTGATCCGTTGCCAGAATTTTATATTCCTTTGGAGCAGCGCTGTACTTCGCTAGAAGAATATCCATTCCATGCAATCACTCAGCGTCCGATGATGATGTACCACTCATGGGATTCGCAAAATGCATGGTTGCGTCAATTGCTCGCGCAAAACTATATGTACATGAATCGTCAGAAAGCTGAAGAAATGGGCATAGAAGATTTGTCTTGGATTTGGTTGGAGTCAAAAACAGGACGTATCCGTGTACAAGTTAAGTTAATGGAAGGTACTGAAAAAACTACTGTATGGACGTGGAATGCAGTGGGTAAGCAACGTGGTACCTGGGGTCTTGATCCTGAAGCAAACGAATCAAACCAAGGATTCTTGTTAAATCATTTGATTAATGAGCATCTACCTTGTGGAGATACAGGTAGACCGATTACCAATTCGGATCCTATTACCGGACAAGCCGCTTGGTACGACTTACAAGTCAAAATATATCCTGCTAAGAAAGGTGAGATCGGTGTATGGCCAAGCTTTGAAACCATCAAACCGTTACCAGGTTCGGAAAGGACGAAAGATAAGTTGCGCTACCAAACACATGAAGCAGTTAGGTTAAATCGTTCGCTAAAAGATATTTTAACGCGCGGCAATACCAAAAGGAATAAATAATGAAACTAGGATTGGTTATAGATTTAGATACATGTGTAGGCTGTAATGCTTGTGCTGTCGCATGTAAGCAATGGAATACATCGGGTACAACGGGTCCATTAACTGACTTTGAGCCTTACGGAAAAGATCCAACGGGTGTTTGGTTTAATCGTATTCGTAACTATGAAGTAGGGGACTATCCCAACAGTAAAACGGTTCACTTCCCAATGTCGTGTATGCATTGTGATGACGCAGCTTGTGTGACGGTATGTCCTACAGGTGCATCTTACAAGCGTGAAGAAGATGGCATTGTGTTAGTTGATCAAGACAAGTGTATGGGTTGTAACTACTGTGCATGGGCATGTCCTTACGGTGCACGAGAATTAGACCGTGAAGATGGTGTCATGAAAAAATGCACCTTGTGCGTGGATCGAATCTACGATGAAAATTTGCCAGAAGAAGAACGCCAGCCAGCATGTGTAATGACTTGCCCAACTAGTGCGCGTTACTTTGGAGATTTTGATGATCCGAATTCAGAAGTGTCTATTATTTCTAGAGAAAGAAATGGCGAACAGTTAATGCCGGAATTAGGCTATGAGCCGGTGAATAAGTATTTGCCTCCACGAGAAAAGAAGAAAGTAGAGACCTACGTTAATGAAACAAACTCAATCAAAGCAGTAAAAGATTGGGTTAATCGTTTAGTAGCAAGATAAAATCAAGGAAGAATATCGATGCATCCAGCACTATCAGTAATATTTTTTACAGTAACATCCGGCGCGGGTTATGGCTTATTTGCTATCACCTGTATATATAACTCGGTTAGTCAGACAAACCCATTAGGTGCTCATGGTGTTTTGTTGTCGAGCGCAATTGCCTTGGGGTTGATTACTGTCGGATTAATTTCATCAACATTCCATTTGGCTAACCCAAAGAATGCATGGCGTGCATTTAGTCGTGTACGTACTTCTTGGTTAGCCCGAGAAGGATTGTTAGCAATTTTGTTCTATCCGGTAGCGGCTCTCTATATGTTCACAGTGTGGAAAGACGTGGGGGGATATAATTGGCTCGTAATTATTTCAATGCTATCGGCGTTGTGGGCAATTACTACTATTTTCTCTACCGGGATGATATACGCCTGTCTTAAAACAATCAGACAATGGCATAACCCATTAACACCGATTAACTATATTTTATTAGGAGCCATGTTAGGTGGTCTGATGTTTTTATTTATAGTGTCTATGTACGAACCAGTTATTACAGGTCTGGTGGTGACAAGTACTTACCTGATTATCATTGCGGCGATAGCCAAGATTATTTATTTCTTCTGGATCGGTGTGCCGGCTGGGCCCACTATTAATACGGCCACTTCTTTTACAAGTAGTATGGTGCGATTATTTGATGTTGGCCATACCGCAGGAACATTCTTAACAGAAGAGTTTGGTTATGAAGTGGCCCGAGCACGGTTGATTGCATTGCGTTGGTTAGTATTCTTATTTGCATTTACAGTGCCAGGGTTA
Source organism: uncultured Gammaproteobacteria bacterium (assembly GCA_963926275.1). Classification (GTDB taxonomy): domain Bacteria; phylum Pseudomonadota; class Gammaproteobacteria; order UBA4575; family UBA4575; genus UBA1858. The sequence continues at coordinate 5,900 of CAWUWP010000094.1, read as the reverse complement.
GTGCTTTGGGCTGGCGTGGGGTTCATGCCTATTAGCGTAGTATTTGCAGTCGCTGTGATTAGTGCATTTGTTGGTGTGATGATTGAGCGATGGTTATTTTTTGCAGAAGCGCGCCATGTTGTGAACTTGTATCACGGCAAACAACAGTGTTAGAAAGATAGATTGCAGCAATAAAACGTCCCCGTTAAATGCGGGGATTTTTTTGTAGACAGAAAAGTGACTAGTTGCTTTCCGCGACGTAAGTATTATCTTCTTCTAGATTTTTATCCCAGCTAATAAATGAATCCATGATTACGCGATTGTTGTAGCTCATTTGGCGCATATCTTCTTTCCAAACTCTGCACTGAGTATCACTCACTAGGGAGTAATCACAAACATAGTCAACGACAGCTTGAGTGGTATTAATTTCCTCGCACGCGTGACTGGTTGATAGTGTCGATATAGATAATGTCGCAACTAATATTAATGGCTTCATAAAACTTCCTTGTTGATAAAAATAAATGCCAACAAATACCGAATAGACGATATATGTCTATTTACTGCAATAAGCGTTCCAAACTCATCACGCCAAATAATTCAATGACTTAATTAACTGGTTATGCTGAATCAAAAATTTAATAGCTATATGAAACATCCATTTGAAACATAATTGTGCTTTTTGCTGACAATATACTTTAAACAATCGGATGTCCGCTATTGGCCGATTGATAAAATAAATCATCTATAGGTAGTATCGTACTGCAGACAAAAATAATGAGATTTTTAATGTCGAGCGCTAATAAAAGTCAGACAGGTGTATCCATTGGAAAATTTAGATAACACTGCGTCGAGGAAGTGCATTAGTGAAGAGCTTGATAAGCTATTAGCAAAACTAATAAAGACTGCTCACGCTATGTTGATTTATACAATAGGATCCAGGTTTATCCAGACTTCATCACTGTGGATTTCAACGTGATAACGGTGCAATGGTTCGTCAGCGGGTTCATCGGTGGGTTCACCAGTCACCACGCTAAACCAACTACCATGAAGTGTACATTTAACCTTGTCTTCTCGTAGGCAGCCCAATGCCAATGAAGAATCTTCGTGGGTACAGGTGTCATCAACGGCATAAATACTACCGTCGACATTGGCTAATAATATCGGCCCGTGATCGGGAAAGCAGACTTTCTTGGTTTTACCTGGACGTATATCGTCTAATTTTGCAGCAAAAATTGTTAGTTCATTCATAAGCTGCACTATCGAAAAAATTGCCTAGTCTGTCAATAACACTTCAGTAAGCTTGAAATTTGTATAAAGCATTAGTGTTATTACCCGACCAGGTTATTTGCAACTAGCCATAACAGTGATTAAATAGCCTAAATCTACTAACTGGTTCAGAAAATATGCCATATTTTGTTTTTCATTTGATTAAGGGTACTAACGGCGCCGTACGAGAGGCTGATTTAAAGGATAGCTTTCCGGAGTATAAAGATGCGAAATTATATGCGCGAAACCTTAGAAACGAACTCAAGATAAAAGATGTCAGTAATATAAAGATTATGTTTGCCGATCATGAGGATATGGCAGAAGCTAAATTAGTTCAGAATAGAGACGCCCCTATTTTGCGCGAATGGGAAAAATAATTAAGACATTATTATGGATGAAATAGAGTATCACTCTACTTACAAAGAAATAAATCCTATTCGTTGCGTATTTGAAAAAGCAATTAATTCTCGTATATGTAATTGCTCACAATCATCACGTTTTAATCTGGCCGATAGAGAAGGTGTCTCGTGTAACTCAAACGGCGCGCAACAGTCTTGCACGACAATATTAAAGTCATTGCGTGAAAATGCTCGCTTTGTAATTCAGCAGAAAAGTATTGATGGGCAATTACCGCATAATGCTGAGATAAGGATTCAGAATGGAGCTGTTAAAGGTTTTGTAAAAATACTTCAGACAGGTGGGCTGGATGAGCAGGATATTTATGGTGTGTTTCAACTAGCACTAGCAAAGTTTAATAGTGTCGATAATTTTCCTTATAGTGAACTCATGAAAGAGATATCAGCCTATCAAGTGAGACGGGGTAGAAAGAAGAAAAAATAATGGTTCGCTTATAACTGAAATTATTAACAAATGATTTACGCGCATGCACTCAATGTGCAGAGAAACTTCCGTTTCAGCCCAATCCTATTGTTCGCCCTTCTAGTTGCGCAAGAATATTAATTGAAGGTCAAGCACCTGGTACCAAAGTGCATGCAATCAGTATTTCCTGGAATGATACGAGTGGCAAAAAGCTATGTGAATGGCTGGGGTAGATCATGATACTTTCTATGACCATAATAAAATTGCTGTTATGCCGAGGAGCTTTTGTTATCCCGGGAAAGGAAAGTCAGGTGATTTTCCACCCATGCCTAATTGTACGCCTAACTGGCATGAACCTCTTTTAGCGTTAATGCCGCAAATAGAGCTTACTTTGTTGGTTGGCATGTATGCAAAAAAGCATTATCTACGGTCAGTGAAAAAAAATTTAACTGAAACTGTGAGCATGGGAACTATATTCTCCATACTATTTAGCTATGCTTCATCCATCTCTGTGTAATCAAATGTGGTTGAAGAAAAATGTTTAGTTTCAACTAGGCGTGGTGCCAGTATTGAGGAAAATAATACACCAGCTTATCCAGTAATATCCTCATGATTATATTCTTTTGCAAACATAGCCCATATAGTTAGAAAGAAAGCGGCAATTACGGGGCCTAAAACAAATCCTGAAATACCTATCAATGAGATACCGCCTAATGTGCTTAATAATATTAAATAGTCGGGCATCTTGGTATCACGTCCCACTAAAATGGGTCGTAGAATGTTATCAACCATACCAATGACTAATACACCAAAGGCTATGAGTATGATGCCTTTAATTAGCATTCCGCTAGTGATTAAATAAATAGCTGCAGGCGCCCAAACTAAGGCCGAACCAATAGCGGGAAGAATAGACAATAAAGTCATCACTACTGCCCAAAATATTGCCGATTCAATGCCTAGTAATGAAAAGATAATGCCGCCTAATATTCCTTGAATAGCACCAACGACCAAAGTGCCTTTAATAGTTGCACGTGAGACTTCAGCAAATTTAGAAAGCAGGTAACGCTCGCGCTCATCTCCAATAGGAAGGACTTGAATTATCTTATCTATGATTTTATTCCCGTCACGCAAAAAGAAAAATAACAAATAAAGCATTAGAAAAAACATCACTGCAAAGCGTACCGTGTTTTGGCCGAATGTGAAAATGTGTGATGCCGCCCATTGGCTGCCCTGTAATGCAGAAGAAGAAAGTTTTTGTTTTGCTTCTTCGATATTGATGCCTAAACTTTCAGCACGATCAATTAATGATGGCCAGGTATTCTGAGCCCAGCTTAACGGCCCGGACAAGTCAACTTCACCGCTGGAGATTGATTGATATAAGGTGATGCCTTCGCGGCCGACCGATAGTGATAAAAGCAGTGCAGGTACGATCACTGCAAAAATAATAATTAGGAGTGTTGCTAGTGCCGCTAGATTTTTTCGTGTTGGCAACACGGCTGTGATTTTTGTTTGTATTGGCTTGAAGACTATTGCCAATGTGGCTGCCCACAGAATAGGTTCAAAGAAAGGCGAAATCATCGCGAAAAAAGCCAAACTGGCGGCAATTAATATCGAGAAGAAGAAAGCGCTTTGTACCAAAATACCCTACCTTAATTATGGATAATAGCGAAGAATATAGTTAAATATTGATCAATTCTGAGTGGTTCGCATAGAAGTAATCGGCCTATAAACTACCGTATAACGCTAAAATACACCGTTAAGCGGCAAAATGCGACGCTATCGTTGTTTTAGTATATTAAGAGTTGCTTATATTAGAATTTTCTACTATACTGATTAGAATAAACTTATTAACCCTTATTGGAGTAATGACATGTTTGGAACCTCAAACTTTTGCAAGTCTGCAGCGACCGAGACCTTAATGTTGATTGGCGTATTATCAGTAATATTTGCTGTCGGCATCGCTCTTTTTTAACACCTCCTTACTCTTGCTACTTGAGAGTAAAAAGCCAGCTCATTGAGCTGGCTTTTTTTATGGGTGAGATAATTAGCGCTTACGAGGTGTAAGAAGGTTTAACTACCGATTGTTTTAATGATTAATCCTAAGATGCCGCATGCGGCAATCACATGCAGCAAGTTTAGTTTGAAATAAAATAAAGCAATGGTGGCAGATAATGTAATCAATGCAGATATCCAGTCAAATATTCCAGCAAAACCTTCCGGCCACAAAACGTGATAACCAAAAAACAAAGCTAAGTTAATAATGACGCCAACTACTGCAGCAGTGATGGCAGTCAGAGGTGCGGTAAATTTAATATTGCCGTGAGTGGTTTCAATAAAAGGCCCGCCAGCAAAAATAAATAAGAATGAGGGTAAAAATGTAAACCAGGTCACTAAAGAGGCGGCGACTACACCGGCTAGGAATAATTGATCTGGGCCAAATAAATTATTGATATAGCCACCAATAAAAGCCACAAAAGCCACCACCATAATCAATGGCCCCGGTGTTGTTTCACCTAAGGCTAAACCATCAATCATTTGTGTCGGAGTGACCCATGAATAATTTTCTATGGCACCTTGGTATACGTAGGGGAGTACTGCATATGCGCCACCAAAAGTGACCAAGGCGGCTTTAGTAAAAAACCAACCCATTTGTGTCAGTGTGTGGTCCCAACCATAAAAATGATTTAATAAAAACATAGGGACTAGCCATAAAGTAAAGCCTATCACGACGGCGCGAATAAGTTTATTCAAACTGAATTTCGCATGCTCGGGTACGGGAGTGTCGTCATCAATAATCGCTGGGCCAAAAGATTTGTCTTCAGATTTATGGCCACCGCCTGATTTGAATTTATCTGGTGCTATGCGGCCCCCTATAAAACCAATCATGGCTGCGCAAATAATAATAATGGGGAAGGGTACTTTAAATATAAAGATAGATAAAAAGGCTGCTACAGAAATAGAAAATAACAAACCATTGTTAACTGCACGTGAGCCAATGCGATAAGCCGCATGAATAATAACCGCCGTAATGGCTGGTTTGATCCCATAAAACACACCCGCAACGATAGGCACGTCACCATAGGAAATATAAATCCAAGACAGTGCAATTAAAATAAACAGTGAAGGCAATACAAATAATACTCCTGCAACAATACCTCCCCAGCCGCGATGCATAAGCCAACCAAAGTAGGTGGCGAGTTGTTGCGCTTCTGGGCCAGGCAATAACATGCAAAAGTTTAGTGCATGTAAAAAACGTTGTTCAGATATCCATCGACGTTTTTCAACTAATTCTTGATGCATGATAGCGATCTGGCCGGCAGGACCACCAAAACTAATGAAGCCTAGTTTTAGCCAGAATTTAAATGCGTCCCAAAATGGGATTGAGTTTTCAGGATGATGTTTTTTTGAAGGCAATGTTTTAGAGTTCATGTATGTTTGTGGGAAAATATATTTGGTGTCGAATCGGGCATGGGCCCAGGAAGATAACTAATTGGGCAAAATTTTTTAATTCATTTTTGGCCGGCTATATTTATTAAAGTACTCTTGTAATACAGCTTTGACATCTTCAGGATAATTGAGTCTATTCATCTCATGCATGCCTTCTGAAAAAAATGCTGCAGCATCAGAGGGGAATGTGTGGATAAGTTGTTGAAATACAGTCCGCATTAGTTCGGTATCATGAGAGCGTGTTGACGTTATTGCTCTGTTTAGATGTATCACTCGCCATGGGCGCAACGGATTGTTTTTTTCAAGGTCACTTTTAATAATCTCAGAGCAACCTTGAATAATATTATCCATCATGATGACGAGTTTTTTTAATTGGCTGTCATCCATAG